>JBEKDJ010000105.1:0-13963 GCA_050014415.1 Thermodesulfobacteriota bacterium | reverse complement strand
TTGATTCTATTCGATTTTCTTTTCATTTGTAAAGATAGGGAACAGATCATTAAAAGGTTAAAGCTCTATCTCCCTTTCCTCCTTTCCCTCCTTATCTATCTCCTCTTCTTTCTACAAGGAGGAATGCTGCATCTGTTGTTAAAGGGATCGAGTGGATGGCGTTGGTCTCCTTGGGAAAATCTCTTGACCCAGACAAATGTGATCATCCAATACTTCAAACTTCTCATACTGCCATTGCCTCGATGGTTAAATATTGATCATGACTTTCGGGTTTCAAAATCTCTATTTGAATACCCCACTTGGATATCTGTTTCCATCCTCCTCCTCCTCGTTATTCTGGCTATCTCTTTGATCAAGAAAAACAGGTTGGTTTCTTTCTGTATTGGCTGGTTCTTTATCGTCCTGATCCCCACATCGAGTTTGATTCCAATCTGGGATATAATGGTGGAATACCGGTTATATCTTCCGATTTTCTCATACGCCTTCCTTCTCACTCTCGGACTTCACTATCTCCATCGTTTATTCATCTACCCTTATCCAAAAAGGATAAGGTATGCCCTTGTCTTGGGAGTCCCAATCCTCATTTTGGCCTTTTATTCCTATGCTACAATAGAGAGGAACAGTATATTTAAGGATGATCTAATCCTCTGGAGCGATGCGGCAAGAAAATCTCCATATAAGACACGGCCGAAAATCAACTTGATTGCATCGTACAACCGCTATGGTCTTTATCATCAAGCCATTGCAACCTCTTGGGGTGTATTGAAGAAGGAACCACTCAATCATGAAATCTACACGAACTTAGGCGTCTCCTATATGTTCTTGGGTGATTACGATAAGGCTGTCGAGGAGTTTGAAAAATCGACCCAACTGGAGCGCTCCAATCCCAAGGCTTATAACAATTTAGGGGTGATCTACTTAGAGAAAAAAGAGTTTGATCGAGCGATCGAAGCCTTTCGACAAACCATCTCTTTGAGTCCTGATCATGCAGAAGCCTATAATAATCTTGCCAAGGCATTGGCCATGAAGGGATTGATTGATGAGGCCATCAAGGAAGAGGAGAATGCGATCCGGATCGGCTCCCCAATGGCAGAATACCATTTTAATCTGGCAAAGCTTTATGAGAACAAAGGGCTGGTCATCGAAGCAATCAACGAATATAAAGAAGCTGTGAAATTAGACAGAAGATTCTTCGAGGCTTATTATCACCTTGGGATGGTCTGTAGTACAATGAGAAATTATGGTGAGGCGATCCTTGCATTTGAAAAGGCGATAGGACTCAACCCCAAGTTTGGGAAGGCTTATTTCATGCTTGGGATCAATTATATAAGAACCGGGAAAAAAGAGAAGGCCATAGAGAACCTTGAAAAGGCCCTTCCATATGCGACGAATGAAAAAGATAGGAACGGGATCGAATCCGTTTTGATCAAATTACGTTCCGTCCCCCAATAAAAAAATTAAAGATTCCCTCCTGGGTATATTCCCCATTCATCTTTACGATGCTTCCACACTTCTCTTAACCAATCTCTATATAAAAAGACCTCCTCGTCCCCCTCCATCTGCTGTAGAAGTTCATAAAACTCAATAGGCTTCATTTCTCCCTTTAAAAGGCTAAGTTGATGTTTAAATAAGATATTTAAAGTCGCAGGGACGCCAATCTTTGGAAGAATAGGGTTGATTTCTCTCTTTAATAGTTCGACCTTATCTTTTGATTCTCCATCTGGGTTTAATACAAGTGTTTGAATCCAAAAAGAATCGCTCAGGCAGAAAACCTCTGTGAGGCCGGCTTCTTCAACATAGATTTTGATCTCTTGGGGAACACAGAATTGGTTTCGGCTCACATGTTTTCGCTCTTTCTGATCAGATTGAGCCCATGCGTCCACCTCCCATAACCACCGTTCCCATCCGGCCTCATGGGCTAAGTTCCATGTATCGAAATAGAAAAGTCCTCCTGGCTTTAATACCCGAAATACTTCTTTAAGATACAAGAAGAAGTCCTCTTTATCCAAATGGATAAAGACGGCATGAGAATAGCCCTTATCAAAAAAGTTTTCCGGTATCCCTTTCAATTCAGTCTTATCAAGAACCTGGAAGTTCACGTTCTTATAGTCTTTCATCCGCTCTCTAGCATAGCCGATAATCTTTTCTGAGATGTCAAATCCATGCCATTTCGAGCATAAAGGAGCAATAAACTTCCCAATTCTCCCTACTCCGCAGCCCAATTCGAAGATATTATCGTCTCGATGAACGAATAAGGCATGAGCAATCCTATTTGCCATATATTGGCCTGTTAAGTTAAGAACCTGATCGTCCGGACTCCCATCCATCATCAAAATGGCATTCTTGTAAGTACCACTCACACTCTCCCAAAATTCCTTATAATTTTTGATTTCTCTTTCGCTCATTGACATAATTAATCCTTTCGTCTTTGGCAATACAATATGCAATTCTATACGAATCTAAATCCATACCAGACGCTTCGGTCTGTAATGTTTCAAAATCTCATTATGGGGGGGTACTGAACAGTGAACTGCGAATTACCCCCCATTTCTGAAGAAGGTATCTTGCCAATACCCAAAGGGTCTTCAAACCATACTTTAGGCCGCTGGCAAAATCAATGCTTGAGGCCTCAGCAAAATAGCGCACTGGAACAGGGGCATCGCCTATCCGGCACCCCTGGAAGGCGGCCTGAACAAGGAATTCTGAGTCAAAGGCAAAATCATCGGAGTTTTTCTCAAAGGGAATCTTCTCAAGGACTTCTCGCCTATAGACGCGAAACCCTGAGTGACAATCCCCCAAATTTTGACCCAAGACGATATTTTCAATGAGTGTCAAAATCCGGTTCATGAAATACTTATAGCGTGGCATCCCACCTTTCAGGGCTTCTCTTCGGGTGCGGATACGAGAACCCAGCATGATGTCGCAAATGTCCATTTCTATGTAGCCGAGAAAATAAGGAATCAAACGGCTGTCATACTGATAGTCTGGATGCAGCATCACAATCACCTCAGCACCCCGAGCCAAAGCCTCACGATAGCAGGTCTTTTGGTTACCTCCGTATCCTTTGTTCTTCCCATGCTGGATCACTGTGATGCCCAAACGGGTTGCTATCTCAATCGTATTGTCTTGGCTACCATCATCAACCAGAATCACTTCATCTGCTACCCCAGCAGGGATATCCATAAAGGTCTGTTCCAAAGTAGCAGCTGCATTAAAAGCAGGCATAACAATAATCACCTTCCCCCTGGTCACTTTTTCCTCCTCCTTAGACACACTAATATAATCACTCCGGAAATAACGGTGATTCCTAAACCGAGGTAAAAAGAAAGAGGCTGATAAAGAAAAACAAGCTTATGGCTTCCCTTCGACAATGCAACCGCCCTCAATAGATAGTTCGCGCGATATACGGGTACTCGCTTGCCATCCACAAAGGTTTTCCACCCTGGGAAAAAAGTGTCACCAAGAATGAGAAAACCAGGGGAGGATGTTTCAACATCTATCCTCACCTGCCGTGCAGAATACTCGACGATCTGAACTCGGTCTTCCTTGACGTCCTCTTCCTGAAAGGGAAGAATCTTAATAAAAGGATCCGATAGCCCCTCTATCACCCCTACCCGACGGAGTTCTGGGCCGAGGGCCATGACCCGGTTGAATGCTGTTTCCCCATCCTTTACGCTTTCCACCCTGTGGACCAAGAAGGCTCGAGGAAAGGCGTTCTGGTTTTTATAGATCTTGACCTCTTTGTCATAAATCAGCTCAAGAGTAGGTGACAGAGGTTCAACACTCAGGATATACTTGACATTCATCAGGCTTAAGAAGCCTAAATATTCATCTGACCATCTAGGGAGATCATAGATCCACCATTCTGCTTTCCCTCCTAGGGCCTTCCGAAAAAAGGTGTGATAACGAGCTGTCACAGGTACGTCATACCCTCTGATGTCTTGAAGGCTGCAGATAGTCGCCAGATTGGGGGGCATGACAGAACCAATACCAGCCACGCGGTATACTTCTCTATCTTGTTTCAAGAACTGGATGGCAGGAGGAAGAGAAGGTTTTGCCCACCGGACTGGGATTGCAGGATTCCATCCCGAACCAGCGACAAAGAGATCGACAAAGGTGATGATAACAGCCATCGCTTCCAGAAGGCCCTTTGGCCTACGAACCATACAGGCTGCACCAAGAAGGATAAAAGTGAAACCCGCAAAAAGGGCACTTCGGGCACAGTTGCTCCCTATCTGGTAAAGTATATAACCCAAAGCAGGGACTGACAGACTCTCCACTCTCTTTATAGCAGGAGATAGAAAAGATGTTTTCATCACCAGTAAGATAATGCCAGTGGCTAACAGTGGCAGAACAAAACTGGTGCTAATCAAGAGCTTTTTGAGTCTTCCACGTGAGGCATCGTCTTTTTCTCCAGCCCGAATCAAATCAGCTCCCATTCCTCCTAACAGGCTAACACTAAGAACATGATAAAGAACCATGTAAAAGTTAGGCGCTTGCTTAAACAAGGGAAGAGAGGTGAGAAGCGAGAAAAAAGGAGGAACACGAAAGACAATTAGTAAGGCAAAAAGAGAAAGACCGCCAAAGAAAATTCTCATCCTCTGCCGCAGGCAGAATATACTTACAAGTGAAAGCACCAGCGGGCAAATGCCTGCATAGAGATTGAAGGCATGGTAGCCGGAGATATCAACCGCCCATGACGGCCGGATAAAAAAGTCTGAAAGAACCATGGAAATGAGGCCCATAGGATTGAGGGAGAAGGGGTTATTATAGGATCGAACCTGCCAGGTAGCGCTTTGAGAAAGAAATTCCAAGAAGGGCAGAAGAAGCACGCCAGCCAAGAAAAATCCCAAAGTGTAACCACCGACATAGGTTTTTAACCTGAGGAGCAAAGCTCGTCCGTCCTTTCTGTATTCGATCAAACGGAACAAGAAGAAGAGGGTGACAGCTACGGCAATATGGAAAGCAATCTCCACGTGACCGCCAAGAAGTTGAATCCCTACTGTCAACCCCAAAATCGCCATGGAGTGAAGAGTCGGTCTCTCTTTTATCATCTCTGCCAGCAAAAGGAGCAGAGGGAAAAAAATAGTAACATTCGTGTGGGGATGGTTCAGCCAGAACACATTGAAGATCGAAAACGTATAAGTTGTTCCTGCTAGGATGGCTGCCGAATGGGAAAGACAAATCTTACGAGCAAACGCATAAGTAGCGAAGCTGGCGATGAACATCTTTAGTAAGGCGCTCACAGTAAAGCCGAGATAGAGAGGAAGGAAGTAGGAAGGCCAGTTTAAGGGAAAGAGAAGGGCTGACTGGCTGTTGGCAAGAAGAGGAGTGCCACCCATGATGTAAGGATTCCACAATGGAAGCTCTTTCTGGTGCATTGATTCACGGGCAACTTTGAAGAAGGTAAGAAATTCCCGTGTCTGATCACTGAGAACGGGGTTGGACGGAGTTGAAAGGTCCTGAGGTTTCACTGCCGTCCAGGGTGGGAAAAAGTAGATCACATCAGATTGAGAGAGGATACGTCCAAAGAATAAGGGATAGAAAAAGATGGCGACGAAGAGAAGAAAAATGGCCGCTGCTCTCCAGTAATCTCTGAACCCTACCATAATGACCACTCATTGAAATTATGTATGACTAATATACTATGTTCCAAAAATGTGTGAACAAAAAGGATGAAGAAACTATCTTTGTTTATGGGAATTTATAGCAAAAAGAAGTTATTTCATCAAGAGAAGATGAATGAAATATCCACCATATACGTAAAATTAAGGAAAATCAACATTATCATAGAAAATTTATGGCTTGCCTTTTCAGCATCTTTAGTTGAATATATACCTATAAACAAATAGGCCTAAAATCCCTGCATTTAGTCCTAATGAGACAGACCGACATGTTGAAGACAGACGAAAGAGACGAAAAGTCCTTACCATCGGCTCATCTCTATGAGTATCATATCGGCATACTCTTTTCAGGCTTTCTATTAGGGATATTTGCTACTTATCATTTTGCCTCTCTCAATCTTTCACTTTCCGGGAGATCTTGAAGCAGCTAGGAGGTTAGGAATCGTCAGTGTTACGATTTTAACACAATATCCGAGGTCAAAAGATGTTATTTTCTATGCTTCCATGCTTGGTTTCCCCATCCTATTCTCAATAACGCTCTGGTCGCTTTGGGCAACAAATCAGCGCCGAAGGGATCTAGTGAGGCTATATGGACCACCCAAGGAGATTTCCCGGACGAAAGGGGTTGGCTGGTTTGTCTGTTTGCTCTCCATTATAGAGGACCGCAAAAGTAATGCAACGGCCCCCCGTTTTAGTCTGTGTTTGTGGCCTTTTTGTGGTGGCTGGTTGTTGCATTGCTTATGTTGCTTTCTATATTATGGAATATCGGCCTCTTTTTGTACCAAGAGCCACAGGGTAAGCAAAGAAATTCCAGTGCAAAGGAGCAAACCTATTTCGATTGCATTGCCTTCCATTAGATCATGGGATTATTACTTTTTGGAAAATGTTGGTTTAATCAGGCTTATTGGCCACCTTCCTGGTGGAGGAGTTCAATGGGCTGTTGGCGCTTGTGAGAGATATTGAAATGACAGAATAAGTAGGGTTTGATCAATCAGATACGATCAGACCCTACCTTTCCTATTTCCCTCTTTTTCTTATTTCAATAATTCTAAATCCCTGTGATTCAATATCCCATTGGATTAAGATATCATATCGTTTTTTTGTCCCATCCGCTATAACCCTATTAAATCTGAGCCATCTTTGGCTTGGATTCATTTCCGAAACAAAATCTCCATGAAATTTTACAACATTTACGGAAACTGTAAAGTCTTTAAATAGGCCGTCCTGATTATAAGCCCTTACCTTAATAACATGGATTCCTTGAGAAAGACTGGAAAAATCATAAACCGTTGCAAATCCAGAATTCTCCGCGTTAGGATAGTCTGGAAAAGAAGCCTTAACATCAGGTCTCGATCCACCGTAGGCAATATTCCCTATTAATTGATCATCAATATAAAGTTCTATTTTGGTAATACTTTGTGGATGTATACTCCAGCCATAGATAGGATTTAATCCAGATATAAATCCACTGCTGGGGTATTCCAATAACCCTATAATGTTGGATGGAGGTAATTGCGCTGTAATCGTTAACGGATCTGACCAACCTGATTCAACTGGAGAGGATGTATATCTTATCTTAGCCCTTACAATATAAGTGCCTGGTGAAATCCAAATATGGGAATAACAATGAAGGACACGCCCACATATTGGAAGTATTGACGCCCTTATCCATCCTGAGACGGTCTCGTCACCCCAATCAACATAATACTCTTCGTTTGCGTCTGTCCAATTAAGCCCAAAATAATATTCTTCTCCAACCATTACGTAAGTTGGCCCGATTAACAAAGGAGGATCTGGTTGAGCCCACCCCACCGACGGCATCAACAAAACTATCAGAATTAAAGGCATCCATATCTTCATCTTCGCACCTCCTATGGATATTCGTTGGCACCTGAGCGGCGACAGCCTAACTGGACAGCATAGATTCTAAATGGCTCCAACACAAAGGATTAGACGAGAATTTCTAAGAGTTTATTCAAATTGTCAATAATTTATGGACAAATGTCAAAGAAACATTTGACTATTGCATATTTGAAACGGGAAGAGAGTTTGATACAAAGTGGTTCTTTCAGCAACCTCTTATACAATCTTTTCGCCAGTCCCCACTCCTATATTCAGGAAAGGTCTCTCGATGAACAGATATGAAAAGGCGGCTACCCCAAGGGAGGCGAACAACGCCACAGGCAATAAAACCGGAAAGAGGTATCCCTTATAATTCGTTAACAGCCCGCATCTCTGAAGCCAACCGATCAGAAGAGGGTGCCAAAGATATAAGCTGTAACCGACAACCCCAATGCCGACCATGAATCTATTTCCGAAAAGGAACGGACTCAGGCGACCATTCACTGCAATGCCATAGATCATCAAGGCAATTAAGAGTCCAACACATCCATGCCAGACAAAGAGAAGGAAATGCCCATCCCAGTACTGAAGGACATGGATGTGTATAAGATAAAGGAAGAGAATCACCCCGATGATTCCAAAGCAGATGCAGGCCGTGGGAAAGAAGTGCAGGATCTTCTTGGGATAAGATATTTCTGGCCGCCTTGATTTCACATAAAAGTAGGCGGCGAACATGCCGAAAACGAATTGGTCGATATGGCCCGGGAATTGTTCGAGTAACCATACTTTATATTCGACCGACTTTTGAGCGATTGCTTGAAACATAAAATAGCGATAAGAAATGGTGACCATAACGGCCCCAACGAGGAGCATGGGCCAACGGCTTTTCTTGATAAAGATGGCGAGGACTTGCAAGACGAGATAAAAAGAGAACTCGATCGGCAATGTCCACCAGATCCCATTGATCGATGTAAAATATTCAAATGAAAAATCGTGGAGCATCAGAACGTGGGCCAACAAGTTGCCAGACTTTGGAATCTCTCCGTGAATTCTAAGCCACGCTAGAATCAGCAATATCCCTAACTGTGCATAGTAGGCAGGGAAGACCCTTAAAATGCGGCGACGGAAATAACGCCGTAATGGAGGTTTTTCAATCTTCTCGATCACTGCCCTCGCAAACGGCAGTGTTAGGAGGAACCCTGATAATGTGTATAGAATGTCCACCCCAGCCCACCCGCAACTAAAAAAGGAGGTGAAGTCCATCGAAATAGAACCGATTCCAATCGAGATACGGCGTGGTGTGGAGGCAACCCAGACGTGATAGATAAGCACCTAGAGGGCAGCAAAACCCCTGAGTCCCGTCAATCCATCGGCATAATAGAGCGCCCGCCTCTTGGCATGATCCGTTAAGAAACCTGATAGATGAATGGCCGAGATCCTTTTAGTAAAAATCTTCTTCCTTCTCCCATCAGTTGGTAAGAACGGTTTGGCGATTCCAGTATCCAAGGGTTTTCAAACGAAAATTAACATTTAGGATAGACAGATCTTCTTTTCCAACATCATCTGTTCTGGACTACGAACGAGCATAAAAAAATAGAATACAATACTTGGCCAAAGTTGAAGAAGAAGACGGGGCCAAGTTTCCAGATGCCAATTGAGATTATAAGGCGTGATGATATAGACAAAAAAGTAACCTAGGAGCATTAGGGAAAATGTAATCCACAGTGTATGGATGCTCATCCTATATCTTTTTTCCTTACTTATTCCCACCAGATAAAGGTATACAACCAATAGCGGCACACCGATAATTCCTCCTGTAAATTTAACACTTGATTTTAAAAATGCCTTCATGATTTGGAAATATCTTGAAACATCAGACAAATGGTTAAATGTTTTTGACAAATTCTGCAATGATAAGATGTCGTTTGGTGGAGCAATCACTATCTTAAAATAAAGAACAACCAACAATATGGGCATCACTCCAAGTAGGAAGATACCTATTTGATGTAAGAAAATTCTCCATCCTTTCGTTGGAATGATCACAAATGAACGGGCAATGATAATCGATACCAAAAATAAGAGACCTTCGTTCTTCGTCCATGTAGAAAGGCCAGTTGTTATTCCAGCTAAGCATAGGAGCCTGTTATTGTCTTTAGTGGGTGATCGGTCATGCAGGGCCAACAGAATAAAGGTTGAAGCGAAAAAGAATCCCAAAGGGTGATCCGCTAGCTGTAAGGCTCCCACTTGAATATATGCGGGAGTCCCCAACAAAACCAGACCAGCTAAACACCCCTGACTCTTACTGCGTAGAATCGTTAATGAGGAAAAGATTAATAGAATTTTGGAAAAAGTAAAAAGCATTGCTATAGCCGCAGGAATAATATTTGTTTCATGACCTACCTCTTTCCAAATACGGGCGACACTCAAGGGAACAAGTAAAGGATAGTCGGGATGGGCAAAAACGTTAGAAAAAGCATCTTTCCAATATTCTGCACTTCTAGATATAAATCTTGCCCGCATATTCCAGATCGCCCAGGCATCCCATCCTCCATGAGGTGTTCTTAACACCGATAATATGAAAGTAATAAAAGCAAAAACGAATAAAGTTAGAAAAATAAAATGAAGACTTCGGCTCTTTAATTCCTCAGAGGTTTTTTGATGGATTTCAGAGCGTAAGTTGGGCTTCCGTGTTTTAATTAAATGCCAAGCGATTATTACAATCAAAATGATAAACAATAACTTCTCGAATATGAAAAATATGCCGTTTGGACCCAGAACTAATAGCCATAGAAAAAAGATAATCGATAAGATCCCGAACCCTAAGCCAACACCGATATTTGCCTTGATTAGAAAGTCACAATAAAACTGTTTCTGATTTGGCCACAAAAAGGAGACTAAGATAAATCCCAAAAGCAATGGCATGAGTATTGTTAGAACCAACGTGAACATCAATTTACTTCCTTGTTTTTGAAAAGAATAACACCATTATCAAACTCTCGAACGGTAACTAAATGGGCGTCATAAGGAACGTGATATGAGTTTATAGGACCATGAAAGTTCCCGATAACAAGATGGCGAGAGGTTTCATTGACTACAATGACAGGGGATAGAACATACTGGGTCAAAAAATATTCCATATACCATTGGGCTGACTGTTGATCGGCTATGTCTGCTACATAACCAACCACACCATGCGGAGGTAATATACTTTTCATCATCCTAAATCTTTTCTCATATGCAGTAATCTCATCTTCATTTGGTGATTTTCGATATTGTTCTATTGCTTTCCAAAACGTGAACGAATTAGAAAGTAAGGCAGAAAGAGTAATAAGTAATATACCAAGCTTCGCCTTATTCAAGCGGTACAATTTCAAAACCTTACCTCAATGGAACATCTTTGGGGCTGCCGATGGGCCCCACAGCAGTGGTTTTTCTTCCCCTCACCTTCAAGATGACCCATGGAAAAGTCCTCATCTCTCTAAACCTCTTTTCACACCTTCAATGGCAATAACCAAATTCCAAATAATATCCAATCGCTGAAGTTTCAATAACCCAAAAGGTACCCGTTATGTTTTTTGAAATTTCATTCAGGAACCTCAATTAACAAAGACATCAACTTATTGGTCATTGGGCACAGGAGATTGGATTCCTATATGCATGAACCTGGGAATTTGTGTCCTGCACTTAGAATTCAGAAGTCAGGAGTTGGAATCCAGCATAGATGATTGGTTAGCCTTGTGCGTTGAGCCACGAGCAAAAACGGGCAGCAATTGTGTTTTCATTCTGACTTCTGACTCCTGCACTCTGTATTCCCTGAAGCGACAAACTTCCAACTATCTTTCGATAAACTTTTATGCAAAAACATTCATAAATTATCAAGCGATATCATTGCACTCCGGAATGATGGCCCTTCGCCGCCCACCGGGCCAACATCGCAGTTGCCGCACGCAGGCATCGCGTGTCGGTTCTCCTGCATTGTCTGCTTCATTAACTGGCGAGCGTTGCCGCCTAAGATCTCGCTGTATTTCTGGGTCTTCAGGTTGCCGAGCATGCCTGCCCGCGGGTGCATGCAGCACGGCACGACTGTGCCGTCCGCATCAACGTAAAGCAGGTTGATTTCACCGAACCACGGGTGTGATGTAAATTCGCTTGCATCAGCAAAAAAAAGGCAGGGACCATCCGGAACGGTCACCCCTCGCCCGGTCAGGTTTTGCTTCGATTCAGGCAGGAACATCCAGCGCCGGAACTCCGGCAGCCAGCCTCGCGGACGGAGGAAATCCTCCCACCGCTGCGCATCAGCGCGCGTGCGGATCGCCGTGCGCGTCCACAGCTGCATGGCCGGTGCCCAGCGGTCGCGCAGATACCGCGCGCGCTCAAGAAATTCAACGAGCTTCTCCCACTTCGAGGGCGGCCGCAGCCGTTCGTAATCCTCCGGCGTCCCATCGCCGTCGCAGCTCACGACCAGCTTGTTGACGACCTCGAGTTTCACCATTGCCTCGAATCCGTCCCAGTCAACCCACTGCCCGTTCGTGCTGACCTCGACGACGGACACCTTCCATCGCTGGTTCGGAATCTCTGCGACGATAGCCCAAAGGTGCCTGTGCAGCAGCGGTTCTCCAAAGTTAAATAGACGGAAGGTGTGTATTCGTTCAACGTCGATGTTGCCCAGGCAGAGCGTGAAGTCCTCAACGGAAATCTGCTGAATCTTGGGTTCCAGAGTCGAGTTCGGGCAACCAACACAGCGCAGCTGGCAGCCGTGGACGATGTCGAAGTGAACGGAGAAGAGGTGCTTTGGCATCTATATCTGGCCGTCTATTTACGAATCATAATCTGACTATTCAAATCAATCATCCCTTCCCAGCTATCACCTGACTTTTTGATCTGGAATGTTTTCAAATTCTCATGCCAGTCATAAAATCTCGAATCATAGGAATTGGTAATCGCGACAGTAAGATAATATTCTCCCTCCGGTAGGGAAACCCTCTGAATAAATTCAACATCAATATCAGTACCTCTTTTTGAAAGACCAAGGTCCATATTTTTCCGAAATGTATTGGTTGAATAAACGACAATCGTCTTACTGTTTTCATGCCTTAAAATAGCGATACCAACATTTGGGTTTTCTAGGTCCTGATGAAATCGAATATGAAGACAGATGGAAATTAAGTCCCCGGGAGTGAACGCAACTGTTTCCAGACCATTTTCTGCTTTGATAACGACTCTCGTGATCTCCGCTTCAAATGTCCCGTGCCGTTGATAGCGAGGGGACTCCATAGTAACCACTTCAAACTTGTTTCCCTCTCCTGGCATATCCTCTGTTCTTTCCCTCGGTTTCTCTTCATCCCAGGAATGTGTTTCCGCGAGATGAATATCTCGGCTTTTTATCTCACCGACTTCAAGAACCTTTTGATGGACCGGAGAATATTCACGGCCATAAAGAACGACATGGTAGGCTTCAATAGTTTTTTCGGGAACATCGTCACAAACAGCCCTGCCCTCATGTAGCAGAATCACCCTTTCGCAAAACTTCTGAATCATCTCCAGACCATGGGAGACAAGGATAATTGTTCTTCCGGAAGTCTTAAATGTCTCAAGTCGCTCCAAGCATTTGTTCTGAAAGGCTTCATCCCCTACGGCCAAGACCTCGTCAATCAGCAGAATATCCGGATCCACACACATGGCCACGGAAAACCCGAGCC
Source organism: Thermodesulfobacteriota bacterium (assembly GCA_050014415.1). Classification (GTDB taxonomy): domain Bacteria; phylum Desulfobacterota; class BSN033; order BSN033; family UBA1163; genus JBEKDJ01. The sequence goes on along the minus strand of JBEKDJ010000105.1, from coordinate 798 downwards.
GCATCGCCATGCCGGAGGAATAGGTACGAATGGGAGAGTAAATGAAATCTCCTAACTCTGAAAAGGAAACGATCTCATCAAATCTCTTTTGCATCTCATTTCGGTTGAAACCAAGCATCGCTCCATTGAGATAGATGTTCTCTTCTCCTGTCAGATCCGGATGAAATCCAACTCCGAGTTCCAACAAGCTCGAAATCTTACCCTGGGTGGTAATCTTCCCTTCATCCGGTGTATAGATGCCGCCTAATAGTTTCAGCAAGGTACTCTTCCCTGAGCCATTCTCTCCGATAAAGGCAACGGTCTCTCCCTCTTTGATCTTGAGGTCAATCTCCCGTAAGGCCCAAAGATCTCTAAAGGAACGCTTCTTCCCCCTCAGGAAGTTGACGGTGGTCTCTTTCAGGTCCCGGCTGCGGTCTTCCCATATCCTGAATTTCTTGGAGACATTGATGACCTCAATCACTTAAATCTCCTCAGCCAACCTCTTCCTGATCCTTGAAAAGGGAAGAGACCCCAGGATAAGTGAACCTGCCGTCGCAAGAAGGATGGCCATCCAATATTTCGGGATCGGCAGTACCCCATTCAATAGCACTTCACGGTAGGCTGTCACGAAAAGGGTCATGGGATTCAGTTTGTAGAAAAAAAGATACCGGTCGGGAATCAATGAAATTGGATACGCAATGGGTGTGAGCCAAAACCAGGCCATCAGGACAACTTCTAAGATATATCGGAGGTCTCTAAAAAAGACGTGGATGGAACTGAAAAAAAGACCCAGCCCAAAAATAAAGACGGTCTGAAGAA
>JBEKDJ010000104.1:0-14123 GCA_050014415.1 Thermodesulfobacteriota bacterium | reverse complement strand
AAGGATATGGGACCGCTGACATTCGATGCCTGGGTTACGAATGTCTGGAGAAGAATGGGATGCATATCCCGGATGACAAGATCGTGGAGATCGTTGACCCTGAGACCGGCAAACAGTTGGACTCCGGGAAAACGGGGGAGATTGTCGCAACCACATTCAACAAGGCCTATCCTTTGGTTCGATTCGGGACAGGAGATCTCTCGGCCCTAAGCGAAATTTCCTGCTCTTGCGGTAGAACCTCTCCAAGGTTGCTCAAGATATTAGGGAGGGTGGATCAGGCGACCAAGGTCAGGGGTCTCTTTGTCCATCCCGGCCAGGCTGACGAAGTGGTTTCAAGGTTTCCTCAGATCGCACGGTATCAGGTACTGCTCACAAGAAGAGCACACAAGGACGAAATGACCTTCCTGATTGAACTGAGGGGAGAAGATTCCCAGTCTGACAAGCTAAAGGAAAGGATCGAAAGGTCTGTCCGGGATGTGATGAAAGTAAGGGGAGAAGTCAAATTCGTGTCGAAAGGGACGATTCCAGAGGGAGCCAAGAAGATTGAGGACCAACGCACCTGGGAATGAATTCCGAATTGACCTTTCTGAGGATTCAAGGGATCGTAATCAGACAGTGGAAGGTAGAGTGTAGAAGGTGGTTAGACCCAACTTCGACGTTCCACCTTCCACCCTCGAATCATTGAACCCTCGAGTCCTCACAGGAATTGAAGAAAGGAGAAGCCATGAAAATCCATTACAGCGATTTTACATGGGAGATGATGCAAAGAAATCCAGTGACTATTAGTCCTGACACATCCTTTTTTGAAGCTCGAGATCTCATCCATGAGAAGGGGATCCGGCATCTTCCAGTGGTCGACAAGCACAACCACCTGGTTGGAATTGTCACAGACGGGGATATTCGGGAAGCGGCGCCTTCCAATGCGAATCTCCTCAGCATCCAGGAGCTCAATTATCTCTTGGGAAAACTGCAAGTTTCAGCTTTCATGACCCCAAAGGAAAAGCTTATCACGATCACTCCTGAGACAATTGTTGAAGAAGCAGTCCAACTGATGCACGACCACAAAATCGGGTGCCTTCCTGTTTTGGAAGAAGGGAAACTGTATGGAATCATTACAAAGACAGATGTCTTAGCCCACTTTGTGGATATCTTTGGACTCAAGCAGAAAGGGACACGTCTGACCATCTCCCTTGAAGACAAGCCTGGTGCCATGCTCGGGATACTTGAAGTGTTCAAGAAATATGAGGTCAACATTATCAGCATTGTTACTCCGTCTTTCCTTGTGGATGGTAAAAGGATCACCGCAATCCGGGCAAGAATCGAAGAATACGAACACATCGTTAAGGATTTGGAAGAAGCAGGCCATGAAGTACTATCGGTAGGCAAGTAACCTTTTACGCTGGAGATGATTATTTTCTTGGCAATCTTGACAGCTGACGTTAGGTGGACCATGTCCAGGCTGGTGAATGAAGATCGAAGGATTAAAATACTCCAAAATCAGTGAATTGGCTAGCCTTCTGGAGATGAGCCCCCGGACAATTCGGTACTATGAGGAGATCGGGCTCCTCAATTCGGTCAAACGGATCGAAGGGGGGAAAAGGGTCTATACGGACAGCGACTACCAACGGCTCAAATTCATCAAAAGACTCAAATACCTTGGCCTCACTCTCTCGGAGATACATGAGTTGGAGGATATTTACCAAATTCGCCGGACGAATAGAAAAGTGCCACCCCGACTCTTGCAGCTGTTGGACAACCATGTGGGAAAGATCGACGAACGCATCAACAGCCTGATCAGATTAAAAGCAGATATCTTAGACTATCGCGAGAATATCTGCCAGAAATTAAGTGCGGAAAAGGATTTCAAGAAGGGAGACAAAATCGATGAGGGAAGTGAGGATCACTAGTAGCTTATCCCCTTTTTCCCCCAGATTTAGTGTGCAATGTGTGTCTTGACATTGGAAGACGCTGCGAAGACATCCGGCTTTGAAGAAAAAATCAAGGTGATGGATTTGACGGAGTTACTCGTGGAGGCGATGGGATGAGATGGGTTGAACCGACAGCTAAAGAGGGGAGAGAGGGTTCCGAGAAAGGAGGAAATTGAATGAACATTATCGTCTGTATTAAGAGGGTCCCGGAAACAACAGATGCGGACGTGATCATCGACAAATCAGGAAAAGACATTGAAAAGAGCGGATTGGTATTCGATCTCAATGAATGGGATAGTTACGCTATCGAAGAAGCCATACTGCTGAAGGAGAAAATGGGCGGAACAGTAACGGTGATTTCCATGGGAGGGGAGGAATCGAATGAATCCCTCCGGAAATGTCTGGCCATGGGCGCGGATGATGCCCTACGATTGACTGATCCTGCTTTTGGGGGATCGGATGGTTTCGCCACGGCAAAGGTTTTAGCAGAAGCGATTCGAAAGATTCCTCATGACCTTGTCTTCACAGGCGTACAAGCTGAAGATGACGGATATGGACAGGTAGGGGTTGCCTTGGCCGAGATCTTGGGAATTCCTCATGTTTCTCTCGTCAACCGTCTCGAAGTCCAGGATAAGAAGGTGAAGGCCCATCGAGAGCTGGAAGGGGGATTAGAGGAAGTAGTTGAAGTCGACCTTCCGGCTCTCCTAACCATTCAAACTGGAATCAATGAACCCCGTTATGTCTCAATCATGGGCATCCGGAAGGTCGCTAAGAAAGAGATCAAGACCCTTGGGATTTCCGATATCAATCTGGAGGCTGAAGAAGTCGGCCTCTCAGGTTCCGACATACGATTGGAAAAAGTGTTTCTTCCCCCAGTCGGCGAAGGGGCAGTGATGTTGGATGGAAAACCGGAAGAAGTAGCGCTAAAGGTTTTCGACATTCTAAAAGACAAAGGAGGGCTGGTTTAATGAAGAAGATCCTTGCCTTGGCAGAACATCGACGGGGGGAATTGAGAGACGTCACATGGGAAATCCTTTCCAAAGGAAGACAATTGGCCGAGGGGATGAGTGCAGAGATCGAGGTCGCCCTTCTAGGCAAGGGGGTAAGAAATCTAGCAGAAGCCCTCAAGTCAAAGGCCAATCGGGTGCTGTTTGTCGAAGATGATCGCCTTGAGGCCTTCAACTCAGAGACCTATCAGAAAGTTCTTACCCAACTCATCACAGAGAGGAAGCCGCTTCTTACCCTCGTTCCACATACGGCCATGGGCATGGATATCGCTCCAGCCCTGGCTATTCAATTGAAGATGCCTCTTGCCACAGACTGCATGGGGATTGATGCGGCAGGAGAAACCTTTGCACTCACCCGTCAACTCTACGGAGGAAAAGTCAATGCAGCCGTCTCTTTTGTGAAGAACGGACCCTACATGGTCACCCTCCGCTCGGGTGCTTTTCCCGTCGTTGAGAAGGAGCCCCTTCCGGGTGAAATCGTCTCTGTTCCCTCTCCATTGACCGATGAAGGCCTGGCCAAGCGTTTTCTCCAGTATGTGGAAGCAGCAGTGGGTGAAGTGGATATCACCCAAGCCGACATCCTGGTCTCAGTCGGAAGAGGAATCAAAGAGGCTGGAAATATTCCACTTGTGAAAGAGTTGGCCGACATGCTGGGAGGGGCCCTCTCCTGTTCCAGGCCTATTGTGGATAAGAAGTGGCTGCCTAAAGACCGTCAGGTAGGGACTTCAGGCAAGACCGTGAAACCGAAAGTATACGTTGCCATTGGCATTAGTGGTGCTTTTCAGCATCTTGCAGGAATGAAAGGTGCGGGGACGGTCATTGCGATCAACAAAGATCCAAAAGCCCCTATCTTTGGTGTGGCCCAGTATGGTATCGTGGCTGACTTGTTCAAGTTTGTCCCTGTATTGAAAGAGAAGGTCAAAGATCTGAAGAAGAGTTAGGAGCTCGGAGTCAAAACCCAACGGCTCATGACTCTTTTGAGGTTTTCTCCGAACTCATTACTCCGAACTGTCACGAGGTAAAAGGTGGATTTTGAATTGACCGAAAGGCAGAAAAACATCCAGAAAGCGGCGAGGGAGTTTGCCCAAGGGGAGTTTGACAAAGAAAAGATCCTCGAGTGGGACCAGACCCATACCTTTCCTGAAGAGCTCTGGAAAAAGGCCTGCCAATCGGGGTTCGTAGGCATTCACTTTCCTGTGGAGTACGGAGGAAAGGGTTACGGAATTTTCGAAAATATCCTCGCCGTTGAGGAATTCTGTCGCCAAGACTCTGGAGTCGGGATCGCATTGAGTCTGGTTGACTTCTCTTCAGAGGTGGTCCTTCGTTTTGGAACCCAGGAACAGAAGGAGAAGTACCTCATTCCGATCACCCGGGGGGAATTTATCTCTGCCGGCGCCTACACAGAACCTGATCACGGGAGTGACATCACCCTGATGGCCACAACAGCGCTAAAACAGGGGGACTCCTTTGTGATCAATGGAACCAAGACATTCACCACCAATGGAACTCGCGCAGATTTCTTCGTTGTTCTCTGCCAGGCCGATCCCGATGCGAAGCCCCCTTACCGCGGTCAATCCACAATTCTCGTCGAAAAAGGGACAAAAGGGTTCGTGGCCACAGAGATCACAGGCAAGATGGGCATTCGAATGACCTCGACGGCCCAACTCTCCTTCAACGATGTCAGAGTGCCTTTCACCCATCTTATCGGAGTGGAGAATAGAGGATTCTATCAAGTCCTGGAATTCTTCGATGAAAGCAGGATCGAGATTGCAGCGCAGGCCCTGGGCATTGCTCAAGGGGCCTTCGATCGGGCCCTTGACCGTGCACAGAAGAGGATCCAGTTCGGAAGGAGACTGGCCGATTTTCAGATCACTCAACACAAGCTGGCCGATATGGCAACCAAGATTGAGACGGCCAGGCTTCTCAACTACAAGGCCGCCTGGAACTATGACCGGATGCGGATCGATCCAAAACTGACCTCCATGGCCAAGATGTTTGCCGGAAGGACAGCGGTAGAGGTCACGGATGAGGCCGTCCAGATTCTGGGAGGCTACGGATACCTCACCGAATACGAAGTGGAGCGCTTCTATCGGGATGCCAAAATCACAGAGATATATGAAGGCACGAAGGAGATTCAGAAGAATACGATTGCATCAGCCTTGATCGGGAAATTGAAGTAAACTGGCAAGTCTCAAACATCAAAACTCAAGTTCTTTGGCATTTGAACTTCGGCATTTGGCGTTTATTTCGTTGGAGGAGCGGGAGTGATCACGTTCAAAAAGGGTAACTTGCGAGTTCCCAAATGGAATCGGAAAGTCTTTGTCGTGGCTGGAGGAACAACGACCTACAGGAAGCATTTCCCCGATTACAAACTGGAAGAATTGGTCATGATCGCTTTCAAGCAGATGTTAGAAGAAAATGATTTGAAAATGGACCCGCTGGAGGTTAAAGGATTGATCAACTTTGCCGCCTATGGGGAGTTTGCCGACCATTTCCAGGATCAATTGCTTTGCCAAGCCAAGGTCCACGACTACTTGGGTCTGGACCCTCTCTATAACGTGGGTATCAAGACAGGTGGCGCGACCGGAGGGTCCACGGTCCTCACTGCGGCCATGGCCGTCGCATCGGGCTATGCCAACGTCGCCCTGGCTGCCGGCTGGGAGCGCATGGACGAAGTAGATACCCGGACGGGCAATTTCTACATCTCTACTGCCGCCTGCAAGGATTTCGAAACCCGGCTGGGCCGGATCTATTCTTCCTACTACGCCCCTATGGCAAACCGCTTTTCCTGGTCCTTCAATGTCTCTGAAGTCACCCGGGCCAAAATAGCAGTCAAGAACCACCTTTATGCCTGTTCATCTCCTTACGCGCAGCAACCGGGAAAGTACACCGTCGAGGACATCTTGGCCAGCCCTATCTCCGCTTATCCTCTGCGCTTTCTCGAATGCTGTGCCATGAGTGTTGGTTCGGCATGCATATTGCTCTGTGATGAAGAAAATGCCTATAAGCTATCTGACCATCCCTGTGAACTGTTTATCTGCGGTGGTACTCATACCCTGCGGGTGGCTGATCGTCGGCATATGGAAGTCCCCTTACTTCCCCATGAAACCCCGGAGATGTACAAAGATCTCTATGGCAAAGAGGGAGCTCGTTATCCGGGATTTGAGAGTTTCCTGGCGTCCCGATTTGCAGCCTGGCTCGTCTATCGTATGGCTGGAATTCAAAATCCTATTGAGGATCTGGATCTAGTGGAGCTTCACGATGCATTCACCATCAGTGACCTCCAGACCTATGGAGACATTGGGCTGAGACCTTACGGCCAGGAACAGGACTATATTGAATCTGGAGATGCTTACTATGGTGGTAAATGCCCTTCCAACCTATCGGGTGGGCTGATCGGAACGATGCATGCTGTGGGTGCAACTGGAATCTTTCAGGCGGCGGAGTGTCTATGGCAGTTACAGCAGAAATACAACAAATTTCATAGTGATCCCAAAATCTGGAAGAGATGGGGGAAGAAGAAACCCAAGGATTGGCAGAGCCTGCAGATCCCAGAAGCGAGTAGACAGGCCCTGTGGGTCTCCCATGCTGGAGTAGGTTCTCACGTGACCGCTGGCATTCTCAGAAAGAGTTGGTAAACCCCGCATGGCTTCATACGGCAGGGTGAAGGAGAAAAGTCCTGATGACAAAGAAGAAGGTGCAGGCAAAGAAAAAAGCCCGAGCAATCAAAAGGGCAGAAACAGCCTTTATCGGTGAGACCACAAGAATCCGTCAAAGCGAACCTGCAATGGTGATTGAATGGCCTCGATCCATTACCCACATTCACACTTATGGGATGCTATCCCCGTTCTTCAAAGGCCTGAGTCAAGGAAGATTGATGGCCACACGCTGCCCGAACAGAAGTTGCACGGAAAACCGTCTCTGGATTCCACCCCGAGCCCACTGTCCGGACTGCCATACCGAAATGACATGGAAGACTTTGCCCAATCCAGTAATCGGCACGGTCTATACCTTTACGGAGGTCGTTTATGCTGGAATGGGCATTGAACTCTCCACACCCTATTGGCAAGTCGATGTAGAGATCCCGGGCCTGGCAACCATCCCGAAGAGTTATCTGCTGTACAGAAAACCATCTATCGGAATGAAGGTGAAGGCGCGGTTCAGGACAAAAAACCCTACTCATACGGTACTCGACTACTACTGGGTGCCTTGTGAACAATAGTTCGGAGTGATGGGTTCGCAGTTCGGAGAAATAACTGACACCATTAGGATGAGTGTTCCATGCTCAGGAACTGAATGGCAAAGACGCGAGGCACGTGGTACGGACACGATGACCGATGACTGTTGTCAACTCTGCCCACCTTTGGTAATCTGTTAAAGTGATGAGCTTAGCCAAACGAATCTTAGAGGGAGATATTCGCGCCGCCTCGATGCTGATGAGGGATATTGATGATGGCATGCCCGGCGCCCTGGAATCACTGAAGGAGCTTTATCCTAAGACAGGAAAAGCTTATATCATTGGGATAACGGGCCCTCCGGGGTCTGGTAAGTCCACCATCGTCGATAAGATGGTGGACGTCTTTCGGGAAGAAGGGAAGACTGTTGGGATTGTTGCCGTAGATCCCACCAGCCCATTCAGTGGTGGAGCAATCCTGGGTGATCGGATTCGGATGCAGCGCCACGCCACTGACGAAGGAGTCTTCATCCGCTCCCTGGCCACCCGGGGGTGTCTGGGTGGACTCTCTCGTTCTACTCAAGATATCATCCATGTGATGGATGCGATGGGGAAGAATGTCATCCTCGTCGAAACGGTGGGCGTGGGCCAAGACGAAGTGAAGATTGTCAACACTGCCTATACCTCCGTTGTTGTCTTAGTACCCGGAATGGGCGACGACATCCAAGCCATTAAGGCAGGCATCATCGAAATCGGGGATCTCTTCGTTATCAATAAATGTGACCGGGGAGGAGCTGAGAGGACGGAAAGGGATCTCCAGATGGTTCTCGAGATGAGCAAGCAGAGGGCGGACGCTTGGCAGCCATTGATCTTGAAAACCGAAGCGATTTTGGGAAAAGGGATTTCTGAACTGGTACAGGGGATTTACCGCCATAAACAGGCCATGGAGCAGAGCCAGGCTTTAGAGAAGAAGTTGAGAGAAAGGACGAAGGCAGCCTTCTTAGAGATTCTTGAGGCCGAAGTGATAACTCATTTCATTCAGAAAATGGAAAAAGAAGGAGGGTGGGCAACCATCATTGACGATCTGATGAAGCGTCGGACGGATCCTTACTCGGCGGCCGAAAAAGTGTTGGCTGAAGAATTGAAAACCCATTGAGAATTGCAAATGGGAAGATGGAAAGTTATCATTGGAAATAGAGAGCGAAAATGAAACTGTTGCAATGTTACGGCTGCAATTCACATTGATTTTTTGAAGGAGGGAAAATCATTCATGAGGTCGATTGAAGCGATCCGAAAGGAACTGGAAAAAAGAAGAGCAGAGGCCTTATTAGGAGGCGGTCAGGAGAAGATCGATAAGCAACATAAAGACGGGAAATGGACGGCACGGGAAAGAGTCGATCTTCTCTTCGATCCCGGGACGTTTGTAGAGGTGGACCGTTTCATCACCCATCATTGTATCGATTTCGGAATGGAAACGAAGAAGTTCTTCGGAGATGGGGTCGTGACGGGCTATGGCAAAATCGAAGGCCGTCTGGCCTTCGTCTTTTCTCAGGATTTTACGGTATTTGGTGGAGCCTTGGGAATTGCCTTCGCACAGAAGATCTGCAAGATAATGGACCTCGCCATGAAGACGGGAGCTCCTGTCATTGGCCTGAACGATTCTGGAGGGGCCAGGATTCAGGAAGGCGTGGAAAGCCTGGCTGGCTATGCCTATATCTTCCTAAGGAATGTGCTTGCTTCCGGGGTCATCCCTCAAATCTCTGCGATCATGGGGCCCTGTGCAGGCGGTGCGGTCTATTCTCCGGCGATCACCGACTTCATCCTCATGACCAAAGGCACAAGTTACCTGCATATCACTGGACCTGATGTGATCAAGGCCGCCCTGAAGAAGACAGAAACCGCAGACGGAAAACCCATCACCTCCGAACTCCTAGGGGGATCGAAGGTCCATATGGAGAAGAGCGGCGTGGCCCATTTCGCCGGGCAGAACGATGAGGATACGATTCGTCTCATCAAAGAACTCCTCAGGTTTTTTCCGCAGAACAATCGGGAGAAGCCTCCGATCGTCGAAAGCAAAGATGATCCCAATCGCATGGACGAATCACTCAAGACGGTTATCCCGGAGGATTCCAGGAAAGCCTACGATATGAAAAAGGTGATCTTGCCGACGGTGGATGATGGTTATTTTCTTGAAGTCCAAAAGGACTACGCAAAGAACATCATCGTCGGCTTTGCCCGTTTTGGCGGTATGCCCGTGGGTATCATTGCCAACCAGCCCAACTGGATGGCTGGCTCCCTCGACCCGGACTCCTCGGTGAAGGCTGCTCGTTTCGTTCGGTTCTGCGACTGCTTTAATTTCCCTTTGGTCACCTTTGTTGACGTCCCCGGCTTTCTTCCGGGAATCGACATGGAGGAAAAAGGTATTATCCGGCATGGGGCCAAGCTCCTCTACGCCTTTTGTGAGGCTACCGTGCCAAAGATTACGATCATCACCCGGAAGGCCTATGGGGGTGCCTATATCGCGATGTCGAGCAAGCACATTCGGGGAGATATCAACTACTGCTACCCCAATGCGGAAATCGCCGTCATGGGAGCAGAGGGTGCGGTCAATGTCATCTTTCGGAACGAGATCAAGAATGCCAAGCATCCCGAAGAGACACGTCAACAGCTGCTTGCCGATTATCAAGAGAAATTTGCAAGTCCTTATAAAGCGGCTGAATTAGGGTACGTTGACGAGATCATCGAGCCTGAAGAGACCCGACCTAAGATCATCCGAGCGCTCGACATCCTTAAGAACAAGGTTGATACGAATCCCTGGCGAAAACACGGCAACATCCCACTGTAAGTGATGGCGGAATGCAGATTCAGAAGTAAGTGGTATCGTCGTACCCAATCGTTTAGATGGCATTTCGAAATCGGGAATCCCGAATCCACAATCTGAACACGAGGTGAATCATGTCCAAGGACATTCGAGAAGAATTTGAGCGCTGGGAAAAGACGACCCTGAATAGGACCATTTCAAAGTCACGCGAACGAGAGCCCTCCTTCAAAACCACTTCAAACATAGAGATTGACCGTCTTTACACCCCTTTGAGTACTGCCGATACCGATTACTGCCGTGACCTGGGATTTCCTGGAGAATTCCCTTTTACTCGGGGGGTCCAGGCGACGATGTATCGAGGCCGTTTATGGACCATGCGTCAGTACGCGGGATTTGCAACACCTGAAGAAACAAATAAACGCTATAAATACCTTCTGGAACACGGGCAGACTGGCTTGAGTGTCGCCTTCGACCTTCCGACGCAGATTGGTTACGATTCCGACCATCCTTTGGCTGAGGCAGAGGTTGGAAAGGTCGGTGTCGCCATCGACACCTTAAGAGATATGGAGATCCTCTTCGAGGGGATCCCCCTGGACAAGGTCTCAACCTCAATGACAATCAACTCCCCTGCGGCCATCCTTCTTGCGATGTACATCGCCGTAGCAGAAAAACAGGGCGTCAAGATCGAAGTCTTACAAGGGACCATACAAAATGACATTCTCAAAGAATATGCTGCAAGGGGAACCTATATCTTCCCACCTCTCGAATCGATGCGCATCATCACAGATATCTTTGCGTTCTGCAAAGATCATATTCCCCGGTGGAATACCATCAGTATCAGCGGTTACCACATTCGTGAAGCAGGCTCCTCCGCCGTCCAGGAAGTGGCTTTCACTTTGGCAGATGGCATTGCTTATGTGGAAGCAGCCATTCAGGCAGGTCTCGACGTCGATTCCTTCGCGTCCAGACTGGCCTTCTTCTTCAACGCTCATAACAACTTCTTCGAAGAGATTGCCAAATTCAGAGCGGCTCGAAGGCTTTGGGCCAGAATCATGAAAGAGCGGTTTCAGGCGAAGCGAGATGAATCGTGCATGCTGCGATTCCATACTCAGACCTCCGGCTGTACACTCACTGCCCAGCAGCCCGATAACAACGTGGTGAGGGTTGCTTTTCAAGCTTTGGCTGCAGTCTTAGGGGGAACGCAATCGCTCCATACCAACTCGAGAGATGAAGCCTTTGCGCTGCCCACAGAAGATTCTGTGAGGATTGCATTGAGAACCCAGCAGCTCATTGCCCATGAGAGCGGTGTCGCTGATATGGTCGACCCTCTGGGAGGATCTTATGCCGTGGAAGCCCTGACGAATGAAATAGAAAAGAAGGCCATGGAATATATCGAGAAGATTGAGGCAATGGGCGGAGCGATCAAGGCTATCGAATCCGGTTATATTCAAGGAGAAATTGCCGCAAGTGCTTATCAATATCAAAAAGAGATCGAAACCAAGAGACGGATCATTGTGGGCCTGAACCAGTTTCAGATCGAAGAGGAACCACTCAAGGATGTTCTCCGCATCCAACCGGAGGTAGAGCGCTACCAAAAGGAAAAACTCGCGCGAGTCAAACAAGAGAGGGATAACTCGAAGGTGAGAGAGACGCTGGCTGTCTTAAAGAAGACAGCCCAAGGGACAGACAATCTGGTCCAACCGATTTTAGAAGCGGTCAGGTCTTATGCCACCCTCGGGGAGATTTCAGACACCTTAAGAGAGGTATTTGGAGAGTACAGAGAAAGATAGACCATGGCCGATTGCAGAATGCGAAATGTGGAATGAAGAATCATGGATTGAGATTCAGTGGCTTCATTCCGAAATCTGAATTGCGCAATCCGAAATGATCAGGAGGGTATCATGACTCGGAAGATACGAGTGCTCATCGCGAAGCCGGGACTGGACGGGCACGACCGGGGTGCAAAAGTGATCGCTCAGGCCTTAAGGGATGCCGGGATGGAGGTGATCTATACAGGGATACGACAGATGCCAGAACAGATTGCAAACGCCGCGATCCAGGAAGCAGTGGATATTGTAGGCCTCTCCTGTCTCTCTGGCGCACACAACCATCTCTTCCCGAAGGTGATCCAGATTCTCAAAGAGAAAGGGGCTGAGGATATCCTTGTTCTTGGAGGTGGCATCATCCCTGCCGAAGATATTCCGGGACTGAAGAAATCTGGGATCCAGGAGATCTTCCAGCCAGGTGCCTCCACGGAAGACATTATTAACTACATCAAGAAAAATGTTAGATCTTCTTAAATCCAAGTCTCAAAATCCAAGTGTCAAATGCATGTCAAAGTTTAAGAGAAATATCTTGACATTCGGGCGTTGAATTTAATCTGTCATTTGGACTTTGGTATTAGGAATTTCAACAACTCGAAGGAGAAGATCATGCTTAGAAAAATCAATCACATTGCCATTGCAGTTAATAATCTTGAGGAGGCGGCCAGCTTCTATCAGGATGTCTTAGGTCTCACTCTTTCTGGCGTCGAGGTGGTTTCCGCTCAAAAGACAAAGGTCGGCTTTTTCAAGATCGGTGAATCGAATATCGAGCTGGTCCAACCTGCAGAGCCAGATTCTCCTCTGGTCAAATTCCTGGAGACAAAGGGACCTGGAATCCATCATATCTGTTTTGAGGTCGATGACATTGAGACCGAGGTGAAAGCCTTTCTCGCAAAGGGAGCAACGCTGATTGATCAGAAACCCCGGCCAGGTGCCCATCAGACAAAAGTCGCTTTCGTCCATCCCAAATCCTCGAACGGTGTTCTTATCGAACTTTGTGAACTTCCAAAAGAGAGTTGAACCAAAAATCATCTCAAGGGGGGATATTTCTCATTGAGTGACAAGAGGTCTCAAGGGCCTGAAGCAGGGCGACCAGTCTTTTGGCCAAAATGAAGTTTCCTTATCAACAGATGAATCTTCTCATGGTAGATATAAAAGACCAGGATGACCAGCGAGGAAATTCCCAATAGGATCAACAAGGCCTTATATTGATGATCGAAAGCCTTAGCACCTTGAAGGGTCGCCATCAACGTTCCGGGCATTCTCCCAATCGTTGAGACCAACAGGAAAATACCTAAGTGCATGGGTGTCAGACCTAAGATGTAGCACAAGGCGTCCTTTGGAAAACCTGGAATCAAAAAGAGGAAAACGCTGAGGATGACGCCTTCATGTCCAATCAAATAGTCAAACTTCTTCCTGGACTTTGCTGAAACAAACTTTTCAACGGCCCACTTTTCAAAGATCCTGGCCAAACTGAAGGCGATCCAGGAGCCCATGACAAGACCCATCATGGAATAAAGAAATCCGGCCTTGGCTCCAAAGAGGTAACCTCCCAAGAATTCTATCGGACCGCCGGGAATGGGGGCCACAACGACTTGTGACATCTGGATAAGTATGAAAACCAAGGGGGAATACGGCCCGAAAGAAGAGATCACTTCTTTTAATCGATGGGGATCATGGAGAATGCCGTAGAGTCTAACCGCTTCAGTTAATAACCAAGAATTATATCGATAGGTGATAAAGATGAATACTGCTCCCAAGAAACAAATAATCCCGGCCCATTTCAATTTTGATTGGAGCGATCGCTTCATAAACTAAGATTTATTCCACCCTTCCCCGATGGCCCGTTTCCCATAATGCCAAAAAACCATCCAAAGGATGGTTTTCTCACATGAAACTTCTTCTCAAATAAGACAAGATGCCTTCTCTTTACAGTTTCTCTGCAGCGTGGTTCAGCTCCTCGTTCTTCAACTTATCCCCATCTCTAACCGGGTTTGCGGCCTCTTCGGCAGATAAGGTCTTTTCAGCAACCGAAGCCGAAGCATCCGCGGGCACAGAGGTTCCTGCATTCGTCTTACTCATGGAAGCAGATACCTTTTCAGCTAAATCGACAAAAAGGTCCATTCCAGTCAGGTGGCTTCTTATGTCTCCCAGCTCTTTAATTCCGATACTCTCCTTCACTTCTTCAGTTGTTCTCTTTAACTCTGCCATCGCCTTGCCAATCGTCTTAGCTAATTCTGGGAGTTTCTTGGGCCCAAAAACAATCACAGCAATTGCCAAGATGACTAACAGATCCGGTCCTGCAAGCATAAATCCTCACTTTGTAGAAACGGAAGAGGCAATTTACAAAAAAACCCATTCTTTACTTTT
>JBEKDJ010000103.1:0-14196 GCA_050014415.1 Thermodesulfobacteriota bacterium | reverse complement strand
AAAGGGGGGTTATACAATGAGCAGCCAATGGAAGAGTAAACTCTGTATGTACTTGAGAGGATGGGGGTATAGCATAATAATCACCATATTAATTGCAACTTCATTCAGATCAGCAATAGCCGATTGGAATGATATTCCTTCGGGTTCTATGAAGCCCACCATTTTGGAAGGTGATCGTGTTTTTGTAAACAAATTGGCATATGATCTCAAACTACCTTATACAACATATCATTTAGCATGTTGGGATAGTCCTGTACGTGGCGACATTGTTGTATTCTACTCACCCGGAGATGGCAAGCGACTGATCAAACGTGTCATGGGTGTTCCGGGTGATGTGATAGCGATGTACAGAAATCAGGTTATCGTAAATGGAGAGGCATTACAGTATACAGGACTTGATCGGGAGACAATCAATCGAATGCCGCCAGAGCTGGCCTGTTGTCATATTTTCCTCACAGAAAACCTCAAAGGGAAAAAACATTCTATTATGCTTTCACCCTCAAGGCCTTGGCCTTCTATGCACTCATTTGGGCCGATCACCATGCCCAAAGGGAAATATTTCATGATGGGGGATAATCGCGACAATAGTGCAGACTCACGTTTTTTTGGATTTGTGGATCGGAAGCTTATCTTGGGCCGTGCAACAGCCGTGGCAATTTCCCGTGAGGGATCTTTCTTTCATCCGCGATGGAATCGTTTTTTCAAGGGTTTGTTTTGAATAAAGGCTCCATGGTTTGTCACTTGGCTAATCAGCGGATGAAGTTAGAAAGCGGGTCGCTTCGCCGTTTCATCTGCTGCTGACCCGTTTCGTTGGATAGGAGCAGAAGGATGTATGAATCTAACAGAGCGACGGCGCGAGAGATCGCAAACCAATATCTGTCCGAAGGCGACGCGTTGGGGTGGTTCGAAGAACTCTATGCCAAAGCCAACGGTGATGCCTCGGTCATACCTTGGGCAGATTTGATACCGAACCCCAATCTGGTGACTTGGCTCGACAACCACGGGATCAAGGGGGCCGGGAAGAAAGCGCTCAAGGTAGGCTGCGGATTGGGTGATGATGCCGAGGAACTGACACATCGGGGATTTGACACAACGGCCTTCGACATTTCTCCAACGGCCATTGACTGGTGCCAGCGCAGATTTCCTGGGACTCCGGTTCATTATATGATCGCGGATCTGTTCAAGACGCCACAAAATTGGCGAGGTGCTTTCGATTTCGTCCTTGAATCCTACACACTCCAGGTTCTACCAATGCCACTCCGGCGGAAGGCGGCGGCCGAGATTGCGAGTTTTATAAGGCCAGGAGGCACTCTGCTTGTTATTGCCAGAGGAAGAGAGCACACGGATGCCGAAGGCAAGATGCCATGGCCTCTCACGAGTGAGGATCTGAATGAGTTCAAATCGTACGACCTGACAGAGACGGCTTTCGAAGACTACATGGATAACGAGGAACCACCTGTTCGTCGTTTCAGAGTCGTGTACACAAGAAAATAGGGGTCCGTATCCAACAAGACAGATGCAGGCGACTTGCAATAGCTCGCGTCTGATCCGCGTCGTCGGCCAGAAGGAAAGGAGAGGGAATCATGGAGAGAATGAAGGTAGGGGTGATCGGCGGAACCGGCATGGTAGGCCAGAATTATATCCGACTGCTTAGGGATCATCCTTGGTTTGAAGCGACGTATGTTGCGGCCTCCCCTAGCTCTGCGGGTAAGACATATGCGGAGGCCGTTTCAGGGCGTTGGCTCATGCCTGAGCCGGCCCCAGAGCAGATCAAAGATCTCGTGGTTCAAGACGCAAATCTTGTGGAATCGGCGAAAGGTAAATGTGGGTTGGTATTTTCGGCTATTGAAGCGGACAAGGAAACTGTGCGAAAACTTGAGGAGGAATATGCCAAGAGCGGTATTGCAGTAGTATCAAACAACTCGGCACATCGGAATACACCAGACGTGCCCATGATGATACCGGAAGTAAATCCAGGCCATGCTGAACTGATCCGATTTCAGCGTGCCCAGAGAGGCTGGGGAAAAGGGCTCATCGCCGTCAAACCGAACTGCAGTATCCAAAGCTACACGACTCCGCTCTTTGCTTTGATTGAGGCGGGCTATAGGATCGAGGCTGTCATCGTGACGACGCTTCAAGCGGTTTCCGGGGCCGGATTTCCGGGTCCTGCGTCGCTGCAAATGATCGATAATGTCATCCCCTATATCAAAGATGAAGAAAAGAAGTCAGAATTGGAGCCCCTGCGAATTCTGGGAAAGCTTCACGAAGGTAAGATAATCCCTGAGAACTCTTTTAAGATTTCGGCTCACTGCAACCGGGTTCCTGTCATCGACGGGCACATGGCGTGTGTGAGCGTGAAGTTCAAGGGGCGAAAGCCGTCCCTAGAGGAAATCGCGAAGATCTGGAAGAGCTTTGTCGGCGAACCTCAAAGACTGAAACTTCCTTCGGCTCCTGAACCCGCCATCATCTATCGCGAGGAAGTCGATAGGCCTCAGCCACGGATGGACAGAGATGCAGGAAGAGGTATGGCAGTAACAGTTGGGCGGCTAAGGGAATGCGACGTCTTCGACTACCGGTTTGTCGGCCTTTCGCATAACACCGTGCGAGGCGCAGCCGGAGGCGCGATTCTCATGGCAGAATTGCTGAAAGCAAAGGGCCTTTTCTAAAGGAGATAGCCCCTCGATTTATCGACCAACACCGGCATCGAGCCGACATTCTTCTAAGAAATTCGGATGTGTCCCTATTTTAATATACTGATTCTTCTTTTCGTCCTTTTTCTTGGGAACATTGACTGGGGACAATGCCAGGAGCGACCGACCAAAGAAGAGATCATCTCGGCATTCAGCGGTAAGGTTCCACAAGAATGGGGAGAAGGAGTGACGGGGGTGAGAACGAAGCTTGACACCGACCAACGGGTGATCGCCCTCACCTATGATGCCTGTGGAGGTCCGAAGGGAAACGGATATGATGCTAGGTTAATCAACTTTTTGACAAGCGAGGCAATTCCCGTCACGTTGTTCATCAGCGGCAGGTGGATCGATGCAAATCGCAAGATTTTTCACGAGCTGACGAGGAATCCTCTATTCGAAATTGAAAATCACGGATTGAATCATAAACCCTGTTCAGTGAACGGCCGCTCTGTGC
This sequence comes from Thermodesulfobacteriota bacterium, assembly GCA_050014415.1. Taxonomy (GTDB): domain Bacteria; phylum Desulfobacterota; class BSN033; order BSN033; family UBA1163; genus JBEKDJ01. The sequence continues at coordinate 11,052 of JBEKDJ010000103.1, read as the reverse complement.
ATGGCGTTAAGGGGCCGAGCAGCGTGGCCGATCTTATCATTGAGATAGAACAGAATGCTTTGAAAATTCAGAGTTCGACCCACTGCAAGCCAAAATACTATCGGCCCGGGACAGCCTACTGCGATGAAATCGGCGTAGAAGTGGCCAATGCTTTAGGATACGAAGTCGTGAGCTTTAGTGTTCTCGGAGACGCTGGCGCGGCGTATTCAAAGGGCCAAGTGCAAGAAGCACTGTTGAATGCTTCACCTGCTTCAATCATTCTCATGCACATGAACCATCCTGAAAGCGGAACAGCAGATGGCATGATCAAGGCCGTCCCAGATTTAAAGAAGCACGGTTTTAAGTTTGTTAAATTGTCAGAATATCCTCTGAGATGAGGAGAGTCCCCCAACGTATGGCATCCGCTAGTCCGAAGGCTATTGCTAAATAATCCCCCTGTAAAATCCTCCGCTAGATACTTCACTTGAAAGTATGTAGGGTACTCTTCGCTATGGCTTGCTGATTTCCGACCATGGGGCTAACCTGCAGCCAAGCAGAGGACCTGTCAACTTCCATCTCCAGCGAGTTCTGAGGCCGGATAAACATCTGATTTGTCAAATGTCATGGAGACGCCCCGTTCCCTTGTTTCAAGTCTGTTTCGACGAAGATAGTCAATTTCTGTTCGTTCCTGTTTTTGAAATCACTTAGAGAGTAGGTCAGAAACTGAATCCATATGATTCTGTGACAATAAAAGGCAACCAACCAATGCTTTCATACAGGGCCGATATTCAGAAATATTTATGGATTACAATGAGTTACAGTGTTTTGCACCCAATGGCCTGATATTTGCTTATAAAATACCGAAACGCAGTGATTGGAGGCTCGATATGGTCCGCATCTGTATTGAATGTAAGAAAGTTTATGGGATGAAAGAACCGTTATGGGATCCATCGACCACACATGGTCTATGCGACGCGTGCTACAGTCTCATCATTAAGATAAGAGAAGAAAGACTGCAGCTAAGATTGAAAGAAGCAGATGAAGAAACTTGATGGGTACAGGATATTCCCTAACGCGGCGTAGTCGGAACCCAAGAGATCCCCCACGAAACCCTAAATCCGAATGTCCAATCCCACAAGCCGAGACCAACAGTTTTTTCCCTAGATCCAAATTTCAAAATCTCCCGCTAGAGCGGGATCAAATGAAGCGCAGATGAATCAATGTCAGAGTGTTTTTCCCTTCCATAAGAAAATCGAAAATCATACGGTCATTGCCAGAAAGTCGAGTCCTGGAAACAGTCTACAAGGCCGATCGAAAACCTGCCCTGTTTTGATGTCACTTCGTAAAACCCCGGCTAACGCTACCCTGTCATTTTGAGTCCCACCCGGGTGGGACGAAGAATCGAATCAAACTAATCTGTTTCAGATCCCTCATCGCGCCATTGGCGGGATTCAGGATGACAAATTGGGATTCTCTTAGGTACATCCACCCTTTGAGCGTTGTTGAATTTGACCAAAGTGATTTCTGCTTGTCAACACAACAAGATATCTAAAGAAATTGACATTCCATCGATGCATTGATATTTTTGTTTTATTAAATACTACGGAGAGTGGAAGATGGCAGAAAGGGACCCAATCGACCTGATCAGAGAGCAGTTAAACAGAGTGGACGGAATGGTCGGTCTTCACCCTGACCACGAAATCTTTAAACACTGGCATGCGGAGACAAAGGACATATTGGAAAAAACCTTTAGTTCCAAATCGATCCACTATCAGAATTTCTTAGCCTTCCGCTTTCGGGAGATGAGTGTCAAAGCCTTTTCCTCATCAGAGATCGACAAGATCAACGCTGCCCGCTACAAAAAAGATCTCGAAAGCGCAAAGAGTATCCTTCAATCAGCGATCAAGGAGTTGACATTGGATCGAACCCTCTTTAAAAAGATCCAGACAACGCCAAAAACTGTGGAGGTCTCCCTTAAGGGAGAATATTTCATATCCTCTGTGATTTTGGAGACTGAAAAAATTCGGGCCATCGAATCCGCTTTTGAGGGAACTGGCCTGAATCCGATTTATGGCATTGAAGCCGTTCAAAAAGGAGAACCCCTTCACTATCGGATCAATCAGATCAAGAGTGCCAGGTTCGGAATTTATGACCTCTCCTCTTCTGAAAAGCTTGATGTCATCATCGAACTCGGCATCGCCCTCGGCTTGGGAAGGCAGATCTTCATCATCCATAAAAAGGGCTCTTCTCTTCCTGAGATAGTTAAAGAACTAAACACGATCGAATATGAAGATCCCTCTGACCTCATTGAAAAACTAAAAAAGAAAACAAAACTTTGAGCATGATGTGAAGGTAATAAGAAGAGTTTACTTGATCCCTTGAATCCCTGAGCCGTCGAATCATCCCGACTTGTGGGGGCAGTCTGTGATTTGACAGACGAAATATGGTCCTTTATTCAGTGAGCATAGGAAAAGGAAACCGTATTGTCCATCTTACGGTTTTCTCTTATAATATCATTGTGCGAAAAGCGAGTTTTGAACAGTTTGAAGCGACCTCTCTCTATTGCGCCCAATGCAAGTCCGCGGTGCCTGTAAGAAAGAGGCTGCTCTTGGTTCTACCTGATGGGGATCAATACGAATATCTCTGTGTCTATTGTTCTTCTTCCGTAGGTACGAAGACTGAGAAGAATGTTCCCCCGATCGAACTCATTATAAAACCCTAGATAATCCCAGCAATGGAACGTTATCGAAAATCATACCCCGCCTATTCCATCACGGAGGAGAGCGGAACTAGATCGACTCCTTTTTCCTTTAGCTTGGGAATCATCTCTTTCAGAGATTTAATCGTCGCAGGATGGGGATGGCCAATACCGATCGCTTTCCCTGTTGCGAGAGAGATTCGTATCAACCTTTCCAGCTCGTGTTTGATATCGCCTTCATTCGACGAATGGTCGAGGAAGACGGTTCGCTCCATTGCCCTCAAACCAATCGACTCAGCAGTTTGGAGACCAACCGTTTGAGGCGTGGTCCGACTATCTAAGAAAAAAAGCCCTCGCTTCTTCAATTCAGAAAGGATAATTTTCATCTTATCAGGGTCTTCCGTCAGGCTGGACCCCATATGATTACTTACCCCTTTGATATAAGGGACCGCCTCAATATCTTCTGAGAGTTGGCGAAGCAACTCCACCTCACTCATCTCTCCAAGAAGCACTCCTTCACCGGGTTTGATTCTTGGATAGCCCCGGGGCTCCATAGGAAGGTGGAGGATGACCTCTCTGCCCTTTTGATGAGCCTCTGAAGCGAGAGACCTAGAATAAGGTGTAAAGGGTAGGATGGAGAAGGTCAGAGGAAGGTTCCAACGGAGGAGTTCCTGAGAGATATGGTTTTCTCCTCCAAGATCGTCGATCACAATGGCAATCTTGGGTCGAAGAGCGGTTTTGAGTGAAGACTTGGAGTAAAGGAAGGCGAGCTGGTGGGTCGTAAGGTTCATCACTCTTACTTCAACTTGAAGAGAGTCAGATCCCTGGGAGGAATGCAAGGAGAAATCTTTGCCCAGGTTTGAAAAATCCCGTCTGAGATTTTCTTCAATCAAGGAGAAGGGAAACGATCGGGGAACCTGGATCTTCAGGAGAGACTGCTCCCAGGAGAACCCGTCCTTTTTCTTCAATGAAGACTGATGAAGGAGAAGTTCCCTTTTCGAAATGCCGAGCTCGTAGAGTTGACTTTGGATGATCTGATCGACAAGAAAAACCTTTTTAGAAAACGCCTCTGCAGAGAGAGGTTTTTCCCGGGTCAGATAAGAATATCCAAGAAAGGTCAAAAGAGACCCGAGGAAAAAAGAGAGAAGGTAACCCATCCATCCCCTCGTTCTTCCTCGCCTGTGTGGTTGTTTAGCCATTCAGCCCTGCAAAACCCTCGCATGAGTTTTGAGCTCTTGCTCTTGAGTTCCTTTTTCTCCGAACTCCAAACTCCGAACTCTGAGCTACTTATTCCCTTGGGCCACACCTTTAAAGATCTCCCAGCTCTTGAGGAGTTCAAGGGCTCGTTCCAGTTGATTGTCTGCCGGTTTCTTCTCCTTTGCTTCTTCTTTCTTTGCTTTCTCTTTGGCTGGCTCTTTCTCCTTGATTGGCTCTTTCTCTTTGGGCGGCCCTTTTTCTACATCGATTAAATGCCTCTCCAAATCCTTTTCCGACGGGAATTTGGGGGCCGGTGCAACCTTCTCCTCTTCAGCCTGTGAAGGCTTGACGATGATATCAGGTACAATCCCCTTGGCCTGGATGGAACGCCCATTAGGGGTGTAGTATCTTGCGGTGGTCAGCCTCAATCCCGAACCGTCCTTCAGTGGGAAGATCGTTTGAACGGATCCCTTTCCAAAGGTATGAGTCCCGAGGAGAATCCCCCGGCCGTGGTCTTGAATTGCTCCGGCGACAATTTCTGCGCCACTGGCACTGCCGCCATTGACCAGGACGACCAACACTTGATGGCCGATGCTACCCTCGTGATGGGCATAGAATTTCATCTTCTGGTCTTCTCTTCTTCCCTCGACAGAAACGATGAGACCCGAATCGATGAAGCGATCTGCCACTTTGACGGCTTGATCTAAAAGGCCCCCCGGGTTGTTTCGAAGATCCAAGATTAACCCTTTTAGGGGACCTTTATTCTCCTCTTCTAACGCCTTCATTGCTTTCTCAAATTCACTGTCCGTCTTCTCCTGGAATTGGGAGACTCGTATGTATCCATAATGTTTCTCCAGTAGTTCATGGCGAACACTTCGGACGGGTATGACATCCCGAATCACAGTGAACTCCCTAGGTTTGGTAAAGCCTTCCCTCATGATAGTGATGGTAACCTTGCTACCCTTCGGACCCCGTAATCGCTTGACACTATCCATGAGGGTCAGATTCTTTGTAAATTCTCCTTCGATCTTAAGGATTTGATCTCCTGCCTGGATTCCAGCCTTGAAGGCTGGAGTATCTTCGACGGGTGAGACGACCGTAAGGACACCGTCCTTCATCGTGATTTCGATCCCCAAGCCTTCAAACCGACCCTTTGTCTCCTCTTGCATCTCCTTATACATATCAGGGGGCATGAAGGCCGAATGGGGATCCAGAGTCTCCAACATGCCTTTGATCGCCCCATAAATCAGGTCTTTTGAATTTGTCTCCTCGACATATTCCTTCTGAAGGAGACCGAGAACATCGCTAAATACTTTGAGGTCTTCATAGGTATTATTTGAGAGGGCAGACACTCTGTGGAATCGGCCCAGCCCAATCGCGATCCCCAAAAGGAAGACCAATAGAATCACCAGAACGATTTTCAAATTCCCAATACCTCTCTGTGAACGCATAAGAGCCTACCTCCCTAGTGCTTTATAACACTTTATCTGTCTGAAAAAAAAGTGCCTTCTACTGCCCGAAATATCAAATTCCAAAAACTAAAGGATTGGGAGTTGTTTGGAATTTCGGTCATTGAAATTTCGGTTATTATTCCTGGCCTTTGGGTAGCGAGACGACCCTATCCGGGTGAGAGATCCAATTCAAGGGATCCTCAGGCTTCCCCTGATGGCGAATTTCGAAGTAGAGGCAGGAACCTTTCAACGATCCTGCACTTCCTACCTGAGCGATCGCTTCCCCTTGAGAAACGGTATCTCCAGCCTTCTTCAGTAATTGCGAACAGTAGGCAGAAACAGTGAAGGTGTGGTCTCCATGATCGATGACCACGATGTTCCCAAATCCTTTGAACCAATCTGCATAGAGGATTCTCCCGGGGAGAACCGCTCGAATCTCGGCTCCCGTAGGGGCCTTGATTTCGATCCCGTTCTGCCCTCTTTCTTTGAATAGACTGATCACCTTCCCTTCGACGGGTGGGATCAGCTTCCCTTTGATTGCTTCATGCCTGGATTTCCCGTAGGCGAAAAGGCTCCTCTCTCGTTCCAGTTTTCCAATGAGCGTTTGAAGCTCCTTCGTCCTTTCTTCCAATTCTCCAATCACTTTCTTGTACACCACTTTTTGGTGCTGAATCGACCTCAAGAGAGCCCGTTTCGCTTCTCTTACCTTCTTGATCTCCTCCTTCTTCTTCTCTACCTCGGAAATATTCCGCTGCCATTGGAGTTGATCCTGGACCAGAGTCTCTTGATATCGCTCTTTTAAGGCCATTTGATAACGGTATGTTTCGACCAGACGGGCATCAAAATCGATGATCACCCTTAGATATTTGTCGGTCCTCAATAGATCGACGTAGGACTGCGAGGTGAGTAGAAAAGTCTCCGGAGGGGTTCGACCCATCTTATAAAGGGCGATCAGCCTGGAGACCAGCTCTTCCTTGGTCTGTTCCATTCCTTTGTTGAGCATAGTCATCTGGGTTTTTGTCTGACGAAGCCTTTCTTCTGTTTGAACCAATTGAGCTTCCATCTCTCTCAACTCTCTCTCCCCCTTCGAGAGTTGGGTTTCAATACCTTGGAGGCTGTCGAGGATTGAAGATTCTTTCCCCTCAATTTTCTTCTCTTTCTCTTTTGTCCGGGAAAGCTCCTTCTTGATCTCTTTCAGGTCTTTCTGTTTCTGACTGAGGTCTTTCTCAACCTGATCAGGCGGAACTGCCCAAACCTTATTCATCCCGGACGTAAGGACCCAACCCATGAGGATCCAGCCAGCTAAAACCCACTTCCGTTTTCCCATCGTGCTATCCACTTCGTTTCAGAACCCGCACTGAAGCGACGAGGCTGCCAAGAAAGCCGAGAACCATCCCACCTAATAGAATTCCTGTGACCGTCTGGGGAGGCAAGAAAACGACGGGGATTCTTGTCAACCATTCTTTCATTGGAAGCGGAAGGTAGAAAAAAATGGCCTTGTGTAAAAAATAGAGGAGGAGGATGGCCAGTCCGGATCCCAGGAGACCCTGGACGATCCCCTCGATGTAGAAGGGTATTTGGATGAAAGAAGGACTGGCACCTACGAGTTGCATGATCTCGATCTCCTCTCGCCGCGAGGATATGGCCAGCTGGAGGGTATTGGAAATAATGAATACCATGGCCAGGAGAAGAAGTCCTCCCAACACCCATTGTGTCAGGCGAAGAATATGAACGAGGACAGAGAAAGTTTCGACCCACTCCTGACCGTATTGAATCTCCTCAAATTGTGGAAACCTTTTCAATTGAGAGACGATTTCCTTGATCTTTCCAGGATTCCGATAGTCCTTCTTCAGTTGCACCTCGAAGGAAGGAGGGAGGACCGTTGGCTGAATCCCTTCGAGGAGACTTCTCTGGCTACTCAATCTAGTTTCCATAAAAGCCATCGCGTCGGATGGAGAGACATACTTGACCGATTCTACCCCTTCGACCCGGCGGCTCTTCTCTAAGAGGCTTTCCACTTCGCTTATAGGGGTCTTTCCCTTCAGATAGGCAATGACCTCAATCTTTTCTTCCCAGATCTTGAGGAATGAGGCAAGGTTGAAGGCGATGAGAGAAAAGGTTGAAAAGATGAGAACAGAGATCGTGATGATGCCGATGGTGGTGATGTTCGGAAAGAGATTCCTCCACATATTCTGGAAAGGCCGAGTCAGTCCATAATAAGGAGGAGGCTTCATGTCGCTCCCTTCACCTTGCCCTCCGTTTGACCATTTACCGTTTTTCCATTTAGGAGTTGAATAGCTGGGTATTGATAACGACGTACTAGATCCTTGCTCTGAGTAGCGAATACGATCGTTGTTCCTTGGCGGTGGAGGGCTATAAAGAGCGTCATGACATCGCTAGTCATCTGATCATCTAAATTTCCTGTCGGTTCGTCTGCGAGCAGGAGGGGAGGATTATTCACCACAGCCCGGGCAATAGCTATCCTCTGCTGTTCCCCGGCTGAGAGCGTGAGAACAGAATCCCGTTTCCTTCCTAGAAGCCCCACCCATTCCAAGATCGCTGAAACCCTCCTCTGGATTTCTTTCTGGGGGTGGCCTGTGACTTCCAGGGCAAAGGCAATGTTTTCCTCCACCGTCCGATCCCGCAAAAGCTTGAAATCCTGAAAAACCATTCCTATCTTCCTTCTTAACTGATAGATTTTTCTGTCACCCTTCTGATTCATATCGATTCCGTTGACGATCACTCGACCGCTGGTTGGCTTCTCCGAGCAGAACAAGATATGAAGGAGGGTAGTTTTCCCGGAGCCACTCGGCCCGGCGATGAATAGGAATTCCCCTGGTGAGACCTCTAAGTTGATATCCGAAAGAGCTGTGACCTTACTGGGATAGGTTTTAAAAACGTGCGCCATCTTGATCATTCTAAGTGAAACCTAACACGAAGTCTGATTTGTTTCAAGGAAATTAAGGGGTTAATAATTCAAGAGGCTTGTTCTCCAGGAATTGACAAGCTTGAAAAAGAGGCTTCTTGATTATTCTTTAGTTAGGGAAAGTAAATGAGCCACTCTGAGATTTGACAGCCTGGAATCAAGATTGTTCAACCGGGATTTACTCTCTGTTCAAGCAGGTCGGAAGAATCTGGTTCTTCCGACCTGCTTGGGAGTTTCTCTTCTTTCCAGGAGAAGAAAGGAACCTTTGATCGACAAAGAAAGCGCCTTTACTTGACTTCCGGGCTCGAAGGTTTCTTGTCCTCTTTTTCCTCCCCCTTCTTCTCCTCGATCGATATCAACTCAATCTCGAAAATCAGCGTGGCATTAGGTCCAATATTTCGGCCCGCCCCACGCTCTCCGTACGCAAGATTCGAGGGAATAAAGAGCTGCCACTTCGCTCCCACATCCATAAGTTGCAATGCTTCGGTCCAGCCAGGAATGACACCCTTGACCGGAAAGGTTGCTGGCTGACCGCGGCGGTAAGAGCTGTCAAATTCGGTCCCGTCGATTAGGGTGCCCCGGTAGTGTGTGGTCACCGTATCAGAAAGTATAGGTTTCTTGCCGTTGCCTGCCTTAATCACCTTATACTGCAACCCACTGGGCAAAGTCTTGACATCTTCTTTTTTCTTATTCTCAGCAAGAAACGTCTCTCCTTCAGGCTTATTTTTTTCTCCCAGCTTCTTTTGAAGCTCCTGTTGCTTAGCCATTAATTCCTTTTGAAAGGCGGCCATTGTGTCATTAGCTTCCTGCTCAGTCAATAATAGTTTTTCTCCTGAATAAGCATCCTTGACTCCCTTTACAAGGAGGTCCGGATCAACATCAATCGACTGTCTTTTGAAATTCCTCCCTATTTCCATTCCAATGCTGTAACTCACCTTGTCCTTCTGATTTTTGAGTACGAGATTCTCCTCTCCGTACACTTGACTCGCCAAAAAGAGAATACCCAAACCTGCCAATACTTTCAGTTTCATTTCAACTCCTTTCGTATCAAATTTTCTTACACAAAATCTATCTTAATCGTGGCATGCCGATATTTCAATCCCGATTCAGACGCTGGACTCCAGCCTCGCAAAGGTGGAATGAGATGTCAGAATCTTGTATTTTGTGAGAGCGCAGGGGGTCACCCCTTACCCTTCGCGCCTGACGCCGTACCATAGGAAATATTCAATCTTATGCCCAAAACACGGATATTTCAGCTCGTCACTCTACTTCAACTTGAGATTCTTGAAAATGTCTCCCAGGGTGCCAAACTTCCCGTCCTTATCCCCCGTTTCAAGAAACTTCTCATAGTCTTCCCGGTCTCTTCTTTCTTCTACCTTCCTTTTTGAGAGCCGAATTCGTCCCTTCTCGTCAATTGCGATGATTTCCACTTGCATTTCCGTACCCTTAGGAAACTTCTTTTTTGCATCCGCCTTTTCAGAATCCTTCAATTCCTCCACAGGAAGCAGGCCCCGCGTCTTTGCTCCCAGTTGTGGAAGTCTGACAAAAAGGCCATAGGGTTTAGTATCCTCAACAATCCCTTTCACAATCTGGCCAACTTCAAGGCGCGCCTTTTCTGATCCTTCCTCATCCTCTAAGGTCCGTTTCTTGAGCATCGCCTCTTTGATAGATAGAGATATACGGCGAGCTTTATGGTCCACTCCCATGACCAGTGCATCTACAGCATCCCCTTCATGAAGCAGCTTGCTGGGATGAGTAATGCGCTCGTAACTGATCTCTGAAATGTGCACCAGGCCATCCACACCTGGAGCCACCTCAACAAAGGCTCCAAAGTCCGCGAGCCGAGAGACTTTGCCCCGAATGATTTCGCCCTCCTGGAACCCAAGACCCTTTTCCCAAGAGTCAGGCTCCAGGGCCTTGATGGAAAGGGAGATTTTGGGACGGCCCTCCTGACCAGTTTCGATCTTCATTACTTTCAGCCTCACAACTTGGCCTGGTTTGAGGATCTCCGAAGGATGGCTAATCCGCTGGTGGGAAATCTCAGATATATGGACCATCCCCTCGATCCCTCCGATATCGACGAATGCACCAAAGTTCATCAGTTTTGTCACCTTTCCTTCACATTCAAGGTCGGGGCTGAGCATGGCCAGAGTCTCTTTGGACCTTTTCTCCTGTTCTTCCTCCAAGAGCACACGTCGCGAAACGACAATGTTCCGTCCCTTTTCCTTGATCTCCATAATTCTGAATTGGTACTTCGCTCCGACATGTTCCTCAGGTTTTTCGCAGAACTGAAGGCTAATCTGGCTCAAAGGGCAAAAGGCACGAGTGCCGGACAGAGAGACCTCAAAACCCCCTTTCTTGACGGCCGAAACCTTTCCTTCCACAGGGATGAGGTTTTCTTGCGCATCACGGAGGATTTCGAGAGCATCAGCCCCCTGAGCCTTTATCCCTTTAGTGAGATGGATTCCATCTTTGATCGAGGCAATCCTCATCGAAATCCGCTCTCCTTCCTTCAGGGTTAGGTTTCCATCCTTGTCCCGGAATTCTTGAATATCGGCAATGCCTTCACCCTTCCCCCCTAAATCAACAAAGATCGTATCCTTGCTGATCTTGATCACTTTTCCTGAAACCGTCTCGCCAGGAGTAAACTTCCGATCACGGGTCTCAGGGTTGGCTTCAAAAAGCTCGGCAAAACTTTTTTCTTCTACCTCGTTCTCTATCATCTCATTGCACCTTTAGAAAATGGATTTTGGCTTCTCTTAGGCCACAGTATAACTTTTTTCATTAATCTAGGAAAGGTT
>JBEKDJ010000102.1:0-14380 GCA_050014415.1 Thermodesulfobacteriota bacterium | reverse complement strand
AGAATGGGGAGGAAGGGATTCGGTTATTTAATGAGAAAGAGTATGATATTGTCCTGACCGATTTGGGAATGCCGGGGATGTCGGGTTGGGAGGTGTGCAGGGCGATCAAAGAGAGGAATCCCGGGACCCCGGTAGGGATGATCACGGGATGGGGAACTGAGATTGGTGAAGAGAAGATGAAGGAGGCTAAGCTTGACTTTCTGATCTCCAAGCCCTTCGATTCCAATCAGATCTTGAATATGGTAGCGGAGACGATGGAATCCAGGAGGATGTGAGTGAAAGAGATAAAAGATCGATGTTCACCAAGAAAAGATCATCCCAAACCTGCAGTCAGTCAACCGTCGCGGTCAGGTCTTGCTTGGTGACATTGCTCATCAGATTCTATTTTCATCTGGATTCAAGGCCTTGTCCATGAATACCAGAGGTACGAGAGACATTTTGCACTGAAATTTGGCATGAACTACACGGATGAGAAAGAAACTTAACCCAGCCGTCACAGGTGCTGCTGAAACAGTGATGAACCAGGCGACCGCGATGTTCCTAGTCACACCCCATCGGGCGGCCGTGATCCTCTGACTCCCTCCAACCCCCATCATGCCATGGGAATGTGGTTGTTCTTGATCTCACCGGAAGTAATCGGTTTCAATTCGCAAGCAATGATCCTGATTTCGGACTCGCGAAGCACGCGCTAAAGGGTTTCCGCTCCGAAGCTTTATGAGTCCGGCCCTTGGAAGGAACCGCTTCCACGTATTTAAAAAGATCCCAGCTATTACCATTGCTTAACGGTCGAGGAATCTGCCAATTATCTGATTTGCAATCCATCAATCCCTGAGTTCTTCAATCAATCATCTCTAGAAAGCTCCATCCATTCTTCTATCACGAGGTGACAACCAGAAGATATGGATTGAATTCACTGCAAGTCTCTTTTATGATATGACTTATACTCTATATCAAGAATGCCGGGGATCAAATGATCATTGGGGTTCCGAAGGAGATTAAAGACGGCGAGAAAAGAGTGGCCATGACCGCGCAGGGTGTGGATGCCCTAGTTTCTCACCACCATCTTGTCCTTGTAGAAAAAGGAGCGGGGGAAGGCAGTGGGTTCTCTGACCATGAGTATCAGAGGGCTGGGGCGACCCTGGTCGAAAAGGCGGAGGATATCTGGAGGGAAGCCAACATGGTGGTTAAGGTGAAAGAGCCCTTGGAGCGAGAATTTTCTTGGATGCAGTCAGGCCAGGTTCTGTTCACCTACCTCCATCTGGCAGCTGACAGACACCTAACGGAACGGCTGATCGAGCGCCGTATCGTCGGGCTCGGTTACGAGACCGTCCAGGAGCAGAATAAGGAACTTCCTCTCTTGCGTCCCATGAGTGAGATTGCCGGCAGGGCGTCGATTCTTGCAGGAGGGATGTGTTTAGAAGCCAGGCACGGTGGAAGAGGGGTTTTGCTCTGTGGTGCCTCGGGTGTTCCTCCGGCCAAGGTTGTCATCATCGGGGCAGGAGTGGCAGGATCAAACGCCTGCAAGGTTGCGGTGGGGATTGGAGCCCGAGTGAGCATCCTCGACATCCAACCGGAGAGACTGAGTTATCTCCACGACATCACCCAAGGCCACATCACCACGTTCATTTCAAATCGGATGACGATCAGGGAGGAGATTGCAGATGCTGATCTGGTCATTGGAGCGGTGCTCATCCCGGGGGCTCAGGCGCCGAAGTTGGTGACCCGCCAAATGCTCAAGAGGATGCGTCCTGGTTCTGCCCTCGTAGATATCTCTGTGGATCAAGGCGGATGCTTCGAAACGACGCGACCCACCACCCACGAAAACCCAACCTATATTGAAGAAGGGATCGTTCATTATTGTGTTGCCAATATTCCGGGCGCCTATCCGAGGACTTCAACGTTTGCCCTGACCAATGCCACTTTTCCCTATGTCCTTCAGATAGCAGACAAGGGGTACGAGAGGGCCTTAGAGGAGAATGAGGCACTGAGAAGAGGTCTTAATCTGATTGATGGAAAGGTAGTGTGCGAGGGGGTTGCTAAGAGTCTGGGGCTGATGTATGTTGAAAACCCTTTCACCCGTTCCTCCTTGAGAAACCCATCCTGATGTGGTAAAGAATCCTGCCTTCGGTCTCTGGCTGAAGGTATCTAGAGTTTCCTGTGACCATCCTTCCCCCTTCGATGTGGGAGGGGAGATTCAAGGGAGAACTTGACCTTGCCCATATCCGGTGACGCTTGGCGCAAACAAAACATTAAAATTCAATAAGTTACGGACACGCGCCGCGGCCATGGCCAGGTCATCTTCCGGGCGAATACTGAAGGAGGATTCTCGGACGACTTGTCTGAAAACCTGACAGTTTCGTGAAGAAGTCATTTCTCACAGGGTGCTCAAGAATGCCTGGATGTAAGTTTGAGCTTCACGAAATCCCACTTGCGGGGCTCCCCTGCCTTCACCGATCTGCTCGCCGAGCCTGCCTCCGTCGAAGCGGCGACACGCTGGCGATGAAGGATGAGGGGAATCCCGCGAAGCGGGGGCAGATGACCGTTTTTCAGCAGCCTATTCTGGTAATGCATGAAATCTTTCTTAGGATGGTAATGACCTGGACGTCTTTGGAAGGGTTTGGGAGTGCTTTTGGCTTTCTGACGCCAAGGTCGATGATTGGAGAGGGGGGTGGAGGCCTCGAAAAAGAGGAGGTTGATCATTGCCATTGATGGCCCTTCTGGTTCTGGGAAGAGCACGGTGGCAAGGGCTTTAGCGGAACGGCTGGGTTACGTCTACATTGACACTGGAGCAATGTATCGGACTGTGGCACTCACGGCAAGAGAGAAGGCCATTGCAGTGGAAAATGAAAGAGAGCTTGCTCGATTGGCCTCGGCCCTTCACATTTCCTTCGTCAAAAAAGGAGAAAAAACCCACATACTTTGCAATGGGGAGGATGTGATGGAAGCAATCCGTTCGCCCGAAATGAGCCTTCTTGCCTCCGAGATCTCGAAGAGGAAAGGCGTTCGAATGGCCTTGGTCCGGGCGCAAAGGAAGATGGGAAGAGGAGGCGGGGTCGTCTTGGAAGGAAGGGACATTGGTACGGTTGTCTTTCCCCATGCTGACGTGAAGTTCTATCTTGATGCCGAAATAGAGGAAAGGGCGAGAAGAAGGTTTGATGAGCTGGGGGAGAAGGGAGTCAAGGTCGACTTTAAAGAGACACTCCGGGAAGTGATGCAAAGGGATCACAGTGATATGCACCGGATTCACTCTCCTCTCAAGCAAGCCGCCGATGCTTTGTTCATCGACTCCACCCATCAGTCTGTTGAGGAGGTAGTGAAAGAGATGACCCGAATTGTCATGGCACAAGAAAGAAAGCTCTCAAAAACTACTACACGCTCTCAAGGTCAGCAGCTATCTTGAGGCTGAGCACGTGCATCAGCACTAAGGGAGCCGGTGCAATCCTGCAGTCACATGGAGAAATCGGGCAGGAGAGGCTTTCGCGTCTGGCTTAAGGTTCGGCAAGCTTTCGACTGGTCTTACGTCGAGGTCTCGGCATGATTCCTCTGAGTTTACCAAAGTCCACCCCCAGTCTGGGCGACAGAAGTCAATCCCACCGGCTCGCTTGGTTCCCAAGACCCTGTTGCTGGAGGGTCGCGAGGTGGAGGCTGAAGGATTTGTAATTTCTGGAAAGGTATGATATAAATCATTCAATAATTGGAAGAAGGGAGTTTTCTTGAATGATCAAGAATGATTTTGCTCAAACAGCAGAGGAAGAGACAAAACAGACCCCTCCCGTTGAAGGAGAGGAAAAGAGAGGGGTGAAAGACCTTCCCCGGAAGGGGGAACCTGAAGATTTTCAAATGCTATATGAGGAAAGCTTGAAGACCATTGAAGAAGGTCAAATCCTCAAGGGGATCGTCGTCGATATTACTCCGGATCATGTGACAGTTGATGTGGGATATAAGTCTGAAGGGCAGATCCCCATGCAGGAGTTTCTGAAAAGGGATAGAAAGGTCGACGTGAAGATCGGAGACCGGATCGATGTACTCTTAGAGAAGAAGGACAATGAGGAAGGGTTGTTGATTTTGTCGAAGGAGAAGGCGGATAAAGTCAGGGTATGGAGGGATATCAGCAGATCCTGTCGAGAGGGCGAGGTTCTGGAAGGGGACATTGTTTCCAAGGTGAAGGGTGGACTTGCGGTGGATATCGGCGGGATTTTTGCTTTCCTCCCAGGATCTCAAATCGATTTGAAGCCGGTTCGGAATCTGGATGCCTTGATCGGCAAGCGATTGAAGTTTAAGGTCATCAAGTTCAATCGGAAACGGAATAATATCGTCCTCTCGCGGCGGATTCTTCTTGAAGATGATCGGAAGCTGCTGAGGGAGGAAACCTTGAAAAATATCAACGAAGGAGCGATTGTCGAAGGGACCGTGAAACACCTCACCGATTACGGGGCCTTTGTCGATTTGGGCGGACTGGATGGTCTCCTCCATATTACGGATATCGCGTGGGGAAGAATTGGGCATCCTTCGGAGAAACTCTCTGTCGGAGAGCGTGTGAAGGTGAAAGTCCTTCACTTCGACCGGGAGAAGGAAAAGGTTTCATTGGGATTAAAACAGGCCCTGCCTGACCCATGGGATTCTGTCTTGGAGAAGTATCCGACGGGTTTCCGCACCAAAGGAAAGGCGGTCAACGTGACGGATTATGGGGTCTTCGTTGAGTTGGAAAAGGGAATAGAGGGGCTCGTCCATATCTCAGAATTGACTTGGAGCAAGAGGACGAAGCACCCCTCGAAGATCGCGCGTATCGGTGATGAAGTTGAGGTGATCGTCCTCGATTGTGACCCGGTCAAGCGCCGCATCTCATTGGGGATGAAGCAGATCGAACCCAATCCATGGGTCCTGATCGAAGAGAAATATCCAGTGGGTGCAAGGGTTATGGGTAAGGTGAAGACGGTGACCGATTTCGGCATCTTCATCGGATTTGAAGAGGGCGTGGATGGACTCGTCCATGTATCCGAGATGTCCTGGACGAGAAAGATCAGGCACCCCAGCGAGCTTTACAAGAGGGGACAAGAGGTTGAGGCGGTGGTCCTGAATATTGACAGCAGAAATGAGCGCTTCTCTCTAGGGATCAAGCAATTAACTCCGGATCCGTGGAAAGACGTCGCACGGCGATATCGGAAGGGGGAAATGGTGGTGGGGAAGGTCACCAACGTAACCGATTTCGGTGCCTTCGTCGAATTGGAGGAAGGAATTGAAGGGTTGATCCACGTTTCCGAGATGAGCCGGGAGAAGATCGAGAGACCCTCTGATGTGGTGAAAGTGGGGGAGACGGTCTCTGCTGTGGTGCTTCACATCGATCCACAGGACAAGAGGATTGGCCTCAGCATGAAAGGCCTGAAGGAGAAAGTGGAAAAGGCGGAGATCGAGAAATACATATCGAACCAAGGACCCGCTTCAAACACCCTGGGAGAATTAATTCAGGAGGAGATTGAGCGCCGGGGTGGAGAGTGGCTTAACAACAAGGAGGAGGAGGAATAGAAAATGAAGACCATCCCCCCTGTCACATTTTTTTCAAAACCATAATGATTCTGGCAGGTGAAAATGCATGGTTTCACCGCCGCCCTCCATTTCGCTGACCGAATTTGCACCGTAAGCGCGCAGCCTTTGGATGATCTCTTGCACCATCACTTCTGGTGCTGAAGTCCCGGCAGTGATGCCTACTCGGGTCTTTTCAGAAAACCATTTCGGGTTTAAGTCGTCTGCTTCTTCGATCAGATAAGAGGTCAAACCGTTTTGCTCTCCAACCTCACGTAGCCTATTGGAATTAGAACTGTTGCGGGCTCCTACTACCAAGAGCAGATCGATCTCTTTGGCCAATTGGCGGACGGCATTCTGCCGGCTATGTGTCGCATAACAGATATCGCTCAATTCAGGTCCCTGAATGGCAAACCGCTTTTCCAAGGCGTTGATTACCTCGCGCGTATCTTCGGTACTCAACGTGGTTTGGGTGACATAGGCGAGGCGGTCGGGGTTTCTGACTTTGAGAGACGCGACTTCTTTGCTGGTCGACAACACATGCACGGGTCCTTCAACACAGCCTCGAGTGCCTTCAACCTCCGGATGGCCTGGGTTACCGATGATGATAATCTCAAGACCCTGACGACTGTACCGCTGGGCCTGAAGATGCACCTTCGTAACCAACGGACAGGTGGCGTCAATAATTCTCAGGTTTCTCTTTTTGGCTTGTTCCACCACCGCTGTTGAAACTCCATGGGCGCTGAAGATGGTCACTGCTCCTGCCTCCACTTCGTCGAGGTTCTCGACAAATAGGGCGCCCTTACTTCTTAAATCTTCGACGATGTGGCGGTTATGGACGATCTCATGCAAAACATAGAGAGGTGTGCCGTAGATCTTAAGAGTGCGCTCGACCATCTCGATTGCTCGAACGACCCCTGCACAAAACCCGCGAGGCTGAGCGAGTGTCACTTTCATCTATTCAATCCCGAAATATCCTAGAACATGCATAACCACCATACTATTTTGCGATGCTGTCCTTAATAATGCAAGGTTCTTCTCCCAAAAAGTTGCTAATATAGGGCTCGAGAGTGGAGACTGGAAGGTGGTTTTAATAACCTTCTACTCTCAACTTCCCGCTTTCTGACCATTGACTCCTTGAATTATCAACAAACCTCCGGTAAAGGTTCGGAATCACATCCAACCGCTTTTTGAATACAATATCATGGGGAACCATTGGCATCTCCTGAGCGGTCATTGGGAGTGAAGCAATCCTTAGCGGATTGCATCGTCGGCACACTCCTCGCAATGATGACTTTCTTATGTCGCTCACAATAGGCTGAGTCAGACCTTCTTCACATAGATGTCCTTTACGATATCCCGATCCAAGGCAAGGGAGGTCTCTCCGATCTGCAGAATATGGGAGGGATTTCTTTGGTGCATCCTGACGACACTTCCCGGAACGATACCCAGGGTGCTCAGCCGGTCGAGTCTCTGATGTGATTTGGGTGCGATAAAGACGATCCGACCTTCCTCCCCCAATCCCAGTTCCTCAAGAGGGGTGACGAGGGGTTTCATCTCTTTTTTAAATTTTGCACAACATTCCCCTCTTGGGATGGGTTTCCCATGGATGCAAGTCGGTGGATGTCCGAGAAAGGTGCAGACGCTTTCCGTCACCGCAGGGCTCAGGATGTGTTCGAGTTTGCAAGCCTCTTCTTCTACTTCCTCTTCGGACATCTCAAAAATCTCATAGAGGAGCCTCTCTGTTAAGCGGTGACGTCGAACGATCTCCCTTGCCTTCTCCTCCCCGCGTTCCTTGAGGATCATTCGATTGCCTTCCATTTCAAAGAGATCGTCCTTGATCATCTTACGGAGAATGGAGTTCGCTTCAATGTCCTGGGTCGTCTCAAGAAGGTGGCCCATATCAGCAACCCCTTCTTCTCCTAAGGTCCAGATGAGCTCGAGAAGTTCATCGATCCGGTCCTCTTCGACTCCGTCAACGGATGCGCCCATCCTTTGATGGTGGCCTCTTTTAGGTTCAGATTCTTTCGTCATGGTTTTGCCTTTCTTTTCCGTAAGGATTTAAGAAAATCGACAATGGCGGATTGTTCCTTATAGCTATATCCACAATGGGGGCAGCAGAGGAGATTGCAGTTTTTCGAAAGGAGGCATCCCGAGTGACATTTCATCTCCTGTGAAGAAAATTGTTTTCCGCAAAGGGGACATCGGTAAACGTTCGACTTTTCCATATCACACTCCGAAGAATTTCAATAAGAAATTTACGATCCCCCCCACCCCAAAAGCAATTGGGATGACCACCGCCGATATCCCCAGAGCTTTTCCTAAACCTCTCTCTTTAACCATCATAAAAAACTGAGCAATGCAGGGGAGGAAGAGCGTGATGGTAACCAAACTGACCAGGATTTGATGGGAATTGAGTTGTCCCTCCTTGGCCAAAACGAATAGGCCTGCTGCCCCGTAGTCTCTTCGAAGAAATCCGATGACGAATGCTTCCGTCACTTTTGCGGGGAGACCCAGGAAATGAACGATCACCGGCGTCGCTGCCTTTTCCAAAAGGGTTAATAGGTTTGTTTTATGAAGGCCAAAAAGAAGGAGGGTCCCTAAAATGAAAAGGGGAACGGCTTCCTTTAAGTACCATTCAATTCGAGCCAGAGTTTTGACCACGACATTGGAGAGCAGAGGGACCCGCAAGGGTGGAATCTCTAAGATGAAATCAGAACCTTCACCCGGAATCACCCGCGACGCCAAATAGCCCACCAAGATGAGAATCCCTGCAATAATAGAGATCCACATCAAGAAGTAAAAGGCAGGAAGGCCTGCAAACATCCCAAGAATGATCCCCAATTGAGCAGAACAGGGAACGGCGAGCGCCAGCAGGAGCGTCACGATGGTCCGGTCTTTTTCGGTCTCCAGGATCCGTGTGGTCATGGTGGCCATCGTGTCGCATCCCAGGCCCAGAACCATGGGCAAAACCGCCTTGCCATTCAGTCCCATCTTTTTGAAGACCTGATTGGTCATCACGGCCAGTCTAGGTAGATATCCGGAATCCTCCATGAGCCCAAAGACCAGAAAGAAACAGCCGACGATGGGGAGAACGATCGCAATGGCGTAAGTGAGAGCCATGGTGATGACTCCATAAGGGCCGATAAGAAGTTCTTGAAGGAAAAGGATAGGGATGAGATGCTGGATGAGGTGGGTGAGGGGCGGAAGGAGCCATTTTCCAAATAGGGTTTCCTCCAAAAATTTGACACAAGTTTGTGCTCCGAACACTCCGACAAATTCGTAAGTGATCCAGAGGATAAGCAGAAGGATAGGAATTCCCCAGAAGGGGTGAATGGAGAGGTTTCCTAAAAATGAGGCGACAGATTTAGGTGCCTCTCCCCTTAGACCCATTACTTGTGATAGCAATTCATCTACGTTTCGGAGCCTGGCCTGATTGATCAAGTAGCCGATCGGTTCAGCAAGATGAATCTGGATCTCCTGCCGGATTTTTTCGATTTGTAGAATGTCATTTTCTGAAAGATTCGTGTGGAGCCACTCGGCAAGGCTTTCGTCGCCCGAGAGCAACATCAGTGCCAGAGAACGTCTGGAAATAGAGGCATCAGAAAGAAGAGGGGTTATTCTTGAGATTCCACTTTCAATGGCAACTGGATAGTTGATCGAGATCGAAGAGGGACGTCGGGCCTGAAAATTTTCTTTGATCTTCTCCAGCCCCTTCTGTCTTGTCGCCACCGTTTTCAAGATGGGGGCGCCTAAGATCTCAGATAAGGCCTGGATGTTGATTTCAATGCCTCTGCTCTTTGCTTCATCCCACATATTCAGAAGGACGAGAAACGGAAGCCCCATCTCCAACAGTTGAAGGGAGATGAGGAGGCCTCGGCGAATATTTTTTGTATCCATGACCTGGATCAGATAGCTTTTGGGCTCTTTGAGAAGGATGTCGCGGGTGACCTTCTCATCCTCTGACATGGGAATAAGGGAGTTGACGCCGGGGGTATCGACCACCTGGAACTTCTTCCCATGGGCGGACATTGTTCCAGAAGCCACCTCCACAGTAGTCCCGGGGTAGTTTGAGACGGTGACATATTTGCCGGTAAGGTAATTGAAGATGACCGATTTCCCTACATTGGGATTTCCGATGAGAATGAGTTTCTCCCTGGAGACATCGGTCTGTTTTCGTTCGATTCTACTGCGAGATTCCATCCCCTATCTCTTTCTGCTAGCAGTTCCTTTCTTCCGGCAGCATTCCTCACATCGACCATAGAGTTCCATGCGATGATGAGTGATCTTAAACCGGTGGCGTTGCGCAATCCTATTCTGGAGGGTTTCAAGGGTTTGGTCCTCAAATTCGACGATCTTTCCGCAATCCAAACAGATCAAGTGATCATGATGGCTCCCTTTTGAAGCGGGTTCATATCGGGTTTCTCCGTCACCGAATTTGCGTTGGGTTGCCAAACCGAGACGGGTGAGGAGCTTCAGGGTCCGATAGACTGTGGTGTAACCAATCTTGGGGTTCAATTTAGTCACTTGGGCATGGATCTGGGCCAAATTCTTGTGTCCGGGGGAGCTGAGAAAGAGGTTGAAGATCTCTTCCCTCTGTTTGGTCGCCTTTAGGCCGCCGTTGGAGATCCAGGCTTTGAATTGGTCGTTTCGCATGGGAAAACCCCTTGTTGAAATTGAAATTCAATTTCAGTTTATCCTATTCCGCTGTGTTTGTCAAATGAGAAACGTCGACGTCAGGGCTCCATCAAGCTGATTACCTAAAACTTCAAACGACCACATTCTAAAGCTGAGGGGCCTGACTGCCTGTTCCGCCGCAATCTACCCTCCCTCATCATTACGACACAGTCTCTCTTCGGAGGGGGAAGGTGAGGGTGGGGGTGAAGGGGAGGACTTCACCCCAAGTGATATCCTACGACTTGGTCAGAAGTCCATTTTCAGAACGATGGGACTATCCTGTCCTGGATCTTTTGAACCATTCCTTGCAACCGTTGTGTAAAGACTGCCGTGCAATGCAATTGACGATGCCCTTTATCTCTGGTAAGATTTTTCTATGGAAGAGAGATCGTTTGAGGCCTCCAGTAGAGACTCGACGCCGCCGGTTTATGAGAAGATCGTCACGCACAACGACTTTGACGGGATTGTAAGCGCAGTGATCTGTGCATGGGCTTTGAGAGTTGAAGCGGTGATCTTTACCGGGCCCCTTACGGTCACAAAATCCCAAATCACGATTACGGACAGGGATGTGGTCTGCGATCTCCCATACCCACTCCAATGCGGACTCTGGTTCGATCATCACGAAGGGAATCTTCAAGAGCTGGAATACCGGAAGATTAATCCGAAATCGATTCCTGGCCGATTTGACTTAAAACCGAGTTGTAGCCGTGTGGTCTATGAGTATTTCACTGAAAGAGCGGAGCTTCCTTCCTATTTTCTAAAGGCAGTCGAGGAGGCAGACGTGATTGATAGCTTCTCCTATTCTTCGGTTGAGGACTGGAGAAGGGAGACCCCGGGGATGGTGATTGACCGGACACTGAAAGTTCGGTTCCAATCGACAGATGAACAGGTGAGCCATATGAAGAACTTGGTTCAGCAGCTCCGGGATGGCCCCATTGGCGAGGTATCGAACCTTCCCTTCGTCCGGAAACGGCTGAAACAATACGGCGAAGAAGAGGGACAGATGCTTCGTACCATCCAGAATTCCTCTTTTTTCCTTGACCAGGACAAACTGAGAGAGATGGTCGTAATCGATCTCACCCAGTTTCATCGAAGACCTCAACTCATCAAGAATCTGGCCTTCTTGCTCTACCCTGAGGCGCTGGGGGTTCTGGAGATCTATAATCTGATGGATCTCGGGGTGAAGAGCAACAACATTGGGGTCTCCATGTCTCTCTCCATTAAAGGGAACAGGGGGAACCATTCCAAAAACATCGGCGAGATCATGCGAGCTCTCAACATCGGGGACGGCCATCCGGGGGCAGCTGCAGGCACGATTCGCTGCAGATCAAAACAGGAGATGCTGAAGAAGAAAAAGGAGATTTTGGATCAAATTCTCAGACTCTGGTCCTCTCAATAGCTGCCCTTTGAGACACCGATTGAGACCTGAGTTGATAGCTGATAGCAAAGATTTTTCCTGACCAGAGAGGAAGGAAGATAATGGAAGGAGGGCCTCTTTACCCTGACAGTTCTCGAGTTTGCAACAGAGCGGATGAATTTGAACTCAGAATTTCCTGAAGGAACTTTGTCTCCAAGCTTGGTCTTCTTCTTCTCGCCTGAAGGTACGTTCGACATAGCTAACATGGCTGAATCCCCCGGTCTCGATAGGGATGGCCACCTTCATCAGGAGGGTGAAGACAAGGAGGCCGACTGCCCAGATTCCAAAGGAGACCATGAGTTCCAGAAGGTTCGGGACATAGGCGTAGATCTCGCCGAGAGGATCTGGGACAAACCCCGGGATGACGAACCCCGGTCCCTTTTCAATCCAGACCCCTGCGATGATAAGGAGACAGCCTATGTTCAGAATGGGTAATCGCTTCCGCGTGCCCGGAATAAGGAAGAGGAGAAAAGCGACCGTATTCATTGCCATGGCTGCCCATATCCAGGGGACGAGTTGGTTATGCCCGTGGAGTCCCTGTAATAGGTATTTAAAAGGAGCAACATGGATGGTATTCGAATAGTACTCTTTGTATATCTCTGCGGACAGTAGAAAGAGGTTGACAAACATGGCATAGGCGATCAGTTCAGCAATCTTGAAGAGCGCCCTGTCCTCCACCTTGATGTCCGAGATCTTCCGTATAATCTGAAAGATGATGAGCATGATGGCAGGCCCTGAGCACAAAGCGCTCGCCAAGAACCTCGGTGCGAGAATGGATGCATTCCAAAAAGGACGCGCTGCAAGACCGTTATAGAGGAATGCGGTCACTGTGTGAATGCCCACCGCCCATGGGATGGAGGCCAAGATAAAGGGGAGGATAAATTTCCAATTGGGTTCTTTCCGATAATAGAATTTGACCAGAAGGTAGACAGGAATCAGGAGGTTCAAGAACAAATAGCCGTTGAGGACAAGGACATCCCAGGCCAAAAGCGATTGGGGGAAATTCATCAATCCGACAAAAGGAATCATGTGCCAGAACCGATCGAGTCGACCAAGGTCAACCATGACAAAGAGGATGGCCATGACAATGGATGAGGCGGCAAAGAGTTCTCCAAGGACGACAATCTCTTTGATTGGTTTGAATGAGTAGATATAGGATGGGATAACGAGCAGAACCGCGGCGGCAGCCATCCCAACCAGGTACGTGAAATTTGCTATGTACAAGCCCCAGGAAACCTGGTCGGTCATATTCGTTTCGACCAGACCGAAGTCATGCTGCTTCAGGTAATACAACAACCCTACGAATATGATCGCCAGCAGGAGAAGACACCAGGCATAATAGGCCTTGCTTCCTTTGACCACAAGGGATAGCGTCCTCTCGTAAAAATGCCATGTTTCCTTCAATGCTTCCCGGAACTTCTCCATCGGTTTCTCTAAGCTTCGAAAAAATAGTAGAACTTGGGCTCGGTACTCAGATCTTCTTTTAGCCGGAAGACCCGTTTTCGATCGATGATATACCTGATTTCGCTGTTCGGGTCGAGAAGATTTCCGAATTTTCTCGTTCCTGTTGGACAGGCTTCCACACAAGCGGGGTATCTTCCATTTCTCACCCGCTGGATGCAAAAGGTGCATTTGTCCACAGCACACTTCATCCGCGGTCTGTTTCCGAGGTAGTGGACCGAGGGATTCACCTCCTCCGGCGGAATGTTGGGTTCTGCCCAGTTGAAGACTCGTCCCTTGTAGGGACATGCTGCAATGCAGTATCTGCAGCCGATGCACCAGTTATAATCGACCACCACCAGTCCATCCGGTTCTTTCCAGGTGGCATGCACCGGGCAGACCTTCACGCAAGGAGGATTCTCGCAGTGCTGGCACTGGACCGGCAGATAGAGGAAGTCTTTCTCCGGGACCTGAGGGGGATCATAGTAATGCTCGGAGTCTTCAAGATTGATCAGATTTCCCCGCTTGAGCCTGAGAACCCTGATCCAATGGAGCTGAGGTTTGTAGCGGGAATTATTGTTTTCTTTTACACACGCGTAGACGCATCGTCTGCAGCCGATGCACCGGGAAAGTTCAAGACCGTAACCCCACAGGGTGTCGGGGAGGGCCCCCTTTGTACTGATCTCAAATCTCTTCCCGTACTTTCGGGAGTACCTTTCTTCGAGCTTGGCAATGACGTGTTTCTTTTCTTCGGGGGTCATTTCGCGAAAGTGCTTTTGCAGAAAATCTTCGGCCTCTTCCTTCGAGCACGAGGAGAGTAGGGGGAGAGAAACACCTGCCAGGGTGGTCAGGGAAAGACTGCGGAGGAACTCTCTGCGCGTATAACGTCTATTATTCTGATTTTGCATCGTGGTTTTCTTCCGGACGACGGGGGGGAGGCTCGGGCTTCAGCGGCTTGAATTTCGGGTCATGGGGGTTGTGGCAGTTGGCGCATAGATAGTAGATCCGCTTGCCCGGGCCGGCGAAGTATCCCACCCGTTTTCCATGGATGCCGGCCTTCCAATCTCTATATTGAGGCCCGTGACATTCGCCGCAGAGCCGATAGCTTGCGGTAAAGTCGATTAACTCCCCGTTGAAGAGGCGCAGCTTGTCTCGATTCTTTGCGTCATGACAATCAAGACACCACCTCATCGATTCCGCGTGATGGAGCTTGATGTCAGTGTGCTCTTCTTTCAGATCCCTCTTTTCTCGGTTTGCCTCCATCGAAGCATGACAATTGCTGCAGGGGTACATTCCCTCGGTCATCGGGGGGGGAGTATATTCTTC
>JBEKDJ010000101.1:0-14414 GCA_050014415.1 Thermodesulfobacteriota bacterium | reverse complement strand
TGCTTTATCCTCTCGGAAATCTCCTCCAGGACGTGCTTTCTTTCCTCCGGAGCATCCATATGATTGTTCATATTCTCCCTACCCCGCTCAAATCCAGATCCCGGAGGTCTTTGTTGTGTGCGCCATAGGAGCCGCCGTTGCTATGACGCGTCCGACCGATTCTGTCGTTTCCTGGCGTAAGACTTTCATGCATGGCCAGCAACTACTCCCATTGAACGACTATCCTTTCAGATATCTTGCCGCATTTTCACCTGCCATACGTCCCGAATTAACCGCAAATGCAGACGATGCACCGGAAGAATCTCTCATGCAGTAACTGCCTGCATGGACACCACCGGCATCATTCCCCACCGCATAGAGGCCGGGAATTGCCACATCGTATTGGTCGACTGCCTCCGTCTTACGGTTGATCCTGATCCCACCAAGGGTTCCTATAAAGACGGTGCGTGCCTTAACTGCATAGAATCGGGGTCCCTTTAACGGAATAAGATATTGAGGGTCTTTTGCAAAAAGGTCGTCGTGCCCTTTCTCGCAGAAACCGTTGTACTGCGCAACGGTAGCCTTCAACACCGATGGATTGACACCGGTTTTCTCTGCCAATACGTCTATGGAATCTGCTACAAAAAGCTCTGCGGTGTTCTGCGCAAGCTGGCGCTGCAGTTCCTCATCCAGGCTTGCTAATCTGTAGCCCGGCAGATAGACCTGAGCCACACTGTGGCTTATGCCCTTTTCCATGAAGCGCTTCTTGATACTGTCATCAAAGACACAGAAGGTGTATCCCTTCTTGTACCGTGCGTTGGCATTACCAGCCGAGGTGTCGTAGTAGGCAATACCCTCATCACAAAAGCGTTCACCCAAGTGATTAACCCATAAAATCGGCTGGATAGCGGCTGCCTCAACTACGTTCATGAACGGGAACTCAGGTCCGAAGGGACCCGCCCGTAAGATCTGCAGCACGCCCATCCCTTCCGCTCCTGCGCCCATCTCCCAGGCCATGCGAATCCCGTCCCCCATCTTATCCACATTACCAACGGAGAATACAGTGTCACCCAGATCGAGGCCGGTGTATTTCTTGATCCATTCCTTATTGTTGGCATACCCACCACTCGCGATAATGACCGCCTGGCAGGCCACCTGAATATCCTCCCCGTCAACTTCGGCTACAACCCCCACGATTCGGGTGCTGTCCTTCAATATTCTCTTTATGGGGGTACCGAGTCTGATTGAAACGCCCTTTTCCTTTGCCCGGGAGGCAAGGGCTTTCACGACCGCTTCGCCCCCTCCTTTGATAATGTGGTAGGTACGAGGGGCATCTGGCATGTTGATGGTCACCTGGGGGAATCCTACGCCATAATCCTGCAACCACCGGATCGTGTCGGCTGACTTGTCCACGAAAACCCTCACTAGTGCGCCATTTGTCCGCCAGTGGCTGTACTCCATGATGTTCCTGAAGGCCTGATCCCGCGAATAGGTGATATACTGTTCCGCCTGCATGGCGCTTTCCACGGCGAACATGCCATTAAAGAAGTTAGATGTTCCTCCGAGGGATGCCTGCTTCTCGAAAAGAGTAACTCTGACCCCTTCTTCCGCTGCAGTCACGGCAGCGGCAAGACCTGAAGCGCCGGAACCGATTACGACAATGTCTGTCTCTGTGCGGGGTTCATTCATTGCGTCATGCCTCCTCCACTTGCTTTCTTGTCTCTCTCCCCCCGTACACCCGACCCATCCTCAGTCGGCAGAAAATCAGGGTTTGGGGAGTTTCGCGTATTTCGCCGCAATTGTGGCGTGCACAAAAAGAATAGGCTTCCCCACCCTTTTAAATTCGAGCGGACAATGAATCAAGCCTTTCGGGATATAGATGCTTGTCGGCGTAGTTACCGTGTGTGTCTCTTGTTCCGCGCCAAACCCGATTTCTATCTCGGCGTCAAGCTCAGCCATATTGTCCCTTCCGAAGAAATAGAGATACATGTTGAAATCGTGTGCGTGGGGTGCATCCTCCATCAGAATAGGTTCGGTGATATGAGCAAAGAGAAGGGAAAACTCGGTCCCATAGTGCTTCTCACCGATAAACTCCGCCAGAGGACCGAATTGACCGGTTGTAACAGGCGCCTCCACCACGTATTTGCCATATTTTGATTCAGCCATGTCCAATAACCTCCTCTGAATTCATTTAGCCCTCGCCGCCGCTACCGTCACCGCCCTGTAGGACTATACCGGAGCGGCCAACCCCCGCTTACCACATCGATCGTCTCGGGATCATCCGATCGCAGAATGGCAACAGGGAGCCGTCTGGTTTTTTCCAGGCCAGGTATCACGCTTTCTTTGTATTCTTGCTGGGTCAACTTACCAGTCCCCCATCCACATTAATGGCGGCTCCCGAGATGTAGGATGCGTCCTCTGAAGCGAGAAATACGGCAGAGCCGGCGATCTCTTCAGCTGTCGCATACCTTTTCATGGGAATCGCTTTTGCAAGCTCGTAAAAACGTGGCTCATCCTTCGTCATCTCACTATAGGTCAGTCCGGGGGATAATGAATTGAGGCGGATTCCGTACTCTGCATAGTCGTTGTTCAGGCATCTGGTGAGATGATCCATTCCCGCTTTTACAAAACAATAAAAAGGGGTTACTTCCGAAGGCCTTGTCGCCGACTTCGAGCTGACGTTGATGACGCACCCGCTGCCCTGTTTTTTCATGATGGGGAGCACCTCCCACATACAGAGCAGATATCCTAGTCCGTCGACGCTCATGATCTTGTACCAGTCTTCAATCGTCGACTCTTCGAATCTCTTGGGCATAAGTATGCCCGCATTGTTCACGAGGATGTCGACGCGCCCGTAGGTTGCCATCGTGGTCTTGACCACCTGTTTGACTTCTTCCTCTTTGGTAACATCCGTCTTCACGAAGATGGCCTCACCACCTGCGTCAAGAATCTTCTGCGCATTCTGTGTGCCCATGGCCTCTCTTCTGCCGGACAGCACGACTTTCGCACCTTCTTCCGCGAAACGATATGCAATTGCCTCGCCTATTCCTGACGTGGCCCCGGTGACTATTGCGACTCTTCCTTCGAGCTTGCCTGTTTTCATAGCGTTTCCTCCTCGAGATTCCCTTATACGACGATGCCGCCGTCAACATGGAGAGTGAGGCCGGCCACATAGGATGATTCATCGCTCGCGAGCCAGAGAGCGGCATCTGCCTGATCTCTGGGCGTGCCATGTCTTCTCAGGGGAATGAGATTGTCTTTGAGGGCGGCAAATCCAGGGGCGAATCCATCCTTGGTGCTATCCCGGACGGTCATACGGCTCAAAGTAGCTCCCGGACACAGAATATTCATACGAATGCCATAGGGCCCGTATTCCATATTGAGGGCCTTGGTCATGATGTTTATTCCTGCTTTTGCGAAACAGTAAAACGGCTCAAACCCGCCCGGCCTTACCGAGGCTTTCGATCCCAGGTTGATGACGTTCCCACTGCCCTTTTTTTTCATGATAGGGAGTATTTCCCACATGGTATAGCAATGGGCAAGGCCATGGATGTTTATCATGGCCCAGAAATCATCCGGATTGGATTCAAAGAAATGTCTCCCTATATGGTAGCCCGCGTTATTCACCAATATGTCGATGCGGTCGTATTTATCCATGACAGTCTTGACCATCTGTTTTACTTGTCCCTGGTCAAGGGAATCGACGTTCATATAGGTAGCCTCGCCGCCCGCGTCGTTGATCGCCTTGGCGCTCGCTTCGCCTATTTCCGGTTCAATTCCTGTCATAATTACCTTTGCTCTTTCTTCCGCAAAGCGCAAAGCAATTGCCTCGCCAATTCCAGAGGTGGTACCTGTTACTATTGCCACTTTTCCTTCGATTCTACCTCTGCCTTTTTCTGTCATTTCTACCTTATTAATTGTCATTGCCTCTCCTCTTTGAATATCACAAATTCTTTCAGCAATGTCATGCCATATTTCATAATGTCATAAAGTTAAGGTGATTTCGGAGAAGTTGGCTTTTTATGCACTTATCCCCCAGCCCATTCCCTGCTCATTCATAGTAGTCCGGCGCGATCTTCAAGTCATTCCAGGAAACCGGATCGTGGCCGCATATAATAAGCATCCCTTCTCTCTTCATATGTTGAAGTTTCTCGATGGCCCTCGCAGCAAATTCACCGTCCCAGCATATACCCGGGAGCAGACCCTCACTGAGGTTTGACGCTATCTGGGCGGCATCGCCTGTAAGAACGATCTTTCCTGATTTCGGGAGAGTGACAATCATGGATTGATGCCCCTGCGTGTGCCCTTTGGTATCAATGCAAACGAGAGATCCATCAAAAAAAAGGTCTACCTCCTCATCGTCGCGAGGCTGCATATATTTGTAAGCCCGCGTATCTTTGTAATCGTTGAAGACGTAACCACCCTCAAAGCTCTCAGGCCACCAGGCAGCCCGAAGCTCCCGTTTCCTAACAATGAAAGTGGCCTCGGGAAAAAGCGTCATTCCCTCCGTATGATCCAGGTGCATGTGGGAAATCACAACATATTTCACATCCTCCGGTTTGTAGCCTAGCTTGATAAGCTGCCGGTCCGCGCGCTGCTCCGGTTTGGTTTCCACGTCTTTCAGCATAGAATCCGGCCAGTGTTCGATGATAGGTCCTGTATCAAATAGCACCAGGCCCTTTGGATGATCAATGACGAACATTGAAATGGGAATAGTGATGGGTATACCCACATTCCGCTCCGGGGTCAGATGGTTTGTGTCGGG
This sequence comes from Thermodesulfobacteriota bacterium, assembly GCA_050014415.1. Classification (GTDB taxonomy): domain Bacteria; phylum Desulfobacterota; class BSN033; order BSN033; family UBA1163; genus JBEKDJ01. Next base: position 9,670 of record JBEKDJ010000101.1, on the reverse strand, counting down.
GACATGCACCTTTCCGCAATCAAGAACGTATAATTTCATGTGTTACTCCTTATGTATTCTAGTTACGCCTCTCAAGGATTTTCAAAGAGATCATGCCTCACTTTCCTTCTCGGACCGGGCTGTTGTTCGATGGCTACTTACCCATATACCTCAAGACATTTTTTCCCTCAATCCAGCCGGAATTCACTGCAAAAGTCGAGGATAAACCTGAGGAAGGTATTGATGCTGTAACTGTAGTTCCCATATTCATTACGCTCATTTATATCCTCTAGTGAAAAATGTCGACTAGTCGAGAGGCTGTTGCTTCAGGCTATCCCCTCATCTCCTTAATGATATTCCGGCACATCTCGGCCCAAAAATGGGTATCTGGGAAAAATAGCAATATCTTCGTGCCGTTGGCGAGGGTCGCCTTCGCACTGGCAAGATCTGCCTTGGGCCAGGCCATACCGATAATAGGGATGTCTGCCTTTTTCGTGAGTGCCATGACCTTGTTGAAGGCTTCCTTCATATACGGGTGTTGCCACTGGACTTTCTCCCCTTTTTTTGTCAACAGCGAGTTTGCGATATCTCCCAGTCCGAGCCCTATCGCATCCGTACCCGGCTTGAGAAGTGCAATGATTTCCTCTGCGTTATCTATGGCCTCCACATCTTCAAGCAGGGGAATAAACATGACATTCTCGTTGGAATAGGCCATGTATTCTTCCCAGGCATCCTGAGAGTAGTAGGAACCGCGAACTGCTGGACACATCCCGCATTTCCCTTCCGGCGGATAGCGCATCGCATCGAGGGCCTTCCGTGCCCCTTCCGCGTTCATGACGTGGGGGACGAATACGCCCTTGGCGCCTGACTCGACGGCTGCCCGGATGAGGCTGGGGTTGTTCTCGGTAACCCTGATGAGAGGGGTTAGTCCCGATGCCTCGGCAGTCCGAATCAACATGACCATAGTCTCGGGATTCACCCGTGAATGTTCCATGTCGATCATGACAAAATCAAATCCAGCGTAGCCCACGATCTCAATCAGATCCGGATCATGGCTGTACATCTGCATACCTAACGGCGTTATGTTCTTTTTCAGGGCCTCAAGAACTTTGTTCGGCTTCCTTATGAATGTTCCCATTGTCGTCTTTTCCTCCTTATTTGTTTGAGATAATTCATGCCTAACGTCCCCTGTTGTCGATAACCGGTTTGATTGCCTTCCCGGATGCCATGTCGGCAAAAGCCTCATTGATCTGTTCCAGTTGATACTTGTGGCTGACAATATCGGCAAAGGGGTATTTAGTCCTCCTGTTCCTTATGAATTGGAGAGCCCTGTAGAAATGCTGGATGGCAGCAGATACACTTCCGATCACAGTCAAACCCTTCCCGGTGATTATGCCAGGGGCAACAGGAACAGTAACTGCAGAGCTTTGCCCCAAGACAAGGTATCTCCCCCCTTTCTGTATCATATCCAGTCCTTCGTTAAAGGCAGCCGGGATGCCGGAACCTTCAACGACAAACTCGGGTCCCCTTCCGTTCGTAAGTGCAAGAATCTGTTCTTTTCTGCGGGCCGAGTCCCTTACTTCATCAATGTTGATCACAACGCTCGCCCCCCACTTCTTTGCGAGCTCCAGCCTGCCTGCGGGTGCACCTAGGACGATAACCTTGCCAGCTCCGCCTTCGACAGCCATTAGGAGGGAGTAAAGCCCGATCGGACCTGCACCCTGAATCACCACGTTCTCCTGGAAACGGACTCCTCCGAGCCTTTCGTAACCGGCCACAACGCTCCTAAAGGCACAGCCCACGCCGATCGCTTCTTCCTCGGTAAGCTCATCTGGAACTTTAACGACCTTTGTAAGGGGAGTTACATACTCATATTCCGCAAATCCTCCCCGCAAGGCACTCGGGGGAGCAAATCCGTAACCGGACCTTTTTGCACAGTGAACCTGTTCACGGGCGACCTCACACCAGTAGCATTCACCGCAGTCGGCATGGGCCCACATGATACGATCCCCGATTTTGAGAGGTTCGCCGGCTACGTCGATCGTGCGGCCCTCGCCCAGCTTTACGATCATTCCGATAGTCTCGTGTCCCTGTATATTGGGGAGAGGAGGTTTAATCGTGAGGGTTCCATGCGATTGGTGGATGTCAGTGCCGCAGATGCCCGCCATCTCCACCTTCACCAGAATTCCTCTTGGTTCGACCTCCGGGATAGGGACCTCCCGGATCTGTACCGGTTTGTTGTATTCCTCCAGAACTGCCGCCTTGCATGTCTTTGGAATCTCAATCATTTTCGTCTCCTCCGAAGTCTGACTATCACAATCCGTGATCTAAGATGCGGTCTAGTTGGTCACTACTTGCCTGAAATGGGACAAATGAATGGAACCTTACGATTTCATCGTAAAAACGATCAGAGCCTTTGACTTTTTTTCTCCAACACTTCTTGCGTAATGTAGTTTGCTTGAATCAAAATAACAGCAGTCACCCTCTTCAAGGATCTGAGTCTTGCCATTGTAAACAAATTCCTGCTTCCCCTCTATTATGAAAATCAATTCTTCTCCTTCGTGTGCCATGGGTTCTTCAGTAAATTCAAATCCCGTAGTCACGATGTAAGCATCCATTAGTCTGTCCTTATTTTTTTGGTTTATCGATTCATATATAGTATTTGCCAATCGTGACGGGCTCGTGAGAGTCCGCCGATCCCGACGCTTCACGACAACCAGGGATTCCTTCTCCTCCACGGGTTTTTCCCCATTGACCAGAAAGAAAAAATTCACTGAAAGAGCACGGGCGATTTTTGTGAGAGCGCCTATCGTTGGTTCTCTCTTGAGGTTTTCTATCTGAGAAAGATAACTCTTAGTAAACCCGGCTTTCTTGGCCAATGCATCCACACTTAGCCCATTCTTTCGCCTTAAATACTTAATCTTAGAGGATATTTCCTCCCATATGTATTCTGCTTCTTTTTCTGTCTTATCCATATGCTTGGCATTTGTACACTTTTAGTGAACAATTGTCAAGAAATAAATGGTAGGTACCTGGAGTCATTTATATCAGAAGCTTGCTTCGCTCATGCAATGCTATATGCACAGAGGAGATAGCCATGGTACAGAAGGCGTAAAAAGACTTCATGTACCATGATATCAATATCAGGGGTTTGCTGGACAATCCCGGTCAATCCACACCACCTCAGGAACACACACAGGTGGCGAGTGGATTGGCGTCCAGCCAACGGGTAATAAACTCAACTTTGGTGTTGTTGATATGTTCCGTATCCTGGATGGGCTGATTGCCGAACAATGGGATGTGGCGGATGCCTACAGCCTATTCAGCCAGCTTGGCAAGATCAACTAGTGTAGCTTCCCACGCCATCCTGCTGAAAGACGAGGAGGATACTGGGGGTTCCCATCCGTTATTGGGTGGTTTGCGGGACGCTTCCTGCCACTTTACCACAACTTTAGGATTCTCTCAATCGCGGCGAGACGCATCGCTTCGGGGATGCATGGACACTGCAACACCTCGTTGCAGGGTCTATGAGATGGTGGGGGAAGAATTCTATTTTACCGGCAAAAATTCAAACTCCATTTTGCCGCCCTTCACGATTCGGGAAAATGGGATCATCCTCCAGAACAGAGGGTTGATACCAATGAGAATCTGGCCAATGAATCTCCCCGCCCCGTAAGGCGTCTCAATGCTGTTCATGCTCTCCAGAGCACTCGCGACCTTGTCCGTTTCAAGACTCTGCGCTTTCTCGATACCCTGCGCGATGATCCAGACTGATTGGAACGCAAGAACATGACCGAAATCGAAATGGGTGGCTTTGAATTTCAAAAACCGAACATATCTTGCCAATACAACTCCTTGAAAATTACAGGAAAATGTTTCTATCTGATCTTCAAACCATAGCTTTTGGGAACCTGAAAAACGCAAGGTCCATAGCAGATATTGTGCTACGAAGCTACATTTGTGCCACGAGGTCATGCAAGAGATGAGGGAAGGTTCCTTAGAGCCTTTTTTCTGGGGGGTTCTGAACCGCCTCAAGCTGCTTGAGGTTGAGAGGCTTCAGGTGGTGAGCGTTGAGGAAAAGGCGTACGAGATACGTCAGGTATGAATCAGGAAGGTGAGCAAGAAGCGATCTAGACCTGGGTTGCACTCGGATGTGGCGAGGATGGGGATCCGCTATCTGTTATGGCACTTATTGCACGGAGTGAAATTATTCGCGTGGTGGCAGGTCGTATAACACCAATCGACGCTTGGCTTGCCCATCGCGGTGATGTCAGCGACCGTCGGGGGCGTCGGATGTGACTCATGGCAATTGCTGCATTCCGGGATTGCCTTTGCCTCTTTCGAAGTATGCGGCACGTAATAGTGTGGGATGATCTTCTCGCCGCTTGGCGCTACATAGCTGGGGGCCGCCGTGACGAGTTTGTCGAAAGGCCCGTGACAACCCAGACACATGTCCTTAGAGTCTTCGGCGGCGGGGGAGCCGCAGACCCCCGGGCCCAGTGCTAACGAGAACACAAACACTCCGATACACACAGATCGAAAGCGTCTCTTCATAATTTTCCTTATCCCTTGAGTTCTGTCCGGATATGGAGAAAAAAGGGAGAAAGCTGCATGGGTCCCGCTCTCTCCCTCCGGTGATCACTGGGGAAATGCTATATCGCCTTTTCTGCCGCAGCGTTCTTCCCTGCAATGTAACCCTGACAGGCAGCTCGCGCAAGCCCATGCTGACTGAAGCCGCCGGCAGACTCGCCGCCACAGTAGAGGGCCGGTATGATCTCACCATTCATGTCCTGCACCTGGCACTTGGCGTTGATCCGGAGTCCCGCGCGGGTATCGTGGATGACGGGCGTCGCCCAGGCCGCATAGAAGGGGGGCTTGGCGATCTTGTATCTGGGAGCCGGCTTTCCGAAATCGAGGTCATTTCCAAAAGCCACAAACTTGTTGTACCTCTCCACCGTCTCTTCCAGGTTCTTGGGGGGCATGCGGACTCGCTGGTATTTCATGACAATCTTCGACGCCAACTCCGAGAGGGTATTGGCAGAGAAAAAGAAGCCTGCGTCGATGTCCACGTTGGGAGGCGTAGGTCTCCATTTCTGCCGGGCAACGGCATCGGCATCGAAAATGGCCCAGATCGGACCGCCCCCGTTGTGTCCATCTCCGATGCCAGCCAGGGCCGCGTTGAGAAAGTTTCTGGGATCATACTTGATGTTCGCCGCGTTTAGGTAACTGCCGTGAACATAGCGCTTGACGTCTCCTGCGTTATTAGCGCTGAACTGGTCTCCGGTCTCGTCATAGAATCGCTGACCCAGCATGTTCACGAGAATAACATTTTCCCAGTCGGAGACCCGCAGGCCGGACGCGCGGGCGAGATTGAAAACACGGCTCCCCGGCATCCACTGGAGATTGCGATAATTGTACTGACATCCTACCGTGCCCGGTTTTGTAATATGCGTACCGAATTCCCCGGTCTGGTTGTAGAGACCCCAGAGCGAAGCGCCAATCGCCATGGCCGCAATTTCTCCGCTGGCATCCTGATCGGACCATGGCATGCCCGACAGACCGCAGTACTCTCCAGTGAGGCGCGGGTCGAACATGCGGCGGAAGTTCACGTTGCCGGTGGACCCGCCAGTGGCGATGATGACGGCTTTCTTTGCGCGGATGTTAACCCGGCTGCCTTTCGTATAGACCGCAATCCCGAGCACCCGGCCCGAATTCGGAGCTTCTCGGTAAATGCTCGTCATCCTGTGCTCAAGAAGGATCTCGACGCCCGCCTTTTTCGCCGCGACTTCCAGGTCGCGCATGAGACCGTTGCCGGAAGAGGTTGTCGCTTGAACCGTGGGATCCGCTGGTTTGCCCGTCTGCACCATCGGCCAGTTCCTCACGGCGGTGTGCATCTCCCGGGGAACTGAATTTCCGACGCTGTTTCCGCCCTGGGTGTCCACGGGTTGGTCTATGAAGACGACCCCGTGGGCTACTAGCCACTCATAGGTCGGGGCACTGTTGTCGGCAAAGGCCCGGATAATCTCCCGGTCGTTATACCGATAATCCGGGAACCCGTTGGGTTGGACGACGGACCAGTCGGTCAAGTCCTTGAAGAGCAGCTCCGGCGAATCTTCGATTCCGACCTTTCTCTGGGCGCTCGTCCCTCCACCCAGGGGGACATTGCCGCCGCTTGTGATAGCGTGTCCGCCGATATCAGCTTCTGCTTCCACCAGGATCACTTTCGATCCGGCTTCCTGGGCCACAATGGCGACAGGGAGTCCAGCACACCCGGCCCCAATCACGACAATGTCCGCTTCCTTGTCCCACCGGGTCGGAGCCCCCGGTGGTGCTTGTGCAGACGCACGGGGCTGGGTAATGAGAGTTCCTGCGGCGACTACCGCACTAGCGCCCGCTGCCCTTTTGAGAAACTGGCGCCGGCTGATCTCGTTGTTCCTTTTCTCTTCCTCTGACATTTCCCTCCCTCCCTTCAGAGTTTGGCATTATAAACGCCTGGAATATTCTCCACGGAGACACATCACGGGCCGAACCTTCGAAGTGCGCATTCAGAATACAAGGAATCCGGTTCTGCCCCGGCGATTTTCGCACAGAACCCAGGCTAGACGCAGCCATGCCGGACCATCCCCGCATCTGTCCTATATGCTGATTCAGAACTGATCTCAGACTGAGGCTTTCCGCTTAATCAAAACGACACACAAAAGTAAATAGGAAAATAAATGCGTGTTTGATTGAAGCATAGTATATTTTTGAGCTACAACCAAGGGGCTGATCCATCTCAACCGAGGGCCTCCAAGAGATCCCCGATCAGCAGAGTGGCCTCTTCGACCAACGGATACCATTTCATCTCTGCAAATTGTTTCCTGAACGCGGAAAATTCTCAGCCAATAAACCGGCCTTTGAGAAGCGCCGGCTAATGTAGTCGGCCAATTCTTCAAAATCCTCTTCCTTCATCCCGAATTGCATTCCAGGAATCGGCTATAGCAGGACACACTATCGACTCAATTCGCTTATATCTTGCCAGAAGCTGACGTTCTCACGAACAGATAAAGATGGAAGCTTTGATCTTCAAACCCGTACCTTTTTATGCTGCACCGAATTCAGCATCATAAAAGAAGTCGAGATGATCTTGAATAGCCCAGAGCGGGTTTGAAAGCCTCTATGTAGAATACCTCGGTGATCGTCTGCTTCTTCCCGCATTTCCTCTCGGTTCCGAAATCTTCCAGCGTAACCAGAAAAGGATGAACTGCTTCGTCGAGAGCCTTTCTTGCGTCTTCCGGCTTTCTTCCTGAGTATGGCTTCTTGAATATCCTCTTTCCTTTCTTATCCTCGATCCCAACGGGATTATTGTTGCTATAGAGATCGAAGCTGCGTATAATCCTTTCATAAGGCGTCTCCTTGGTTGTTTCCTAAGCCCACCGTGAACCTCTCGCAATATGCATGGAGGTGCCTCTTGTGGGACAGGATGTATTGAGGAGATATCAAAGAGAGGAGGGAATACCATGGATAGGAGAGATTTCTTAAGAAAGGCAACGGCACTGACCGTGGGAGTTTTTGCTGTCACCCGGGGAGTCAGAGTCTGGGCGAAAGGACTACCGTCCGATCCCGGTGGGTCTACTGGTGGGAGCTCCGTCCCGGAGATGATTGCTCTTCCACCTTTCGAGAAGAACAATACCTTCCTTCTCGACCGGGCACTTCTCGAAAGGAAAAGCGCCAGATCCTTTGCGGGCCGCCCTCTTTCCCACGAAGAATTGTCACGACTTCTTTGGGCGACTACAGGAGTCAACAGGGAGGACGGGCATCGGACCACACCTTCCGGGCAGGGCAAGTATCCCATAGATGTCCTGGTCGCCTTGCCGGAAGGGGTATATCGGTATGAGCCGAAAGAGCATCAGCTAGTGAGGGTTTTTGCTGAAGACATCCGGGAAAAAATTCCAAATCAGGATCCGTTTAAAAAGGCGGCCATGATTGTACTCTATGTCATTAACAAAGACAGGGCGAGCAGGATCGAGTGGGCGGACCTTGAGATCGGGTGCATGGGACAGAACCTTTACCTCGAAGCCACAGCACTAGGGATGGGGTCGCGTATTATCGCGAACATAAAAGTTGCCGATGTTACAAGGATTCTCGGTCTCAAGGAGAGCCAGATTCTTCGGATTGCGCAGGTTACCGGCCCGATAACATGAACCAGGAAGTGAGGTCTGTTTCGATCGAGCCCTCAGCACATGAGGAAAAGGCTCCAGGGTGGGTTGTCCAAAATAGACCGGCAAGATATCTTGCCATGATGAAAACCCGATCAGAGGGGTGGAGAATCGTAGATATGATTTTCAGATAATAACTTTTCAGGACCTGAAAAACGCCCCAGCCATGGCAACTATTGAGCCTTCCTAAAAAGGCACATCCGCCCCCCCCCGTTTGATTAAAGCTTGCACCTACAAGTCAACAAAAATAGGACACGATAAGGTTTGATGATTACGGGTTGGAAGTGAGCATGACGGCTCCCCTTCCAATGGGATTTACTTGTATGAAATCTTGCTACGCATGAAAGACAAGGATTCCTCCTTCTTCTCTTCCCGAGGCCCGAGCGTCAATTGGTAGCCTATGTACATCGAAAAGCGATTTGAACCGTGAATATCACGACCTGCTGAGAATAGAAGATGATGTTCCTCAGTGAAATTGAAAACCCCTCCCGCGTTAAAACCAGTATGGCTGCTTTCTCGTATGGCCTTCGGGGTAGTGTAGAATAATTCCGTGGCGAGTGTTATCTTCTTGGACATATCACGCTGCACTACCCACCCAATGAACCAATAGTGCTTATTGTCAGTGCCGGGATTATACCAGAATCCTCCACCTCCATAGGTTGTCCATGGCTCCCAGCTTTTTTGCAGCCATATCGGGATGAAAACCTTGGCACTTCCATTCCCCAAACCACGCCTATGATTGCCTGTCGGTAAGTCAACCAACAGAGAGGTTCCCACCATCGGAAGCGAGTCGCTCTCCTGAACGAAGCGATACTTCACTCCAAGTTCGATATCTCCAAAACCGTAGTTCGTTGAACCTTCATTCGGGCTCACATAAGAGAGTGGAATAATTGTGTGGAGTTCTACGTTGGGCAATAGGCCATAATTTATCCCAAAGTGTGGAGCCGTACCCGACATTCCGTCTTTATCCTTCGACATTTGTGAAGCAACATCAACCTCCCAATGCCGGTATCCTATAGGCTCGGGGTCATCTGTTATAAAGGGAGGACCAGCCCAGGCCACCAATAGACCAAAGGCGAACTGGAACGCCGCTCAACCAATCGTTGGGAGCAAGCAAAGAATAATTTTGACGCCCCAGTTATGTTTCGCTATATAGGTAAGGCGATCATTGCTTGGAAAAGGTTTGCAGCGCATCATCCTTTTTAACCTAAAATCAATAAGCCAAGTTTTCATTTTACTAAAACAAATTTTATTTACAAGCTAAATTGCCTCAGTAACATTAATTATCTTATCGACCACTCGAAAGGTTGTATGGAAGAAGGAATTTTAAAAATAACGCTTTCAGGAAGGAAGAGAGGAAATAGGGGGTGAGGAGGTGAGTGGCGCAGGGGAACCTCCCCCCTGCGCTCTCTCAGATACGGACGTGAACCTCTCGGCTCATCCGGCTCCCATCATCCAGCCGTCGGTCTTATGCCTAACTGCCAATGCGGAAA
>JBEKDJ010000100.1:0-14638 GCA_050014415.1 Thermodesulfobacteriota bacterium | reverse complement strand
CCTGCCTCTTTTGTTAATTTCAATCGTAAATCTTCAGTAATTTTCACTCGTATCCTTTGAAGATAAGTAGGTGAAAACCTCAACATGGTTTTTTTGATCGGCGGGATTTGCGAAAATGAAGACTCCTTCCTGAACTGTTGATTGTAGAAATCCCTGCCTTCATTCAAGATTTCAAGTGATAATCAATAAACATTGCGTCCAATAGATCTTCTTCAACATTTTGCCACCAAAATACACTCTTTCCTGGTCTAAAATATAGTGTTCACCTTATTTGAATCTCTCTCTTGAAAAGATAAGCCTTATTTAGATTTTGGAATTTTCTGGGAAAAAATAGATAGATAGAAAAGCAATAATGGCTGCTTCCTGCCGATATGCGCCTGAAAAAGTGGGAGAAAGCTCTCTTGGGCTCGATTTACGTAATTATCAGTGTCCTTAGTATTTTCACGTTGGTAAATATGTCAATCCGATAGGAAAAGGATTCTCGAAAATGAAAACACATTGGAACCTCTCATGAAAATTGATTACCATAAAGGAGAACAATCATGGAACAAAAAGATCGTCTAAACGCCCTTGAAGTAGCCCTCAATAATGAAATGAAAGAGAGGGCATTTTACCTAAAACATACTCAAAGGACTAAAAAAGCTATTGGTAAGGCCATGTTCCAGCAAATCGCAAATGAGGAACTTGAGCATTATGAACGTTTAAAGCAACTTCACCAAAGATGGGAAAAAAATGAAAAATGGCCTGAGACTATCCCCCTCAAAGTAGAAGATACTCTCGTCAAAGACGTTCTTAAGGATCTGATCAAGAAGGTTGATCAAATAATCGAAGAAGACGCCGATGACCTGGAGGCTGTCCGGACAGCCATCGATTTTGAGGCCAAAGGGGTAACATATTATGCCGAACTAAGAGATTCGGTCTCTGATCCCAAAGAGAAAGCTTTTTTTGACCTCTTATCCAGGCTTGAAAATGAGCACTATCTCTCCCTAAAAGATACGGAGGAGTATTTCATTGATTCCGCTTCGTGGTATCGAAAGTTAGAACACCACGGCTTTGACGGAGAATAATTGAATCGGGTCAATTAAACAAAAGGAGGTTCTAAGATGAACAATATAATCTATAAGGACCGAGTACGAAGATGCTGCCGTCTCATGAGGGCGGCAGGCCTTGATACTCTCCTCCTCACTAAACCCTCCAATATGTTTTATCTTACCGGAGATGGTCGTCTATGCGCTTTTGCGATGATCACCCAGAAAGGGAAAGTGGCTTTAGGCGTTCCGCAGACAGACGTCAAGGACGTCAAATCCCTTGCCTATTCTAATTATCTCGTCGGGTTTGAAGACGAGGTAGGCATGATCCATTCTATTGCCCATTACTTTGATCATTTTGGGATCAAGAAGGGAACCGTGGGACTCGAACACACTTTTCTCACTGGGGCCATGACGAATATGCTCACCCATCCCCATGCGAAACCCCCAAAAGTCGCTGTCAAAGACTGTACTCCCATCCTCTCCGAGCTGCGTATCGTAAAGGACGATGAAGAGATTGAGCATATTCGAGCCGCTTCAAAAGTGGCGACAGCAGGGATGAAGGCAGCGGTGAAAGCTGTCAGGCCGGGCCTAACAGAGAGTCAGATCGCAGCCGAGGCGGAGCATGCGATGCGACAAGCAGGCGCCCAGGAATTCTGGCGGACCTATGTCTCCTCGGGTCCGAGGACGAACATCGCTCATGGATTGCCCACACTTCGTAAGCTTAAACGGGGTGATCTTGTGATGATCGATATTCATCCCATAGTGAACGGCTACAGCGCCGATATTTGCCGGACTGTATGCGTTGGTAAGCCAATGGCGAAGCAGGAAACCGCATATGATCTCTACTTGAAAGCCCAGCAGACGACGGTCGCAAAGGTCAAGGCAGGAATCGGGATGGTCGAGTTAGAAGAGACGCTCCACGCAGTCATCAAGGAGGGTGGACATGGAGATCATCTCTTCGGACCTACCATTCATGGGGTGGGCATCGACTTTGAGGAATCTCCCCTCCCTCCGGGCCATGCCTTTTTCCATGGTGAAAAGGAACCCCCTCCATTAAAAGAAAATGTCGTCATTGCCGTTGGGAACTGCGGACTCTATGCAGGCCCTTGGGGGGTTCGTGTAGAAGACACGGTCGTTGTTGGCAAAGAGGGGCCAGTCATCCTGACTCATTATCCTCGACACTTAGGGAAATAGCGTGTTTTCCCTCCAGAGGAGGAGAAAGAAATGGACGAGACAAGATTCAATGAGATCCTCCAGTTTGCCATCGAGAAAGAGATTGGTACGCACAACCTATATATGATGTGTAAGCAAGTGGCAAAATATTCGGGAGCCAAAGAACTCTTTGCTGAATTAGCTGAAGAAGAGGAAAAACACCGGAAATTGCTTGAGCACGTTTCGGCGGGAAAGGTGTTCCAGGAAAAACTCGATCCGATTTCTGACTTGAGGATCAGCGATTATCTCATCGACGTAGAATGTCAGCCTGATAGCTCTTATGCCGATATACTCCGCCTGGTAATGAAAAATGAGGAGCATTCCGTCAAGCTCTATAATGACCTGAAGGAATCTTGTATAGAGGAAGATCTAAAAAGGCTCTTCGAGTTCCTGGCCCATGAGGAAGCTAAGCACAAACTGAAATTTGAGAAAATCTATGATGACGAAATATTGAAATAATGAAGAGTCACTGCCCTCATCCTTTTTGAACAACTCTGGAAAAGGAGATCACTATGGAGGCCAAAGGCGCCTCATCTGAAAGACTCTCACCCTGGTGGAGAAAATCGGTCATTCTGATCATGATTTTTGGGTTCGCTGTCCTCATCTGGATGGCTGTCAGCGCCCATCTGGATGCCCCTCCCATACCTGAAAAGGTAGTCCGACTATCAGGGGAATCGATCTTTAACCGCGAGGATATCCTCAAAGGACAGCAGATCTTTCTGAAGTATGGATTGATGGAAAATGGATCGATCTGGGGACATGGGGCTTACCTTGGCCCCGATTTCTCCGCCGAGTACCTTCACATCCTCAGCCTGGATACCAGGGAAACACTGGCAAAACAGAATTTCAACCGGAGTTTCAACGAACTCAATCCGGTTGAGCAAGGGACTGCGACTATCGAAGTCCAGCGTCTGCTCAAACAGAATCGCTATGATCCCAAGACAAAGATATTAACCTTCGCCGACGCTGAGAGCCTCTCCTATCAAAATCAGATAACGAAATGGACAGCCTGGGCCTCTGTAACGAATCGTCCTAGCAAATCCCACTCCTATACCAATAACTTCCCTTATGATCCAACGGTGGGAAATCTTCCCACAAGCGATGCCATCCTCTGGAGCGCTTTAAGTCTCATCACCCTCCTTGCTGGGACGGCCATTGTCCTCTTCTCCTTTGGAAGATTTGATTTTCTCGGATGGAAAAGGAAAGGCGAACACATCCATCCTCAAATGCTCCCTGGGATCACCACCGAAAGCCAGAGAGCCACTATCAAGTATTTCGTCATTGTTGCCCTGCTCTTTTTAGCTCAGGCGCTGGTGGGAGGGGCCACGGCACATTACCGTGCCGAGCCCGGAAGCTTCTATGGTATCGATTTCTCCAGTTTCTTTCCGAGTAACATCTTTCGCACATGGCATCTGTAGTTGGCGATTTTCTGGATTGCAACGGCCTATGTGGCAGGCGGGCTGTTTCTTTCAGTGGCCTTAGGCGGCAAGGAACCCGAAGGTCAAGTCAAGGGCGTCCATCTCCTCTTTTTTGCCCTGGTGATTGTGGTCGCAGGAAGTCTGTTGGGTGAAATGCTCGGCGTCTTTCAGCTTCTTGGAAAGCTCTGGTTCTGGTTCGGCCACCAGGGTTGGGAATACCTTGACTTGGGACGGGGCTGGCAGGTTCTTCTTGCGGTTGGACTGGTCTTCTGGCTCCTCTTGGTGATCAGAGGAATTGGACCGGCAAGAAAGGACCCGAAAGAACGGGAGATCTCCTATCTTTTCCTCTTTGCTGCCCTTGCCATCCCTTTGTTTTATCTTCCTGCCATGTTCTTTGGCAGCACCACCCACTTTTCTGTGGTGGACACCTGGCGCTTCTGGATCATCCACCTCTGGGTCGAAGGTTTCTTTGAGATCTTCGTCACGGTCATGGTCGCTGTTCTCTTTTACAAACTCGGGATGGTATCCAAGCTGACTGCCCTGAGGGTAATCTATCTGGACGCCATCCTTTTTCTCGGGGCAGGAGTCATCGGAACGGCTCACCACTGGTATTGGACCGGACAATCGAACATCACCATGGCCCTTGCAGCGGTCTTCTCCGCCATGGAGGTCGTCCCCCTCACCCTTTGAACACTGGATGCCTGGGACTTCATCAAGCTCTCCAGCGGAAAATGCGATATCTGTGGAAAAGAGATTTCGACCCCTCACAAATGGACCTTCTATTTCATGATGTCCGTCGGTTTTTGGAATTTTGTGGGCGCTGGGATATTCGGTTTTCTCATCAACCTGCCCATCGTGAGCTATTTTGAAGTGGGAACCCTTCTGACAACAAACCACGGTCATGCTGCGATGATGGGAGTCTTTGGAATGTTCGCCATTTCCTTCATGGTCTTTACGCTCCGTCAGGTCTTAACGGATGATGCGTGGCTATCTGTTGAAAAATATGTCCGTCTCTCCTTCTGGGGGCTCAATATTGGCCTGGCCCTCATGGTCCTTTCGAATCTTTTTCCGGGAGGAATCCTCCAGCTTCTCGATGTTTTAAAGAATGGTTATTGGCATGCCCGGGGGCCCGGGTATCTGAACAGTCGCACTTCCATAATGATCGAATGGCTCCGTCTGCCGGGAGATACCATCTTCATCCTTTTGGGGGCCGTTCCCCTATTAATCGCAAGCTTGAAAACCTATCGATTTGTGAGAAAATCAACCGTCAAAGGAGCATGGGAAGGATGAATGAGGATGCAAGTTGCGGTTCTCTGGCTCGGAGTCTCAATATCTGCTATCTACTCACTGGTTTTCACACCCAGAAAAGATTACTATTCGATGATCATACATTCAATTTAAGCTGCCCCAAATAAGAGCTGAAAGTCGATTACTCCAGAGGCATTCGTCACGTATTTGTCCGATATTCTCTCACCATCGAGCCTGGAAATATCAGAGTATTCGTAGTCAACTCGGTAGTCCGAAAAACGCCCGATTCGGACAAACGAAACATTCTTTGAGAAATCCCCCTCCTAAAAAGACACCCCCTTGAGTTTGTCAGGATTTCTATAGATTTCGTTGATTGAGTATTCCACCCAATATTTTGAGGTCTCCAATTGCCTGGCTATTTCTCTGATGCTCTGACCCTGGGAATGCAGTTTCGCTACATCCATTAGAGCAGGCCTCCTGTAAACCTTGCCCGATTGCAGCGGCCTCCCGAGTTTTTTACCCTGGGCTCTTGCTCTTTCCAGACCCGCCATCGTCCTTTCCCTTATGATGTCTCTTTCCAACTGGGCAAAAGCCGATATGACGGTGAACATTGCTCTCCCCATGGAGCTCTTGAGGTCCAGGTTCTCCATGTAGGAGAAGAATCCTATGTCCCTTTCCATGAAATTCTCCATGTGCTCGATTAACTCCCTGGTCGATCTTGCCCAGCGATCAAACTTCCATATAAGGAGGCCGTCGAACTCCTTTTTAAGGAGCCGGTTATAAAGGTCCCACTGGACCGGCCTGGTCCTCCTCGTGGATTCCTTCTCCTCGAAAATCTCATAATCCCAGCCCATCCGCCTGGCATAATTCTCAAGCTGGATTCTCTGGTTTTCGGGATTCTGGTCTATCTTCGACACCCTGACATAGATTGCGACTTTCATTATTATCCACTTCTTCCTCAAGCTCAGTTATTTTCGATATCCCAGTACGGGGATTTGCATCCTGGACATACCCTCACTTCGTTCCTGCGCGGTATCCACCTGCGGCCACAGCTGTAGCATTGCAGTCCCCAAATCCCGACTCGCATAATTTCCTTTAGGTATCACCTAAATATAAACCCTACGCCTTTTCCCTTAGATTTCCCCGAGATTTCCTTAAGAGGACACACCCCCAGATTTCGTCTCCTAAGCCTCTGAAAGGCCCGGAAGGTCTTTCAGCATCTTTCACCATAGACCCAGAATCGATATCTGTGGCAACCATAACAGCGTTATATCCACATGAAGCTCCTTAAAACTGATGTGCTTTACAGGCTCGGACGGGAAACCCCTGGGATGCGAAACGCGGGGGTGTCACATCTTGACGAAACTCGAAGGAAATCCTGGCGAAACTTTATATACCCTTGCCAGCCGTAATATTATTGATGTGATCCCCCATGGAGATATTCAAGAACAAAGAAGTACTGGATATCGAGTACATACCGACAGAGGAAATGCTTCTATACAGGGGAAAGGAGCAGGATCAGCTTCGAAGGGTGTTTAAGAACATCTCTTCAGTACCAAACCACCTCGTGTGCTATGGCTTTACAGGAACAGGCAAGACGTGCCTTACCAAGTTCCTTATGAAGAAGTATATTCACCAGAAATTCAATGAGCGGATCCTTTACATCAACACATGTTCTTATCCCACGGAGCTCCAGGCCCTTTCGTATATCGTATCGCTTCTCGGGTTCAATGTGAAAGGAACCAACCTGTCCTCCCATTATAATGCCCTCAAGAAGGTCATCAACGACTACGACCTGCACATCCTCATCGTGCTCGATGAGGTGGACAAGCTGCTCAACAAGAGCGGAGACAACCTTCTCTACAACCTTCTGGACACCGGGAGAATATCCCTGATCATGATCACAAACAACGTAACGTGCTTCGACAAGATAGAGGACAGGGTTAAGAGTAGGCTGGGGGGTATGCCCAGGATACTCTTTCCCCCTTACAATGCAATCCAGATAGGCGAGATACTGCAGAAAAGGGTGGCGGTCGGGTTTAATGAAGGCGTTTTCGAGGACACGGTGGCCCCCAGGATAGCAGCGATCGCAGCCCAGGAGCACGGGGATATCCGTAAGGCCATCAATCTCCTCAGGGCCACAGGGGAGATCGCCGAGGAGAAGGGGACAAAAATAAGGGAGGAATACATTGATATGGCCCACAATCTTATAGAGAGCAACGAGATCAGCAACCTCATCACCTCCCTGCCACCTCAAGCGAGATATGTCCTAACGGCCCTGTGCAATTCCATTAGGAAACTCCATGCCGTCGACGTGGGAGCCTCCACCATCTATGAAGAATACTTGAACGTTGTAAAAACCTATGGCGTGAAGGAACTCACTGACAGGAGGATTGCGGATTATATCTGGGAACTCGACAACACCGGCCTCACAATCTCCAGGATTTCCTCCAAAAGATACGGCAAGGAAAGGGTTGTGAGGTTAGGTGTACCGATAAATATAATCACACGGATACTGGAAAGGCTGGAAAACGGTTGATTGTGTAACATTATTTATGGAGAAGGAAAACGATTTTGAAAACACCAAACTGCCATCGAGGAGAAGCTAAACGAACTGGACATAAAAACTTTTTCTCATCATTGCCCTTTTCCCCATTTTTGTTCGTAATTTATATCAAATCGTTTGAAATTACAACGAAAATCGCATATTATGATGCCTGTAACGCCTCCCCGTATAAATGAACGAAAGGAAAGACGCCTCACCATAGACTTAAAGAGGTTAGCTTAAGGTGTCCGAAAGCAGCCTTAATGATGAAGAACTTATCAAAGGTTTAAAGCAGGGCAACGAAGCTACCCAATCAGCATTCATTAAGACCTTCGGCCCCTGCCTTAAATATTTTATCATGAGAAAGTTTCATTTGTTGGAACCTGATGCCGAAGACGTTGTTGAAGAAACATTCTACAAAGTAGTCATGAATGTTCAAAAATATCAGGTCGAAAAGGGAGCCAAATTTAGTACATGGGTGTTCGGAATTGCCGTAAGAATCGCAACTGACTGGTTGAGAAAAAACATAAATTATCAACAGATGGTTCATGGCGCTGAGAGGATTGCGGTTGACCCCACTGACTCCTCCACTGAAGAAGAAGTAAGCAAGGCAGGGTTATTAATGCGTGAAGCCTTATCCTGTCTCGACCCTATCGACAGGCAAATCCTTGAATGGCACACCCATGATGTTAAGCTTGCAGAAATTGCGAACTACTTGAGCATGGAGCAAGGAACTGTCCGGCAAAGGAAATTAAGGGCCTTAAGGAAACTTAAGGAAATATACGAATCATTATCAAAAAAACGCACTAATAGGCTCAATTAAGAGGGGGTGATGGGGGATGAAGAAGAATGAAGTTTCTGGCATGGATGACGAGCGAGACTTGGAGAGTTTTGAAGCCCGGTTGAAACTTTTCGCAAAGACTGGACAAATCCCTTATCCTGTTTCTGAAAAAGAAATCGAAGACTTGGAAAACGAATGCAGGGGCATTACGCTGCCACCCGAGCTTGAAGAAAAATATACCCGTACCGTTAAAATGGCCTACGAAGACATAGCTATCGAAAAAGGTAAGAAAAGGCTCTATGGCGAAGTAAAAGGCTTCGGTAGGCATATCCAATATATCCGCAAGGAGGCAGGCATTAGCGCTTCAAGAATAGCTGAAAGGCTTGGCAAAGATAAAGGTTTTGTTGAAAAATTGGAATCAGGTCAGATAAGCCCCCTGCATATTGCAAAAGGCACGATTGCAGACATTATGGAGACTTTCAGAATTAACCTGAAAGAACTTGTCTCTGCCGTTAAGATGTCTCTCCAAGTTTCCCCCATGGCAGGAGTAATTCCGGTTCATGCACGGGCAGATGCGAAAGGAAACGAGAAGGAAAGGCTGGAAGATATCTCGATAGCGGCGGAAGACCTTATATATATCTCTTCTAAGAAAGAGCAAAAGGAAGTTTCGGTACCGGAGGAGTTTCTGGAAGGCGTCAGGGCAGAGCTGGAACGCAGAGGAAGGACCGACCTCATTTAAGCAGCTTGTGTTTTTCCAATGCTATAAACATCACTTCAAGGCTTACGTTGAACATCTCAGCAAGGGCTTTGACATCCTTCACAGTCTTATAAGCTTCTTTTATTATGGGCAAGGGCACAAGAAGTTCGCTTGCAAACTCATGCGCCTCTGTATTCTGAATCTTTGAAAAATCATCCCCTACTGGCGGGTTGTCCAAGGTTATGCCTTTCTCGTAATCATCTTGCCTGTGATTCAAGAAATAATGCCCCAGTTCATGGGCAATTGAGAACCTCTGGCGGTGGGGGTGATGGTTCGAATTTACTCCTATAGTTTTCCCCGTTCTAAGTAACAGCGCCCCAACCCTGTTGGGCCACACCCTATAGACCAAATTGAACCCTTCCCCTTTGGCAATATCCTCTACAGGCGTGCCAGGCTGGGTAACGCCATATTTTTTAAGCACTTTTCTTGCCATCTCCCTGACAAAACCTATTCTCGCTTGCTCCTCCATGACCCCCTCCGTAAGTGCAAGAAGCAGCCATTTGTAACGCTCTTACGTATAACTTTGTGACAGGAAAAGTGGATGCAGACGCTTAACCTGATGACACTCTTCCCTAATTTAAGGGAAATACAAAAGGATGTCAAAATAATTCCTGAGAAAGGAGAATTTCTATGAGTTGGGATGAAGAGAAAAGCAAGGAAAGGGTAAAGAACAATGACGTTCCGCCAAGGGATATCGAGGTCATCGAGCCTGAAAAGCTTCCAAACCTCGAAGCCCTTAAGACGAACCAGATGGCAATGGTGGAAACTGCCACTCTTTTTGTGGACATCTGCCATTTCACCAAACGGACTGAAGAGCAGCAGAAGAAATCCATCTTTAGGATTCTCAATACCTTCCACCAGGAGATGAACGCCATAGCCAAAGAACAAAAGGTTCCCGGATTCAAGGTCGCCATACAGGGAGACAGGGACCACATAGTCTTTTGCTGTGCACCAAAGGAGGGGAAAAAGGCTGTAATCAATTCAGCGGTTGAGGCAGCAATCTCCATGCTCACGAGCGTGGAGAAAGTCATAAACCCCTTCTTTTCCGATTACGACCCGATAAAGATAGCAATCGGGATAGACCATGGGACAATCGCTGCTTGCAAGCTTGGGTACAGAGGTGAAAGGGAGCCCATCCTTATTGGCAACAGCACCAATAATGCCAGCAAGCTTGAGGACGCTGCCGGAGAACAGGAAATAATCATAAGCGAAACGGTTTACGAAACCATCGAAAATGAGAAAATCAAGAGGGCTTTCATGCCTAAATATGTAAATGGGAAAATGTGTTACAGCCTTCAGAATAAGACATGGGATGATTTTGAGGAAAAACAGAAAGGATATGCTCTGGCTGACAAAGCTGCGATTGCAGCAGCTCTTGACCAAGGATTATCGGTAGGGAGAAATGATGAAGGACAGTATGTTGTGGGAGTTGAGAACGGGGAAAGCTTTCGGGGGAAGCGTGTATACACCCCTAAGCCTTCAAGGGTTTGGGCCAGCGAATGACAGCGTCCTTGGCCTTCTGCCCTGGTATTGCGATAAGGAAAAGCTCCGGTTTGAGATCAACGCTGTTAACCAAAGCTTCGGAGACAGGTTTGAGTTGAAATGGGCAACGTTCGGTGAACCTTACTGGGAGGGATTTATCAAAACTCCCACCATTTCCAGCCTGATAAGAGTACATTATCCGAGAGAGGAACCAAAGATTAGTTACTACCCAATATTGCCTCCGAGGGCATTTCCCATACCGCCAATATTCAAATCGCCTCACATTTTCCGGGATCTGAGCATGTGCCTTTTTGACCCCAAAGACCCTGTAGGCATGTCATGGAACCCTTTAACTGATACGGCTGCTGATATCATCAAATGGGCGGACCTCTGGCTTTTCAAGCAAGGGTATTGGGAAGAGACCGGCCACTGGCCCGGACCGGTAGCAACACACGGCGGTCCAGATATACCAACATACCTGCAACCCTTATTTGAAGAAAATAAAAGGAGGAGGTAAACATTTTTATGAGCATCAGAATTGAAGCCAATTATAAGAATCTTGAAAGGGCAAGCTCATGGGTCGTTAGTGCCGACACCAAAGCCAGCTTGATTCTGGCATTTAACGGAGGGCTGTTCGCCCATCTCATGACGAAGACTCCTGAGATAAAAATTCTGCTCATCAAGCAAGGATTGGGGATAAGTTCATCCATCCTTTTCGTAATATCCGGTCTTTTTATCCTCTTCTTCATCCTCTCAATAACAAACTGCTTCAGGACGATCAGGCCTTCGCTCAATGCAAAAAAACCTTCGATGTTCTATTTCGGGACGATACAAAATCTGAGCCTTGATATCTTTAGACAGAAGATGAAAAGCCTTGATGAAGAAAGCATTGAGGAAGAGCTTATAAATCAAACCCACATCGTATCAACGGTGGCATACAAGAAATTCACTTCCGTAAGGAAGGGATTGAACAACCTTATTGCAAGCCTTATCTTGTGGGGTGGAATCCTATTGAGCCTTAATTTCTTATAAAGCAAGGGCTGTGTTTAGCTATTATGTAAAGTCAAACACTTCGGTCCATTGAAGTAAATCTGGGTCTCAATAACTTTCTTCCATTCCTCAATTAGAAATTGCGTTCTGTAAGAATTTCCGTTCTCTGGATTCGTTGGTTCTCCCAAATCAAGCAAGATCAATCCACCCTAAGAAATCAGGAAATCTAAATTATTTGTAGACAAAGGCTTTGCACCGATATTGATAAGAAATTTATTTGCTTCACTCTCAAAGGTATATAGAGGTTTGCCTAATCTCAACACTTCATGACAAAACTTTTCCATCTTGCTGTTTGTCGAAGCATGGGCAACGAAAACCGAGTCAGCAAGGGCTGCCACAAAGCGATTACGTTCCATTGCAGTTTCTACTGTGTTACGTCTTTGGTTTTCATTAAATGGTGAAAGCAAGAGCAGGCGCCCTTTTTCAATGGCTTTCTTGTGTTCAACTCTTATCCGCATCCCGCCAAGGCTACGGGCTGGGCATATGATGATGGGCTGGGTGCCCCGAAGTAAAATCCTTAGACATTCTCTTTCTATGGGGGAATGGAAGCCGCCAATGACTGTTACGTTGGCTTTCTTCAACTGCTGCGCGAGGTCGTGGGTCTTAAGAATCAATTGGCCGGGGCATTTAACTGAAGAAAAGAATCCGAGGATTTTACCTTCAAGAATACCCAAGTTACCCAGTGCGGCAATGCTTTTCGGTGCATGATCGCCGAGATACCTCCTTAGTCCCGGGGGATATTGTGGATCAGCTTTCTTCAATTCTACGATTTCCGTGCTGAGCCGTTGTTTCAATCTTCCTCTTCTCCTCCAGAATCCCGTCCCATGCGGTACTTGATATCGCAACTGATGATGAAGTCCAACTCCTCATGCGTGAAACCGTAATGGTTTGCAAAAACATGATCAATCTTATTGATTATGGATTTGCTATATTTAGGGTATGTGCATTGAATTGTTAGCGTACCAAGGTCCCGGTAGGTCATTTTTAAATCCTTTGATTTCCTACGAATGTCAGCCATCAGTTTTTTTGTTGCTTCGCTCAGGTCCTCCACAACCTTTGGGTCAGACTTCTCAAAGTCATACCTGATTGAGTCAACTTCACGTCGGTTGAGATTTCGGCAATCTGAATAAACGGTGATGAACCAATAGAAGAGATTTGAGTTCAACAGACCAAGGAATGCATCGCGCTCGGCCTCTTTTCTAAAACCTATCTGTTTTAACTCAGATGGCTCACGCTTTCCTCCTGCATCGTCAGTAATGTTTGGAACAAAGTCCAGGATCTGAACGAAATGACTAAGTTTTCGTGTGTAGAAAATCTTAAAACGACCCTTTGAGTCCTTATATTTGGCCAGTGAGTTTTTATCTTTGTTCAGTTTTTGAACCAGAGAATGTTCGAGAGAAGACCCGATTTTAGCGAATGAACCAAGTAAGTTCAGGCTTGTTGTCTCCATGTAGGACAGGTTTTGAAATAATTGTGGGCGTTCAACAGATTGCCACCTGTTGTATGTGGTTGAGAAAGTCCGGGGATTATCTGTGTCTTTTTGGAAGAGTATGATGCACAAACGGTTATGTTCAAGCCCTTCGAAAAGCTTGCTAGGTCGATCATTGAAACTGCTGATCACGGAGGTCCCGCCCGCTAACAAAAGGCTCTGAAGAGATTCAAATCCCTCTGTGCACACGGACGAAACTGGAACGATCATCCCTACGTGGCCATCGTGGCGAGCAAGTCCAAGAGACCGCTCCCACGCAAAAGCATATAAATTATCACACGGTTGGGTCTTAAACCCACGAATAGTATATATCTCCTTAACCTTGTTATACTCCACATAGGGTGGATTTCCGATGATCGCGTTAAAGCCACCCCATTTGTGAATAATACCGTAGAACTCAATGAACCAGTGAAAGGGTTTATGGGAAATAAGCCACTTCTCATACGGGGCTTCTTTATCGGGATCGATCCCATATTCGCCAGCAAGGTAGCGGTTGAGTTCGTCCTCCAAAGCCTTCAACCGATTTCGAAGGTCTTGTTTATCAGTAGGAGTGACTTCACCTCCAAGTTCGGTTTGTTGCTCTCGGAAAAGTTTAAAAAGGCGGTCAACATCTTGCGCCTTTTCATCTATCCGATCCATATCTTTTCCGAGATCTAATTTGCCCTGGGTATCGCCTAAAACGGCCTTCCTGATCTCATCGTAGCTTGCATAACCTACGAGCGTGTTTCCCGCACGGATGTTAAAATCAATATCAGGAAGTGGTTCAATATTTTCTACTTTCTCTATCTGTGCTACCAGTTTGAGGAAAAGGCGCAATTTGCAGATTTCTATTGCCTCCTCCATGATATCCACGCCATAAAGATTGTTTACAATGATTGACTTAAAAATGAAGTATCTCCGGTTGGGATGTTTTTCAATACGTTCGAGGACTTTACGGAAATCACCGAATTTTTCGGGTCGATGTTTTTCTTCAGAGCGGGCCAATTCGTCCACAAAAATTTCCATCCGGTCAAGGCATGCTTCATAGAGGGGTTCCAGAATATTCAACGCTGCAAAAAGGAACGCTCCAGAGCCGCATGTGGGATCAAGTATTGAAACTTGTTCAATTGCATGCCAAAAAGCACGGAGAAGTTCAGGACCTTCGCAGTTTTCGACCACATCCTGGGCAAACTGGCGAATATTCAGGTTATACGTGATAAGATCGTTAATATCACGAATTTCACCATTTGCTATTTTTGTACGGATTTCCTCGTATCGTTTTCTTCTCGCTACGACTTCTCTCCAAATTTCGGTCGGTAGTGCGTATTCTTCCGACGCAGAGTTATTCCATTCGGTCCTATTGGAGACGTCATCTAAACCAATAGCGATTTCATGCGGAAGTGAAAGGTCAATGCCTTTTCTTACTGCCCCGTAGATGTAACGGTCAGGATCGCTCTCAAGCAGACGCCAAACGGATTGTTCATCCTCGAACGCAATCTTGCACTTTTTCTTCGCCTCATCAAAGAGACATGGAATAATCGTGTTCTTGCTTATGTATTCGGTGATGTCCTCCTTAGTGTAATACGCCCCCATCTGTTTCTGATTGACATACTTCTCAAAAATATAGCCGAGCACATCAGGATTGA
>JBEKDJ010000099.1:0-14865 GCA_050014415.1 Thermodesulfobacteriota bacterium | reverse complement strand
TGAGGCACAAAATATCAAAAGGCGATCGAAATAAAGATTCCAGCTTCTGCTGGAATATGGGAGTTGGCCTGAGCTCAGAATCCACATCGTCCTTCTTGACCTTCATTACGGCGGAGAGAACAATGGATTCAGAGAAGAAACGTTTCAACCCATCCATTTGTGCCAGAACCGTGTCGTCCAATTCGATTTCTACCAAATTACAGGGATGATTCTGAAAGACTTCGGGCCACTTTTCTCCTTCGGCGAGGTTCTTTAGGTCGTCTGCAGTCAATCGGAGAATCAGAGAATCGATCCGACCCCTGATCTCAGATCCGACCTTTCCAATTTCTTCCAGCCGAAGGGTGAGACGGGTCCCCATCTCTGCGGCTGCCCCGAACATAGCGTCTAACAAAGCCTCGTCTCCATCCATTGGCATGACATCGAGGATGAGAGGAGTCTTCAGCCCTATCAGACGGGGGGCACGAGTCTCGATTCCATCTCCGTTAAACATCAAGTATTTCGGCCGCTGCCCGAGCTGGACGGCAATGGCATCCGCAGAGCTTTCATAAAGGAGGTTTTGCGCAGGTCCTACGATATGAAAGTGACCGAAACGAATGCCGTCATTCCCTGAGCCTCGATGGGGGTCTCCTTGACCCGTGCCAGAGACAGGAATCTTGCCTGTGGTTGCTTCGAGGTCGATACGGGTGATGACCTCGCTATTCCAGTAAGGATCGGCCATGCTCAAATAATCGGGATGGAGCTCCACAGAGGTGGCGGCGATTCCCTTCGCTATCTGCGGACATCGTTCGAGACAGGCCCCGCAGCCTCGACAGAGCACTTCATCAGCGATCAAAACGCGACGGGGATCTGACTCGTCGCGCTCGCGCACGCTGTACATACAAGCATCGACACACGTACCGCAATGGAGGCAGTATTCCTCGTCAATAAGGACATGGTACCTTGCGAAGGTCTGACGCTGTTCGTGAATCTTCTGATCAAAACCGGTTCGGACCACATCGAGAAACCGGTAGAACTCAGGACTCTTCTCCACTTCTTGGACGAAGTCCGTTATTTGCTGAATCGGAAAATCGATGGTGCGGGAGAGATACTTCTCCAGTTGATCGTAGAGTTCGCGATGTTTTAGATTCACCTGGCATTCTTCGTCGCAACGCCCGCAGTGGAGACAGAAGTAAAGGGGCAGGAGCTTCGATAACTCGATCTTTCCTGTTTCCAGGGCCCGCTTAACGGTTAGCAGCTTTCCCCTGGCCGTGAGAACTTCGTCTCCGGTGGCCCGGTAAACAGGACACTGGGAAACGCAATTGCCGCACTGGGCACAGGACAGGACATCGTTTGCGATTCCTTCAAGCCCTTCCGGAGCAACCGGGATGCGTCGACGGAGCATCTTCTCCGGTATGATGGAAAAGAGCTTGAAAAGAAGCCACTGTGTTGAAGCGAGTTCAAGATTAAAGATATCGGAATGAAAAAGTATTTTCTGAAGAGGGCCCAGCCTTCCTGAAACGGCGAAGAACTTTCCCGGATTGAGAATCCCGGCAGGATCTACCTCTTTCTTGTAACGGCGCAGTTGTTTCAGCTCTTCTTTGGAGTAGAGGTCGCGTAAGAAAGGTGTCATCCATATTCCCAACCCGTAAGGTTTCCCATGGTAGAATTGAACGGCGAGCCTCACCATCATCGGGACGAGCATCAGGTCTATATAAAAGATGGCCTTTCGATGATCAGTGGTGATCATGGCAAAAGAGAGCACCTGATCCCGGTTTACGAGATGAGAGGTTGAGTGGAAAGTGATGCCCAAACGCTTTCCCCATTCGCTAATCTTTTCAAGGTATGAATCCACTTCATTCAGTGGGAGAAGGACCTCAGCCGCAAGTAAAGACGGCCCGAGGTGTTTGAAAGACATGGGGAGAAACCGTTCTTCCCAGAGGTAGTTGGCTGATGCCTCGTTAGCAGCTTGAATCCCATGATCGTTCAGATAAGCCTCGAACCGATGGGCTTGGTCGTCATCGGCAAATGCGACTAGGACCAAATTCTTGTCCTCAACCGACAATTTTCCATTCGATTGCGCCTTGAGGATGCGCGTCAATTCGGTATGGTAAACGATCACATCATGAGGCTTGAGTGAAGGGTGACGGGAAACCTGCTTGGCGAAGGCATAGGCAGCGGATGTTTTCTCAAAAGAGAGAACAAAAGGATACCACTGAGCTGGTCGTCGGCCCACCCTGAGCGTGGCTTTGACAATAATCCCCATCTGCCCTTCAGTGGAAAGGAAGTAGCCAATCTCTGGATCGTCAGCCTTCAGATCCCGTGCCTTGCCTTCAGGCGTGATCACCCTTATAGAGACGAGTTGGTTTCGAACCGGGCCGTGGCTGAAGGTGCCGTATCCCATACCTCCTGTGGCCATCCATCCTGCAAGGGTTCCGCCCTTTCCTGAGGTCATGCTGAGAAGGGTGAGGCCGTGGCGCTCAAGTTCCCGGTGTATGTCGAGAAAACGTGCGCCTGGGCCCACTGTTAATTGCAGAACATCGGGGTCCACCTGGATGGTATCCATCAATCCGAGATCGATGAGCATTCCGCCATGAGTAGGCACTGCTCCACCGTATGCCCACGTTCCAGCACCCCGGACGGTTAATGGGATTCTGTGTTTTCGGGCAAATGCAAAGATCTCCTTGAGGTGTTCTTCAGTGGTGGGCTGGAAAATGAGATCGGGCAGGCTCTTGAGCAAGAGATCCCGCATGATGGTCGGGAGATCGGCGTTGAAATCCTGGCGGTAGTATTCAAGCTTCTCCGGATCGTCGATGATCCTTAGACTGGGATTGCGGTGCAAAAGGTTTTCGAGATCTTTGCTCCAAATAAATTTCTCTCCACGGACCATACCTGTTACCTCACTTCACCTCGTTAGAAAGTTCCGCCATTTATGGCGAGGATATTAAAATAAAATGTTCATTCATTATTGAGGGTGGGGTTAAAGCCCCGTCCTTTCTAACGGGGTTTACCTCTGCAATTTTCATACACTAAAAGTAACCCACGGATGAATAAAACTCAATCTGTTACCCTCCCTTTCACCTCGTTAGATGTCTATTCAGAGCTGTTCTTCAAGAAGTCTCTTATCTAACGGGTGAATCCCCTCCCACCAGGGGAGGGGATTCTTCGAGTAAGAAAGGGCCGCCAACAAAAGGAAGAGGAGGCAGACTACAGGATCGGAAGATATTTATCCAATTCAAATTGGGAGACATGGGTCCGGTATTGGTCCCATTCGATCTTCTTGTTCTCAATAAATTTCTGAAAGATGTGGTCTCCCAAAGTTTCCTTAACTAGGTCGCTCTTCTCTGTCAATTGAATCGCTTCGGATAGACTTCCCGGGAGGGATTCGATACCATGTTTCTTCCTCGATTCCTCAGACATCTCATAGATATCCTCCTCCACAGGGGCCGGAAGCTCGTAACCCTTTTCGATTCCTTTTAACCCTGCTGCCAGCATCACTGCGAAGGCTAAGTAAGGATTACAGGCCGGGTCAGGCGATCGAAATTCAATTCGTGTGGCTTTCTCTTTTCCTGGCTTATACATGGGAACCCGAACGAGGGCAGACCGATTCCTGCGGGCCCAGGAGATGTAGACGGGTGCCTCGTACCCCGGAACGAGCCTCTTGTAAGAGTTGACCCACTGCGAAGTGATGGAGGTGATCTCCTTCGAATGTTTCAGGATCCCGGCGATATAAGATTTTCCCAGCTTAGAGAGATGAAATTCATCTTTCGGATCGAAGAAGGCATTCTTATCACCCCTGAAAAGGGATTGGTGAGTATGCATGCCACTTCCGTTCTGTCCAAAAATGGGTTTAGGCATGAAGGTCGCATAGACACCGTGCTTCATCGCAATCTGCTTGACTACGAGTCGATAGGTCATCGCATGGTCCGCCATGGTCAAGGCATCGGTATAACGTAGGTCGATCTCGTGTTGACTGGGTGCCACTTCGTGGTGACTGTATTCCACGTGAACTCCCATGGCCTCCAGGGTTAGGATGGTCTCCCGCCGAAGCTCGGTGGCCACATCGAGAGGAGTGAGATCAAAATATCCTCCCGCATCGAGCCCCACCGGTTTTCCCTCACTAGACTTGAAATAGAAATACTCCAATTCGGGACCAACATAAAAGGTATAGCCAAGGTCTTGAGCCTTCTTAAGGTTTCTCTTAAGCACCCATCGGGGATCGCCTTTGTATGGGGTACCGTCCGGTTCATAAATGTCTGCAAACATTCTTGCCACGGCGTTTTCTTTTGGCCTCCAGGGAAGGAGCTTAAAGGTAGTTGGATCGGGCTTAGCGATCATATCGCTCTCATCGATACGCGCATAACCCTGAATGGAGGAACCATCAAATCCCATTCCCTCTTCAAGAGCGACTTCCAGTTCATCAAAGGTGATTGCAAACCCTTTTAAAACCCCAAGGACATCCGTGAACCATAGCCGAATAAACTTAACATCATTGTCCTTCGCCAATTTCAATACATTCTCTTTCTCTTTATCCATCGCATCCTCCTTTATTGGAATTGCTCAAAAAATAGCGTAGCCATACACATTGAAACGGTTAGGCACGCAGGCGTTTTGAGAAATACCCATCATCGAAGATTTCTTAGAAATGACTCCACTCATATTCTTCCAATGCCTTAGCCACCCTCACCCCACGCTTCCCCCATCAAGGGCGAGAGTGGGATGGGGGTTTTCATTGTTTGAAATCAGCTAAGTTGCAATTAGCGATTATTGAGTCAAAAAAAGGCGCCTCTTTTTGCCCCTAGGAATTCCAAGGGGTGGAGACGCCTTTGTCCCCTCTTTAACCTGACCGGCCGCAGGTAGAGACGCCCTCGTCCACGCTATCTTTATAGCATACAGACCGATAGCAAGTCTCATGCCAGTGTCCAAAAGTCCGATCGACAAATTGCCACCTTGCAAGTCTTTAAAATTAAAAGTGATTTATTCAGCAGAAGAGTAGGCTGAGATCCATGCCAAGGATGAAGATTGAATATGGCTGATGAATTTTAGGCACGCTGCCTAAAAAGAGGCAACCAACCTGCTGAGACCTTTCTGGCTACAATAGGTTTCGAGCCATTTGCGATTGCCAGGGCATCGAATGGGAGTCGGCTGACTAGGCAGAAGAATCTCTATCCTCAGTCAGTTATACCCCTACTTAATCTCTCTTCACTTTCAGCGGTGGTAGTCCAGGCAGGATTCAGAAGTTGGGATCGATTGGGCAAATGGGTGGGAAATGAGAGGGGACAAATCAAGATAGTCTAATAAATCGGTGGTTGGAGACAAGTGACACGCCCGGCCTGCGCGAAGTCGCGCCTTGCGGGACGAAGGTGGGCACTTGGCGTCAAGCATGGGCACGCTTTCATAAAGAGATTAGAATTGGGCAGAGATGGCAAAGATGATCACTCCTTCTCCATGCCTCGGGCCTCCGATTAGGATTGTCCTCCCCGATGAAAGCCTCACCCGAGTATTAAGAATCGGTGCACCTTCTCGCTTAATCTTCAGCACTAATTCTACCGTTTTCTTATATTCTCCGACCAAGGTGACCTCGATGGACCTTCCTCCGTGGACAGGGATCTCGACCGGCTGATTGCCCGATAGTCTCAAATTCAGATCCCTAAGCAGGCGATAGCGGGTAAAATTAAAGAGGGATCCCAATTCATTATGGACATCCATTAAGGAGGGATCGACAAGAGACCCCGCGTTCGAGGCTTCGATGACCCTGATCCGGGTCTGAACCTGGGCAAAAGCCTCCCCGGAGGAGAAGAAGAGGAGCCAGATGAAGCCAAGAATGAAAAAATAAGATTTTCGGTTCAAGATGTTGGTAATGACCCCTCCTGTTCCGGTCCTTCAAGGAGCCAGATGACCGTCACATTCCCTTTGTCTGATTCATAGATCATCACGTTAAAGGACTGACTTTCGACGTATTCTACAACAGATGCGGTTGAAGAGAAAGAGATTTCTTTGAAGACAAAGGGCACGGCGATGAGAATGAGGATCGCCATCGTAACTACCGCAGGGACCCAGACCTTCCTTCGGAGGATCGCAGAGATATCAAGCCAACGCAGGATCGATTCCTTCCAGGTCAGCCTCTCTCGAGGTCGTGTCTCTCTCTCAATCCTCTGCCATACCCAATAAAAGTCTTCCTCCTTAGCGGCATCTTCCATCGGAGACTTGATCAGATGTCTGAGCCCTTCCATTGCTTTCAATGCTTGCCGACAGGAAGGACAAGCATGAAGGTGGTTCTCAACGAGAGACCTCTCCTCCCCGGTCACCTCTTGGTCGAAGTATTTTTCTAAGAGCTTAGATACTGACGAACAAATGTCCTTCATTTCTCGCTCCCCTCCTTTAAGTAATCCTTCAGTAGCTCTCGCATTCTATTTCTGCTGTAGTGGAGACGAGACATCACTGTCCCGATGGAACATTTCATCGTTTCCGCCATCTCCTGGTAGGAGAGACCTTCCACCTCCCTCAAGACAATGGCCGTTCTTTGATCGATGGGGAGCTTCCTCATCGCTGAATTCACCCTTCCCTCCAGTTCTTTGTCGAGAAGAATCCTGTCCGGTCTTTTTTCGACCCCGTCTGGCAGTTGGAAACCTTCCTCCTGATCAAGGCTTGACATGTGAAATCTCCCCCTTTTTCGAGCAAGATCAATGGCCGTATTGAATGTCATTCGATAGAGATAGGTATAGAATTTTGACTTTCCCTTAAAATTCTGGATGGAACGTGACAGCTTGATAAAGACTTCTTGTACGGCATCAAGGGCCTCCTCTCTTTGTCCCAACACCCCGTAAGCGATGGAGTAGACCTTCTTATGATAAGAATCGAAGATTTTCTTCAGCGCATCCTGATCCCCCTGTTGACATCGGAAGATCAGCTCGGTTTCTTCATGATCCACTCTTTTTCACCCAATTAGACGAAAAATGGTCTTAAATATTCAATTTTGCTTGATTTTATCCGTCAATTGTAATATGAAGACACGTATCATGGCGAATGAATTTAAGAAGATTGGAATTCTGATCATTGGCTGGCTCTTCATCGTGTTAGGGATTCTCGGTCTCTTCCTTCCTGTCCTTCAAGGGATACTTTTCATTCTGATCGGTCTGTCCATCCTTTCCTCTCGAAGCACATTGGTTAAGCGTTTTTTGAACCGCATCGAAGGACGCTTCCCCCGCCAGTTCGAACAGATTGAGATCTGGAGACAAAAGGTCAGGAATTGGTTCAAAAAGGGCTGACCTTGGCCTTATCTAGGTTGGTTAATCATAGTCCCCCTAAGTTAGTTTCCAATTTTCAATCCCCAACCCCGACGAGGCGGGACCGGGTAGATTCAAATTATTCAATGTCCAGATGACCGAAACACTCCTTGAATATCCTCTAATGCGAATTTGCTTATTGAGATTTGGACCATCACATGATCATTGCTGTTTGGAACTTGGTTATTATGGCCGTTTGCTTGACAGCCTCTTGGGCTGGCTCCAAAATCCTTCGGGGATCAGACTCCACAAATTGGGCTCACTGTCATATTGATTCTCCGCTCCAAATTTATTATTATCTCCAAATAAGTCAAATATCAAGCAACTGAAATAGGTAAGGCCTGATGTCAATTGAGGAAATTCTCCAATCCTGGAAACGTTCACGGGCCACCTCGTCCTGTATTACCGACCTTCGAGTTTCCAAGAAGAGGGAAGGGCAGTATCGCCCTTTACCGAACTCCATCGATCCCATTCTAAGGGACGCATTGAGAAGAGACGGGATCAATCGTCTCTACTCCCACCAGGCAGAAGCGATCGAAGCAGTTCAGAAGGGGAAGGATGTGGTGGTAGTGACACCCACTGCCTCTGGAAAAACCCTCTGCTACAACCTCCCTGTGCTGAATTCGAAACTGGCCATGCCTTTTTCAAAGGCCTTTTACCTCTTCCCCACGAAGGCCCTTTCTCAGGACCAGATGTTTGAGCTCCAAAACTTGATCCAACGGATTGAGAAGCCGGTGTCCACGTTCACGTATGACGGGGATACTCCCTCGGATGCTCGGCAAGCAATTCGCACCCAGGGAGATATTGTGATTACGAACCCGGATATGCTTCATACCGGCATCCTTCCTCATCATACGAAATGGGTGACTTTCTTTCAGAACCTGAAATTCGTGGTGATTGATGAACTCCACATCTACCGGGGTGTCTTCGGTTCTCATGTGACGAATGTTCTCAGGCGGTTGGATCGGATCTGCCGTTTCTATGGATCGAGACCCCAGTTCATCTGCTGCTCGGCAACGATTGCAAACCCTAAAGAGTTGGCAGAAAGGCTTTTGGAAAGGGAGGTCATCCTGATCGATCAAAACGGTGCACCAGCCTCCGAGAAGATCTTCATCTTCTATAACCCACCGGTGGTTAACAAGGAGTTGGGCATCCGGGGGAGCCATATCAAGGCGGCCAGGAGGTTGGCGACACCATTTATTGAGCAAGGGATTCAGACGATTCTCTTTACCACGAGTCGACTGCAGGTCGAGATTCTGACCAAGTACTTAAAAGATCGGTTTGAGAAGAAGTTGGAGGATAAAGGCAAGGTCCGAGGTTATCGCGGAGGCTACCTTCCCGAGGTTCGGAGGGAGATCGAAAAGGGATTGAGGGAAAAAGAGGTCAGGGCGGTCGTTTCGACCAATGCTCTTGAACTCGGAATCGACATCGGAGACCTCGATGTTTCTGTGATCGCAGGTTATCCTGGCACAATTGCCAGCACCTATCAGCAGGCCGGGCGAGTGGGGAGACGATCCGAAAAATCACTGGCTGTGCTCATCGCACGGAGCCAGCCACTGGATCAATTCATCATAGAAAACCCGGACTACTTCTTTGGAAGGCCACCGGAGCACGGATTGATCAATCCAGATAACCTTCTTATCCTGCTCAGCCATATTCAGTGTGCTGCCTTTGAGCTTCCTTTCAGAGATGGAGACCACTTTGGACGAGAGGATTTGGCCGAGATGTTGAGATACCTCGAGGAGAAAGGGACGCTTCGTCACGTAGGCCAGCATTGGTATTGGACGAGAGATGCATATCCTGCAGAGAAGGTGAGCCTCCGGTCCGTATCGGAAGAGAATTTCGTCGTCGTCGATACCACAAAGAGGAAGGAGGAGGTGATCGCAGAGGTTGACTTCACCGGTGCCCACACCACTCTCTATGAAGGAGCAGTTTACCTCTGTGAATCGGAGGCCTATACTGTGGAAAAGCTCGACTATCCCAACCACAGGGCTTACGTCAAGAAGACGCATGATGATTACTATACCGATGCGATTGACTATACCGATGTCTCCATTTTGGAAGGATTTGAGAGGAAACCAGGAGAAGGGACCGTCTTCGAACACGGTGAGGTGAAGGTGGCCACCCGTGTCGTAGGATTTAAGAAGATCAAGTTCTATACCCTTGAGAACTTAGGTTACGGCAAGATTGAACTTCCCGACCTTCAGTTTCATACGACCTCCTATTGGATAACTTTTGAGAAGCGTTTGGTGGAGCGACTCCCTTATCATCGCCTGGAGGTCATTGAAGGCGTGTTAGGACTCGGCTACGCCCTCCATTCCATAGCCGCCCTTCATCTGATGTGTGACCTCCATGATCTGAACCGCTGTGTGGGAGATCGAGGGGCAAAGTGGTTCCTCAGACTTTCAAGGGATTCCAAGGGGATCTACTCCTCCTTTGACGCTCAGGAGGCGATTCCGGAAGAAAGGATGGGTCTTTTTGAACCCACACTGTTTCTCTACGATAATTATCCGGGGGGAATGGGTTTCAGCCATCAGCTCTTCGATGATGCCCGAATGCTCCTTGAGAAGACCCAGAGACTGATCTCCAAGTGCGAGTGCCGTTGTGGTTGTCCTTCCTGTGTGGGTCCCACAAAGGAATTGGGTGAAAAGTCAAAGGAGGTAGCACTAGCGTTGTTGGGAGAAATCCTAAAATAGAATTTCAGATCGCAGATCTGAAGATTGCAGATTTAAAATCTGAAATTTGAAATCTAAAGATGGTAGATCTCAAAGAACGACTCAATCGACTTACCTCGATTTCCAGAGGTCAGCCGGAGTCTAAATCACAGGTTCTCAACGATCTGAGAAGCAGACTGGATCGACTTCTCGAACCGAAAAAGGTCTATCAAAAGAAAGAGATCTTTCCCATAGAGCAGTTGGTGAAGGGAGAGGTCGTTTCGACTCCGAACGGAGAGACCTTCCAGGTAAAGGAGTATTTTACTTCTGACTTTCGGTATGGAGAGATGACGTTGGGCGACATCCTTCTTATCTCCACCTCTCCTGCCCACCTCCTTTCAAGAGATGAAAGGCTCAAAGAATTGGACCTTCGGAAAACCCTTTTTCTAGACACAGAAACAACCGGCCTGACCGGGGGGACTGGAACCTTTGTTTTTATGGTTGGGTTGGGTTTTTTCCAGGGAGATGGTTTTCTGGTCCACCAACTCTTCATGAGAGACTATACCGAAGAAAAAGCTTCCCTCTCGATACTGAAGAACCTGCTGGAATCTTTTGAATTCTTGATCACATTCAATGGGAGATATTATGACATCCCCCTGCTCGAGACTCGGTTCATACTCTCCCACATGGCATCGAGAATAAGAGAGATGCCGAACTTCGATCTTCTCTACCCTGCCAGGAGGATTTGGAAGGGGGCGTACGAGAACTGTCGCCTGGTAACACTTGAATCCAAGCTTCTGGGTATTGAGAGGGAGAATGATGTTCCTTCGGAATGGATCCCGTACCTTTATTTTGATTATCTTAAGACCGGGGATGCTCAGAGGATTCACCAGGTGTTCTACCATAATCAGATGGATATCCTCTCCATGGTCGCACTGGCTGGAAGGATCCACCTCGTCTATCACGATCCTCAGGCGGCCCGATCCAGAAAGGGGGTCGAACACTTTGCTTTGGGGAGGCTCTTCTGGGATCACGGCCGTCTGGAGAAGGCAATCACCTGCTTCGAGATTGCCCTGAAACGGTGCGAGGATGAGCTGGCCTGGGAGGTGATGAAATGGCTATCCAGGGCCTTTAAGAAAACGGGACAGGCCGAGAAGGCCCAATCTCTCTGGGGGGAGATGGTCACCTGGCCTCATAAAAGGGATGGTTTCCCTTATGTTGAATTAGCAAAATACTATGAGCATCGGCTCAAAGATTGCGAAAGGGCGATCGCCTTTGTTGAACAGGCATTGGAGCAAATCCCCCCTCACCGACAAAAGGAGATCGCAGATCTCCTTCATAGGAAACAGAGATTAGAACAGAAGAGGGATCATGGCAATTCTTCCACTTGAGAGGTTTGAATTTTCTCTGGAATTTCCGCTGAAATGAGAGTCGGAAAAGAATCCACTCGAACCTCGCCCAGGTTCTTCCCGAACTCTTCGTCCCAGTCTTGATCATATGTTGATTCAAAAAAGGTACTTGACAAAGTATCTGAATTGTAATAATCCCAGTTAGAAGATAGGCTTTATCAAATGCGATTCCGCTTTGTTAATCGCCGACTATCGACAGGCGGGAAAGACAGTTTGCCATGCTTTGTTTGATGGGGACAGTGAGATCGTGTGCAAGACATCCATGATCGATGCAGGAGATCGTTTATCCAGTTCACCGAGAACTGAATCAATGCCATCGGTTAAAAGAACTAAGAAACCGGTTGTGATTGAACTCTACGTGGATTGATCAACTTTTTTTGAAATCATGCAAGGAGGAGGTCATGAAGATGGGAATAGGGCTTTTCTTTGGAGTTTTGATTATCCTTATCGGTTTAGGAATCATCGTGAATGTTATATTTCACATCAGCATTCCGATATTCAAAATTATTTTCGGATTGTTTCTCATTTATCTCGGCCTGAAAATCATGTTTGGCAGTTGGGGTGTCTTTTTTCCTTGTCAGGGGAGGTCGGGAAATGTGTTCTTTCATCACAGAACTTATCAGGGTCTTTCCGGAGATTCTAAAGAGTATAATGCCGTATTCGGAAAAGTGATGGTTGATTTGCGAGATATCGAACTTAAGGAAAAAGTCACGCGGGTAAAGATCAATGTCGTCTTTGGCAGTGCGGAGGTCCTTTTGAACGCGGCGACGCCAGTTCGTATCAGAGCCGATGCTGTTTTCGGTGGGGTGCAATTGCCGGAGAATATCGGAGGCGGGTTTGGGACCTCCACCTATCAGAGTAAGAACTTCGATGAGAGCAAGAATTATTTAGCGATTGAAGGGGCGACTGTGTTCGGCGGGATGGCGATCCGATATCAATAAAAACCAGAGGGGGATATTATTGGGGGTTGGTGGACAAGAAAGGGTTTACAAATCACCTCTACCTCTCCCACCGGGGGAGAGGGGAATAGTTGGGTAATTTTCTAGGTAATTGGTCCCGACAGAGTTGTCGCCCACGAATCCCGCCCTTGGCGGGAAGATAAGCTTTTGATTCTGCTTGTTATGCTTTGAACGATGCTCCATGCTCCAGGCTAATTCACAGCTCATTCTAAAGGAGGGACAAAGGATGCCAAATTATGATTATCGTTGCGTAAAATGCAATAAGGAGTTTTCCGCAATCCTGAGTATAAGAGATCACGATGCTCGAAAGGCGAAATGCCCCAAATGCGGCGGGAAGAAACTCGAGCAGCGTATTACCAGTTTTATGGTGAAGACTTCGAGGAAAAGCTAGCGAGGTTACTGAACTAACCAACAATTTCAAAGCCTGTCATTTCTGTAAAGACAGGAATTCAGGTATTCTTATGAGTTCTGGATTCCCCTTTTCGCAGGAATGAAACATAAACACGATTGACGCATTCCAATTTGCTCCCCTCCATCTTTCCATCCCCCCGCACTATTTACTCAAGAAGCAGGGTGCGTGGGAGTACGGTGATGTTGAGACGATGCCGCTTCCCCCTCAAGCTGAATCTCTCCGCGAATACCGATCCTCACCTTTCTCAGGGGAATATTCTTGCCAGAAGCCTTTATTGCATCTTCTGTTGCCTTGACCAATCCAAAACAACAAGGCACTTCCATATAGGGGACGGTGACACTCTTGATAGGATTCGTTTCTAAGATCTCTGTCAATTTCTCTCTATAATACTGGATGTCATCGAGCTTTGGGCAACCCACCACCACTGCTTTCCCCTTAAGGAAATCTTGATGAAAATCTGCGTAAGCAAGAGGAACGCAATCAGCCACTACCAAAAGGTCTGCATCTTGGAAATAGGGAGCATTGATCGGGGCCAGTTTCAATTGGACGGGCCAGTGAGTAAGCATGGACGTTGAGGGGGCAGCCCAGCCAGAATCTGCCGGGCCCTCAGGAGCCTTAAAATGCATTGTCCTCGAAGAAGGACATCCAGTAAATGATTGAGAAGGTTGAGAATGAGGTTTGGTTTGAGCTTCCTTTTGTCTCTGGTGATGGACTTCTGCTGCCTTTTTGTCGAAAGCCTCGGCTTCCCTTTCAATGACAATAATGGCATCCTGAGGACAATGTCCAAGGCAAGCCCCCAAGCCATCGCAAAGCTTGTCACTGGTTATTCTCGCTTTTCCATCGATGACCTGCAGTGCCCCCTCTGCGCAATTGGGAATGCAGAGTCCACAGCCGTCACATTTTTCCTCATCGATTTTGACGATTTTCCTTTTCGCCATGTTTAATCCTCCTTATTTGATGATTGCTTAGCAATTCAATCATTGACCTACACGCGGCGCGGCACGCTCACATTGTCTTTAATTGATTAATAACCCCTTTTGAGAGCTTTTTCCTTGATTTAAGTCAAGATGAGAAAAAGATTGAGGACATGGATTCTGAGGCCGAAGATTTGTCTTTAAAATAAATAGTCAATGTGGGCAGGTTTCTTTCTAAAAGAGAATAGGGTTCTTTAAGAAGTGAGTATGCCTCTGGGATCTCTCCAGCTAAATTCAATGAGGGTTCCACTCTGTGGTGAGAGTCCAGTTTTTACTAGAGTGA
Organism: Thermodesulfobacteriota bacterium; assembly: GCA_050014415.1. GTDB lineage: Bacteria > Desulfobacterota > BSN033 > BSN033 > UBA1163 > JBEKDJ01. Next base: position 912 of record JBEKDJ010000099.1, on the reverse strand, counting down.
TATGCGATACACGGAAGTCCAAAAAAGGCCATGGAGGCGAAAAACCGTTCTAATCTTGACAGTATGTCACTTCCAGTCAGGACATGTTCCAGCCTACAGCCTTAGTTAGGATTTGAATTTACCCATAAACCTCAACTCGTTATGAGTATGAAGTGGTCAATCTTCTTTTGGCATGATTCTTGCTGATGAATATCCTAGTATCAAATCAAATGCTGGCAATCCTATGACATTAATGGAAGAGAGTATCAATTCAGACAAGAGGAAACATCCCAGGTTTTACATCGACCTGCCAGTGAGGTATAGTAGCAGAAGCAACTTGTTCTCCAAATACGGTCGAGCTATCAATGTCAGCGAAGGAGGGGTGCTTGTCCACCTTCCAGAAGAAATAGTCATTGGCCAACGTCTTGCATTAGGACTATTTCTTCATTCTCATTCTGAACCAGATATCATTTCGCCATCCGTTCAGGTGGTGTGGACGGGTATTCATATGAGGAAGGATTTTACGTGGGATTATCCGACTGGAGTGAAATTTGTAGACATCCCTCCAAAGGATATGATTAAGCTTAAGGGTTTCTTATTGAGCGTTACACAAAAACCATCAGATAAATCCTAGCGGTTGGGTTTGCCGAATCGAAACGCCAGGATTGCAACTACAGCGTCTTTATAACTTCGCCAGCTCCATTTCAAAATCAATAACAACGCGTATCTTCTTTTTGATCTACCTTATGTCCTTCTTGCTTGAGAAGTTTCCTCTGTTCTTTTAATCCAGCATGATATTCCTCATTTATGGAACCAATCGATTTCAGTGTCCTCCAAATAGAAGTCTTATATTGTGAATGTAAGGGTTAAAACCACGCCAAATAGAACTAAGATGAACCGGCAAATCTTAAGTATTTTTTTGGGTTCTTTCAC
>JBEKDJ010000098.1:0-14879 GCA_050014415.1 Thermodesulfobacteriota bacterium | reverse complement strand
TTCGCTCCACGGCCATCACATTTCCGGTAGGATTGGAAGGCGAATTGATCAGGACCCCTTTCACCTTTTGATGAAGTTTCTCGCCAATCGTCTCAGGAAGATACTGAAAGCCTTCTTCTTCCTTTACTTCAATAAAGGCCGGAGAGCCGTCGGCAAACCGGATGATATTAGGATAGCATGGGTAACAAGGGTTGGAGAGGATAATCTCATCACCTGGCTCCAAAAGGGCCGAGAAGAGGAGGAGCATGGCCGGTGATGTCCCTGATGTCACAAGGATTTGCTCTGGATGAACCCGCACTCGATAATGTTGCCAGTAATTCTCCGAGATCGCTTCCCTCAGCTCTGCCAAACCCAGGCTGTGCGTGTAATGGGTCTTTCCTTCACGAATCGCGCGATAACAGGCTTCATTGATGCATTGGGGAGTATCAAAATCCGGCTCCCCTACTTCTAAATGAATCACATGCTCCCCCATCCGCTCGAGCTCTTGAGCCTTCTCGAGGACATCCATCACAATGAACGGGGGAATCTCCTGCGCTTTTTTCGAAATCATCATTTACTCCAACAGTCCAGAGGATAGGCACTGGACCATAGGCAATCGGTGTGCTTGATTATTCGCTTGTCTCGATCGTAATCTGGTCCCCCTTCTCAGCCTTCAAGATCTTCTGAGCACTCCTTTCTCTGAAGGAGATCTCCAAGAGTCCTCCGCTCCCCAAAAGGGCCATCGCCTCATTTTTTCTCCCCTCCCAATACCCTTTTTTCAAACCTCGGATCATTCTCTTACCGGCTCTGATGAAATAGGCGCGCCCCTTCACAAAATGGAGAAGGTGTTCTTCATCGATACTGCTGATCAGGTTTCCAAAGGTATCGATGTGGAGGATTTCTCCGACCAACTTCCTTCCCTCCACTCGGGGTTTTCGAAAAGTCAACTTCGTCCAAGAGCGGACTTTCTTTCCGAAGGCATTGGGTTTGACGCCTAAGGAGAGGTGACCGACGACAGGGGCAAAGAGATCTCTTCCGTGGAAAGTCATGCTAACCTGAGAGAGAAAATACTTCTGGTTCGTGAGGGCCACCATCTGCTTCACCTTCTCCCTCGCCAAAACGAAGGTGAAGATGCCATTGTCCGGACCCACAAAAAAATGGTCTGCGGTCACGAGGAGAATGGGGTTCCTTGGCCCCCCCACGCCTGGATCGACCACACAGAGATGGATCGTTCCCCTAGGAAAAAAGGAATAGACATTGGACAAGATGAAGGCCCCTTCCTCTATATCATGGGACTTGATGTCATGGGTAATGTCAACCAAGGTGCATTGGGAATTGATATTCAAAATCGTCCCTTTCATCGATGCGACATAGTGATCCTTTGTCCCAAAATCGCTGAGCAGCGTGATGATCGGGTTCTTCATCTGCTTTTGATCTTTCTCATCCCTCTTACGAAGGGTTTTCGGACAATTCCCTTCTCAGTGATGATACCGTGAATCAAAGAATGGGGAGTCACATCAAAGGCAGGGTTAGAGGCTTCAACGCCTTTTGGAGTAATTCGCTTCCCTCCAAAGTGGGTCACTTCTATTGGGGCTCTTTCCTCGATAGGGATATCCTTTCCAGAGGTCAAAGAATGGTCGAATGTCGATGTCGGAGCGACCACGTAAAAGGGAAGGTGATGCCACCTTGAGAGGATCGCAAGGCTATAGGTCCCGATCTTGTTGGCAGTATCGCCGTTTCGAGCGATCCGGTCAGCCCCCACCAGAACGAGGTTTATCTTCCCCTTCTTCATCAACCACCCGGCCATATTGTCGGTCAAAACCGTGGTAGGAATCTTCTCTTGTACCAACTCCCAGGCAGTGAGTCGAGCTCCCTGAAGCAAGGGCCTCGTCTCATCAACAAACACACGGAACCTCTTCCCTTCAGCCCAAGCTGCCCGGATCACCCCCAATGCGGTCCCATGGCCGGTCGTGGCTAAGCCGCCTGCGTTGCAATGAGTGAGCACACCTTCTCCCCCTCGGATAAGGATCTTTCCATTTTCTCCAATTTTCCGATTGACTTCGACGTCTTCTCTATAAATACGAAGGGCTTCTTCCACCAACCTCGCCCTCGTCTCGTCGATGCCATAGAAATGGACCTCATCCAGAATGCTTTTCATTCGACCGATCGCCCAAAAGAGATTAACGGCTGTCGGTCGGGTCGCTCTCATCTGATCACAAACCTTCTCAATGCGCTTGCAGAAGTCTCCAGGCCGACGGGATGGAGTCTTTTTCGCAGCGAGGGCGATTCCCATGGCCGAAGCCACTCCGATCGCCGGTGCGCCGCGGATGGCCATTGACCGAATGGCCTGCGCCACAGAAGAAGCGTCTTTACAATCTAAATAGCTAACCTTCAGAGGAAGTCTCCTCTGATCCAGAAGCCTGACCCGATCTCCCATCCATTCAATCGTCTTGAATCTCATCACACCTATCCTACCCCTTCAATTTCTGCTTTAACAACTCATTGACGAGTTTCGGATTCGCTTTGCCTTTGGTTTGCTTCATCACCTCTCCTACGAAGAAGCCGAAGATCTTCTCCTTTCCCTTTCGATAATCCTCTACCAGTTTTGGATTAGCATTCATCACCCCTTCGATCGCCCTTGCGATCTCAACCTCATCCAGGATTTGGACCCATCCTTTATCCTTAACAATCTTCCCCGGACGTTCACCGCCTCGATACATCTCTTCAAAAACGTCTTTGGCGATCTTCCCGCTAATCGTACCCTCTTTCATCATTGAAAGCATCTCCGCCAGGTGCGAAGGGGTCAGAAGGGACTGTTCGATCTCCTTCTCATCCCGTTTAAGCTCCCGGAGGAGATCGCCCATCATCCAGTTGCTCACCGTCTTGGGTTCAGGGAAGAGTCGGACGCATTCCTCATAGTAAGATGCCATCGCCCTCGTGGAGGTGAGGATTTCGGCATCATACTCAGGAATCCCATAGTCCCTCACAAATCTCCCCTTTTTCTCGTCAGGAAGTTCAGGCAGGCGTCTTCGGATCTCCTCAATCCACGCTTCATCGATTCTGAGCGGGACAAGGTCCGGGTCCGGGAAATAGCGATAATCATGAGCCTCCTCCTTTCCCCTCATCGAGATCGTGATCCCTTGATTTGTATCCCAGAGCCGTGTCTCTTGAACCACCTCTTCACCTTCGCCTAGAAGCGCAATCTGCCGCTTGATCTCATATTCTAAAGCTCTCTCCACATGTCGGAAGGAGTTCATGTTCTTCAATTCCGTCCGTGTCCCAAATACTTCCCGGCCTTTCGGCCGGACAGAGACATTAGCGTCGCATCGGAAACTCCCCTCCTCCATATTCCCTGTCGAGATCTCCAGATACTGAAGGATAGCTCGCAGCTTCCTTAAGTATTCACCTGCCTCTTGCGGGGACCGGATGTCCGGCCCGCTCACAATCTCAACCAAAGGAACGCCAGTTCGATTGAAATCGACAAAACTGAACGACACAGTTTCTGGTGTCTCGCCATGCTTCAACTTCCCTGCATCCTCTTCCATGTGGATCCGGATAATCTCAATCCGCTTCTTCTGCCCTTGATTGACGATTTCGACAAAACCATCCACAGCCAAGGGAAGCTCGTACATCGAGATTTGATAACCCTTTGGGAGATCAGGATAGAAATAGTTCTTGCGAGCGAAGAGACTATAGAGTGCAATCCGGCATGAAGTGGCCAATCCCAATTTGATCGCAAACTCTACCGCCTTCCGATTCATCACCGGAAGAGAACCAGGCTGTCCGGTACAGACAGGACAGGTTAAGGTATTGGGCTCCTCGCCAAACGCGGTAGAGCAACTACAGAATATTTTTGATTTTGTGAGGAGTTGAGCATGAACTTCCAGGCCAATGACCGGTTCGTATTCCACAAGCGTCTCCTATCTTGGGCGATTACAATGGTCTAAAAATATAATACAATCCCCCAGTTGTCAATTCTCTTGTCATGCGTCCGGATTGACAAACCGGATAGATTCCATTAACTTAAGTCAAGATGTTCAAAAACATCCCAATCCCTCCCTCATTCTCAATCATCGAGAAGGGAAAGACCTTTCTTCTTCTCAAAGACGAGTATAAAGATCTCCTTCTTCAGCAGGGGATCGCAGACTTAGAGACCTTCTTTCGAAGGCACCGTGATGCTACCCGCTATTTGATGGGGAGATCTCTTCACCCTTCTATCCCTATCAAGAATGGGGAAAGGATGATCGTCCGGCGCTATTCACACGGAGGTCTGTTCGGCCTCTTCACTCGGAATCTCTATCTCTTTGGTTCAAGATCCTTTCGGGAGCTGGCTTTGACAGAAGAGATGAGATCATCCGGTATTCCGACGATTGAACTCATCGGTGCTATCCATCGGCTCACCCTATTTCCTTTCTACCATCCCTATCTTTTCTCCTTGGAAGTCCCTTGTGCATTAAATCTAGTACAGTATTTTCATGAGATTGGTCCCTCCCCTTCTCCTGACAATCTTTATAAGAAACGCAAGATGATTCGATCCGCTGGCATCCTCCTTCGCCAGTTCCACGAGACGGGATTCTTTCATGGGGATCTTCAACTCAAAAACATGATGATCGCTAGAGAGCAACTTCTCCTCATCGATTTTGATCGCTCCTATCGAAGACCGGTTCTTTCTCTACGGGAGAAGATGAAAAATCTCCTTCGCCTTAACCGCTCTGTAGAGAAATGGAGGCTCGCAAAACTGCCAATTACTCGAACAGACCGCTGGCGGTTCTTCTTATCTTACGTGGGAAATGATATCAGGATGAAGACAGCGATGCGCAGGGTCGTTAGAACCTATCCAATCCGCCATCTTTTCTATCGAATTGGCTGGGGCTTACAGAAACTAGTTCCCAACTAAGAGTTCGGTGATCGGACTCTTGAGGCAAGGGCTCTCCCCAAATAATAGCTCTTTGTGAAATCCCCCTTTCCTCCTCTCCACGGGAGGCGGGCAAATTATTTTCGGATAAGTTGTTAGTTGGGAGTGTTCGGCTTGGATCATTTACTTCAAGCTCAAAACTCAGAACTTGCTCAAGAATTCTCGTATGGGCTGGATGAGCAAGCGAGTATGTGAATAGAAAAAATGATCTGCTCCTGGAATGATGGCCAGGGATTTCGGCTCTTCGAGGAGCTGGAACCATGTTTCTAAGACCGGGGTGGAGCAAAACAGATCCTGGTTTCCTGCAACAAAGAGTTTTCTCTTCTTGCATTTCCCCAAGAACCTAAAATCGTAAAGCTCAAGAGGTGGGGCGATGCCCGCTAACCCATGAATCCGTCCATCCTCGGCGGCAACGGACAGGCCTGTCCAGGCTCCAAAAGAATATCCTAACAGAATGAGTGAAGGATGGGAGTCTTTCAGCCTCGAACAGAAGTAATCGATCGTGGCCTTTACGTCCTCCTTCTCTCCGGTTCCTTCCCCATAAGAGCCTTCGCTTTCGCCGACACCTCTGAAGTTGAAGCGAAGAGTGGAAAATCCTTCCTCAGATGCCGCCTCCACTGCAGCCGTGATGACGGGGTGATACATATTCCCGCCATGTTTTGGATGAGGGTGGCAAAGAATCACACCGCCTTTAATATGAAGAGTCTCTTGAATACTCAAGAGACCCTCCAATTGGATCGCCCCAGATGGAATCAGTACCCTTCCTTCTCTCATCCTTTTTCCAAGAACGGAAAGACAACGTGATGCGTATCTTGGATTAATCCTCTTTCTTTCTTTTCTGGTTTCTTTTCTTCCGATTCTATCTTTGAATCAATCTTCTCCTTCACCCACTCCAAGATATTTCTCAGAATCTCTAAGAATCGAACCTCAAGACGAGTGATGTCTTCCCTCTCAATTCGTTCATTAAGCGACTTCAGCCAACCATCCACCTTCTCCTTCAACTGTTTCAGAAGTTGAATATAATGTGAATCTGTCTCCTCTTTTTTCCCTTCCTTATCCAGATCCTGTGCAGGAGTAAGGCGTGCCTCTCCTCTAACTTCAGGTGCGACCAACCTGAGAATATGAAACGGCCCGGAAATCGAAACCATTCCCACAATCAAAAAGGAGGATAAAAAACAGGCGCTCCATTTTCTCATAAACTCGACCTGATAGAAAAATGGCGGGCGATGCGGGAATTGAACCCACGGCCTTTGGTTCCGGAGACCAACGCTCTATCCAACTGAGCTAATCGCCCATCTTAATAATTTCCGATGCTTACAACTTTATGTGAATCCGGCTTTCTATCCACTGTTGTGAAAAACGTTGTGACTGCATCCAGCACTTTGACGGCATTCTTTTTGTGTTCGGGTGTCGGATGTGAATATCTCATGGTCATCTTAATGTCTTTGTGTCCCATCAATTCTTGAATCGTTCTAATGTCAACGCCTGCCATTCCTAACCGCGACCCAAAAGTATGGCGGAGGTCATGAAATCTAAACCCCTCAATTTTAGCCTTCTTTAATGCTGACCACCATCCTGTTTTGACATCTCTGGTAGGCTTCCCGTTATCCGAAAAGACATATTCGCTTTTAGAGAGTTTTTTAGCACCTTCAAGGGTTTCTGTCAATTTCTTATTCATGGGGACCCTGCGGATTTCCCCGTTCTTCGTCTCTTCAACTAAGATATGGCCAGTCTTAAAATCAACATTTGACCATTTTAGATTGAGGATCTCCCCTTTCCTTATCCCGGTATTGAGGGCCGCTATGATGATTGGTTCAAGGTGTTTCTCTTTAGGAGAGGCCCTCACCGTCTCCAATAACCTGGCCTCTTCTTCCTCGGTGAGTATACGCTCTTTCTCTTTAGGTTCCTTCAAGGACTTTACCTCTCTAACCGGATTGATCTGAGCCTTCTTCCATTTGATCGCCATGTTGAACATGTGCCTTAGACAACCCAATTCCCTGTTGACTGTTGCTGGCTCTGCCCCCTCTTCCTTCCGGGTTTTTTTATATTTTTCAATCAACAAAGGGTTGATCTCTGATAGCATCCTACCATCGAAGGTTTTGGAAAGATGTTTCAACGAGCATTCATCCCGGAGTGAGGATTTAGGCTTCTTGTCTCCCCTGGTCAGTTCAAGGTATTCTTCTTTAAATTTGTCAAAGGAAATCTGGATCTTTTTGGGCTTCCATTCTCCCCGAATAACCTCAGACCTTCGGATTGACAATTTCTCTTCTGCAACGCTCTTGCTTACCTGTCCGACTCTTTCCGTGTAACGCTTCCCATCTTCATAGAAGTCAATATAATAACTCTTCCCCCTTAGATAGACTCCCATTCAAGTCACTTCCCTTCTTTTAAGACTTTTTGACTTGATCTTGTCCGCTTCACCTCCTTTCGTTTTGAGATATTGAGTTCATACCCGAAATAGTTGAGGATGGCTTCAATTCTATTTAGTTTGAGATTTGAGCCATCCTTCAAAGACCTGTAAAGGCTTGCATGGTCAATCCCCAGGTCATGGGCCACTTTCTTCAGACTTCTTTCTTTAACCAATCCCCTCAGTATCGACTCAATGGACGGCTTCTCACCTGTCATGTGATATAAATATCACCTTTCAACTTTTTTGTCAATTTCTTTTTATTGATGACTTAAAACTCTCTTTATCCCCAAGGTCATTTTCTATCTCTTCCAGTTTCTTCCCAGGTGCATTTTGAACCCACTGGTCGATTTCCTCTTTCAAGAAGATGAGACGGCCTGCCGGTTTACGATAGGGAATAGCTCTTCTTAGAACAAGATTCCGTATCGCTCCCTTGCTCCGTTTAATGTAGGAAGCCAATTGTTCAACGGTTAAGTATTGCTCAAAGCCTTTATCAACCATTTATCTTCAGGTAAGCTTTCTAATAGGTTTTAAGAGATTTGTTCCTTTACATTATTCTTAGATAAGGCAATAAAGTTCATGGTTGTTTAAAGCTATAGCTACCTATCCTTACCAAGGACAATTCAATAAGCTCAATCTTTCTTCTTCTCTTTCTGTAAACTTCCTTCATCCTTTGCTATAGTTTTCTTATACTATGATGTCTAAGGGTTACTTTAAGGTTCTTATATTAGAGGAAAAGTCCCCATACCAAGGTCTTATACTACCTTACTTTCTATTCTTTGAATCTCTTACTTCTTTAAACTAATTAGTCTTATTTCAAACTTCTTATTTCCTTGATTACCACTTATTACTTCTTTAAGCTTCTAAACTCTCTTTTTAACTTCTTAAACGGTTAGCCTATTTGCTTTACCTTATCTCTTCTGAACCTTCATTGGCTTTCGTGTTCCTTCAGTTGCGTCATGAATAGCCAGATGGAAAGAAAATCAAACTTTGTATAGGACTCGGTGTTCATTAATCATCTGGTTTATGAACATAATCAACTGCCTTCTTTGACCTTTGAATTTATTGCGTTTGCAGGGAGCGAATTTACATAGGTTTCAAAAGCAAGGGATAGGCTCACCCTCATGCGTTTCGCAATCTCTCTGAAAGTGATACCCTGCTGCCTCAAACCTGTTAGCATATCCAGGTCTACTTCCTTTCGGGGTCTCCCTAATTTTCTCCCTTTTGCCCTTGCATTAGCTAAACCTGCTTTTACACGCATTTCGATTAATGCTACCTCGAACTGAGAAAAAGCGGCGAGCAAATGGGTCATCAACTCACCTGTAGGCGTTGAAAAATCGAGGGATTCACGAAGGGAAACAAAAGATACTCCGAGACTCACAAGTTCATCCAGACTATTGACCAATTGCTTTAGACTCCTTCCCCACCGATCCAAAGAGACTACCACAATAGTGTCAATCTTTCTTCCCTTGGCAAGTTTCATCACCGATTCAAATCCAATCCGCTTTCCCTTCAAACCGCTTTCCTGGTCTATGAACTCGCCAACTAATTGCCATCCCCGTTTCTCAACAAATTCTCGAAGAGGCGAAAGTTGAACCTATGGGTTCGAACTTCCATCGTTTGTGGATGTTCTGGCATAGATTGCTGCTCGCAATTTATTTCAACCTCATATTGAAAAGATGCTTATAAATTTCAAATTTGATTTTTGAACAAGGTATTCTTCTCTATCCATATTAGATTGGAACCTTTACTTCCTATCAGGGGGCTTCGCCCCCCGAACCCCCCAGGCCGTCTATTTCCCACCAGGGCAGAGACCCCTTGCAGATGACATTGAAGAAGGAGGCACCCTGCCCTGTATGGTCGGAGGGCATGAGGGCCAGCACGTTGCCTCCATTGGTTTGAAGTGCCTCCCCTCATTCATCTTCCGATCTTTGCCTTTTTGCCTTAATGCCTTTTTGCCTTTGAGTAGTCCTTATACGAAGTATATAAGGGGGTATGAGGGGATTCCGTTATGGTTCCTCCACCAACCCCTGCACCCAGGTTACGAAACGCATAGTCTCATCCATCATCAAATCGGAGTAATGTGATGGAACCCACTTCGCTGACGTACTCAATCCTGCGACGAGTGATGCAGTCACGACTACTTCTTGGTTGATACCCAAGTCTGCCGCTATCTCCGTTATTTTGGAGCTGACCCACTCGAAGGCGTAAATTGTTTTGGAGAGTGTTTTGATGGAAATCCGATAGCCAAACGAATAGTTCCGCTCGATAAGTGCGAACCACTCCTGCTCAGTGCCACTCTCCAATACTATCCTTCGTTTGGCGTTCAATTGCTTGAGTGCTGGTATACGTTCAAGAATGAGGACTCCAGCCCGTGTGAGAAACCGTTCTACTGCGGCCTGGCTGGTTAGCTTTTCATGTCGGTTCTTCATGTGCCAAATGAGACTGGAGATAAGTTCTGGAAGTTTGTTGACCGTGAATCTCATTTTGTCGTCCTTGGAATATTGAGGGTTGTCAGTAGGACCGGAGAAGGATATGACTTGCTCCTCCAGTGATTGCCTATAACTTCCATCTAGTGTTGAATATCCAAGTTCCACGTATATTGAGAAATTGAAAATTGGCTTGACACCAGATGGAGATAGATGTATCTTGTTCATAGCAAATTGTCCTTTTTGAGGGAGTGGAGATTAGGTGAAAGGAACTCCATTCCCACTTTTATTAGGTCAAGCGCATCATTAGATTTTTTGGAATCCGGACGGAGAAAGATTGTCCGGAGATTTTCGGATATGCTTCTCCCTCCTCTCCTCCAGATTCCGGAGTTTTGCAAGCTGGCGTTTCCTCCAGGCTGTGCGTGTTCCTCCCACTGATCGGGATAAACTATTCTTCCATCGCTTCTCTTTTATTGTCTTCACCTGGGTTTTCCCCATACTCTGCCTGATCAATTTCTTCGTGAACTAAGCTGAGGATAAGCGTCTCGATCCTTTGCCCACCTAAGAGGTTGAAGTCTTCCATCGCTTGCTCCTCATCCCGGAGTAACTCTTCCTCCCTCTGCTCTTCTAAAGTAGCGAGAAGAATATTTAGTGACTGGGTTGACCTGACCCCTTCTTGTTTCATGAGGCCAACTATTTCCTGATACATAAATGGTTCAATTCCTTTCTTCTATTCTTCTTTCTTTTTGAACTATACTCCTACACCTTAGAGTAGTCAAGCATAATAATATATTTTATTGGGTCTAATAATAAATATAATAAACTATAAAAATGCTTGACAACACATGAGCGATATGCTATTAATCTTTCTCACATAATGAGAGGAAAACCCAATGGGAAAGAAATTGATGACCACGAAAGGACGGCTGCGTTGGTTTTTGGACCTGATTAATGCAGATATTGACTCCCAAACTATCACTATTAGTGAAATCATCAGGTATTGGGAACAGATAAGGGAGATTGCCTATGGGAGCCTCGGCCTTTGGGCAATTAGTGACCGGGATTTAATGAAATGGAAGGAGAAAAGGGATGAATTGAAGAAGATTCAGTGCCTACTGAGAGATTTTCTGCAAAAGGTCCTGTCTGGATCAAAAAAACCAAAGAAAATTATGATCAGACCGCTTTACGGTGTTACTGAAAATATGGAAAGAGCTTTAGAGAAACCTGAAGAACCAGGGATCTCAGAAGTTGAACCGGCATTAACAAGCATCATTTACTCCAAAACTAAGGGACAACCATTGTCAACGTTCGCTGAGGATTATATTGCATTTACCTTCAAACCGGAAATAGCAATTTTGGTAGGCAGAGAGAAAGTAGCCATGATCTACTCCCGCATTGAGGAGAAACTGCTTTCGGAGTTCGTTTCAGTATTGAGCCAGTTTTCATTAAATTCTGTTCGGAAATGTCAGCGAGAGGACTGTGGAGCATATTTTCTTAGGGCCACCAAAAAAGAGAAGCGATACTGTTCCAACAAGTGTGCCTGGGTGATGGCCTCCAGGGAACGGAGGAAGAAACAACCTGAAAAGGAGAGGCAGAAAAAGAGAGAAAGTTATTATCAAAGAAGAAGGAAGGAATTTGGCCAAAAAGTAAGGATACAGAAAAAGGGAAGAAAGGAGGGTTAATCATTCTAACTCATCCACTGAAACGATTCACGGAGGTCAGGTCAGATGTCCGGCTAATCGGGAGCTACCCTATCCCCCACAAGGCCCATCCTGCATAAGGGAGCTTTTTCGCCATTATCCCATATTTTACCGGTTGCCCTCCTAACGAGCATCGACAAGGGCCTCCCGTGTTCATTGTCGTGTGGCTTCCCCTGCGTGTCATCCCTGTTACCCCGGGAGCCCATCTATCGGTTACGGCAGTTATCGTCAGGATAGATGCTCCGGCCTTCCCCTCTGTAGGAAAGGTTCGACAGCTCCATTGTGAATTTCGAGGCTACATCCAGGTTCGCTCGCGCTGCGACCCATAGGTTTGCTCAACTCCCTTAAGGAGCCTTTGTCAGGAAACTTAGTGCTTTAGGTTATCCTTGACACCTCCCTCAAGCTACGTGGGCGAACTACCGAACTCCCACGGTCGGACTTTAACCGACAAGTCATGCGTTTTACACGGCATGCCCTACAAGTCCTCAGCTACCCGATGCCTATGCAATTGAAGATTACCGAGTGAAAGCTTGCATCGGTGCCAACTGAATATATGAATATCAAATCGCGACTTTTTTGATATGTCTAGAACAGAGGATTTATAGCAGATAGTGAAACCTCCCCCAATAGAGGGTTTCAACCCTTTCATGGGCATTTGGGTCATCATGCCAGACTCCATCAACTCTGAAACGATATTCATATCTTCCTGGTGGTAGGGTGAAGTTAGCCTTCCAGGTTCCTTTCTTATTCTCTTCATCAGGAGGTTATCGACATCCCAATTGTTGAAACCTCCTACTAAAAATACCCTCTTAGCTTCAGGGGCAAACAAATTGAATTGAACCTTCTTGGTCTTAGGTCTGGCTTCCTCGGATAATTTCTTTTTAACTTTTCTCCTCCTTATCTTGTATTGGTTATCCGCTTGAAGATGTATCTTAAAGTTCAATAAAATATTTGAAAAAGATCCCAAAAGAAAAAACTGAGGTCTCTTTCCTCTTGAGCTTAACGTGTTTCTATTTCAGCCCAAAACGACTACGTTCCCCGCCTGCAGTCCCTTCGGACCCTGGGAAACTTCGAACTCTACCTCGTCGCCTTCATTAAGGGATTTAAAACCATCCCTTTTAATAGTGGAGAAGTGAACGAATACGTCGTTTCCATCGTCCTTGGAAATAAATCCGAAGCCCAGCTGCTCATTAAACCATTTTACACGACCTTTAGCCATTACAACTTAGCTCCTTCCATTTTTTAAGAGAAGCATATTATATGCCAAACTTAAGAATCCGAATTTACAGAGATTTTATATTGAGGTTATGGTCAAATTGACAATTTTTGTCGCTGTTTAAGGAAAATTGGCGCTACCTCTGCTCTTTGACAACTGAATATTGATTTATTTTTTGAGGAGTGCACCTACCAAAGAGTGAAGATTGGCCTGCACGCATGGGTGCAGATTTCCAATTGAAAGCAAGCATAAGGGAAGCTTTAGATAAAGAAAGGCAGAGTCATTGCTTACCTTGCCTTTGCTTTATGACAATTGAGTATCGATCTATTCTTAAACCAGAGTCCTGCAAACAACAGGTTATGGAAGCACTTGTAAGGTAGAATTATATGTAGCGGACTTTTTTTACAACAGAGGAAACTACATATACCCTTATGTTGTTGCTTTTGGGATCTGCCGGAAAGATAAAAAAACCTTGTCGGTTAGGATCATAACCCAATGTTGACCCGACCAACACTTCACCATCTATAAAAGTTACTTCCACTTTTTTACCAGAAGGCTTTTCTCCTTCAACATACTTCTTCTGTTCTTTATACAGGGGTTCCCCGATGAAATCCCGAACCATGAAGATAGCCTTCAGTCCTTTCATAAACACTTCGATTGCCTCACCAGAAGGTTTATCAGCCGGAAAGAGATGGAAACGGTCCCTATTAGGAAAGAAATCTTGGGTAGAACCCTTAATTACCCTACCATCTTTATATCGTACAACAACTTTAATGGGTTCCATCTCCCTTGCATCCTGTGTTTAAAATGACCTTTACAGATTATATGAGACTTCCTCTGCAATGTATCGGTCACTGAGAAGGGGGTTCAGTTTCCAACGATCCTCATCCAATATCTGAGTAAATTCTAATCCATACTGGTACCCTGTCCAGTATGGGTCTCCTTTCCAATCTTCTTTCGAATAAGGTTCTTTCCACACGATCTTTCCCGTGACTTTGAAATTAGCCAATTCGAACCCCTTCAGATAAAGGACGGTGATATTTAGTTCTGTACCAATAGGAATGTCTTTGCCGGATTCAATGAGAAATCCTGTTTCGCTTGCATTGACAACAATCGCTCCACGTGCATGGGAGTTATCCATATCCTGATATTCAAGGGGCAAATCAATGGAAAACCGGGGATGACTTCTTTTCTCTCTTTTATTAAATGTTTCTACCCCCATCCCATGGTTTCTTTGAAGAATTCCCTTCTTTTCTCGTTTCTGAGCATACATTAAGGCATCTGCCTTAGATAGGAGTTCATCTATCGAAACGGGATATTCAGGATCAAACTGAGCAGTTCCCACACTAATCGACAGGTTATAATGGCGAATTCGTGTGGTATTATAATCTTTTATGTTTTCATACAAGTGAGTTATAAGTATTTCATCGTTCTCATCAGTGGATTCTAATAGAGCTACAAATTCATCTCCCCCAATCCGAGCAATAATATCCGACTCACGAAAAGTCTTCTTAAGGATGGTGGCAAAGTTTATTAATGCTTGGTCTCCTCCGTGATGTCCGAAATGGTCGTTAATCCATTTTAAATTATCTAAATCGATGTAAAGGAGTAACAACCTTTTCTTTGTTCGATGGGCTACCTTTAGATACTGTTCTGTCAACACAAAGAATCTTCGCCGATTATACAAGCCTGTTAGCTCATCAGTGAGGGAAAGAGCCAGCAACTCTTTCTCCCCCATATGGTGACGCATCATTTTAACAAAACGGAGGATAAATTCGTCGATGGAAAATGGCTTTTTTATGAATTCCCGAGCATCTGCCTCAATCGCTAATTCGGCAGAATGTTCATCGGCGTGCCCGGTCATTATCATGATGGGAAGGTTAGGATTTAATTTTAACAATTCTTTGGTAAGAGTAATCCCATCCATAAGAGGCATGACAATGTCTATTACCGCTGCATCAAAAGAATTCTTTTTGATTTTTTCCAAGGCTTCTATGCCATCTTGTGCGGTTTCACAGTTATGCCCATGTTCAGAAAATAATAAAACGAGGAGATTTCTCATCATTTCTTCATCATCGATGATAAGTACTTTATAAGATATTCCCATATTCTACCTGAAAAAAGCGCGAAAGTTGATACTTCAAGTTGAAAAACCTTTAAAATACTGGGGATTATGTATACCCATTTCTAAAGAAATTAGCAAGGTGGTCAAAATTTATAATGGCTCCATCTT
>JBEKDJ010000097.1:0-25774 GCA_050014415.1 Thermodesulfobacteriota bacterium | reverse complement strand
CCCTCTGAGTTTGGAGAACTGATTCGAACCCTCCGCCAAACGGTAAAAGGGATAGAAAAGGTCACGTTGAGCGTTCACTGCCACAATGATCTTGGTCTGGCCGTTGCCAATTCCCTTGTTGCGATCCAAAACGGTGTCAGACAGGTGGAGTGCACAATCAACGGGATCGGCGAGAGGGCAGGAAACACCTCCCTCGAAGAAGTGGTCATGGCGATCCGCACACGGAAGGATCTGTTTCCGTTCTACACACGGGTCATTCCGAAACATATCTTTGCCTCCAGCCGTTTGGTCTCAAAGATCACCGGAATGGTGGTCCAACCCAACAAGGCCGTTGTCGGTTCAAACGCCTTT
Source organism: Thermodesulfobacteriota bacterium (assembly GCA_050014415.1). GTDB lineage: Bacteria > Desulfobacterota > BSN033 > BSN033 > UBA1163 > JBEKDJ01. The sequence goes on along the minus strand of JBEKDJ010000097.1, from coordinate 25,423 downwards.
GCCCATGAGTCTGGGATTCATCAAGATGGTATCCTGAAGGAGAAACAGACCTATGAAATCATGACACCGCAATCGGTGGGGATTCCGAAGTCTTCCCTCGTCTTGGGAAAGCTCTCCGGACGTCATGCTTTCAGAGAGAGGTTGAAGGACTTAGGGTTCCGGCTCTCTGAGGAGGATTTGGAACTGGCCTTCAAGCGATTCAAAGAGCTGGCGGACAAGAAACGCGAGATCTATGATGAGGATATTGAATCGATCGTCGCGGAAGAGATCCTCCGAATGCCCCGGCGCTTCAAGCTCGTCTATCTCAATGTCATCGCAGGAAATATCACCGTTCCCACGGCCACGGTTAAGATGGAGGTGGATGGAAAAATCATCCAGGAGGCGGGTTTTGGTGATGGGCCAGTAGATGCCACCTTTAAAACGATCAAGAAGATGACTCGCACGAGGTCGAAACTCCTTCAGTTCGCCATCAACGCCATTACCGGCGGTACGGAGGCCCAGGGAGAGGTGACTGTGAAACTGGAGGAGAAGGGCCAAACAGTGATTGGCCAGGGCGCAGACACCGACGTGATTGTAGCCAGTGCCAAGGCTTACATCAATGCGCTGAACAAGATTGAATTCAAGAAGCAGAAGTCAGTAGGTCTGATGTGATGGCCAAAACGCATCCGATGACGATTACAGAGAAGATCCTGGCCTCCCATGCCAGGAAAAAAGGGGTCTCCCCTGGTGATCTCGTCGATGCTCGGGTCGATCTAGCCCTTGGCAACGATATCACCGCGCCCCTTGCCATCCAGGCCTTTGAGGAGATGGGGGCAAAAAAGGTATTCAATCGGGATCGTGTCGTCTTGGTCCCTGATCACTTCACACCTGCCAAGGACATCCTTTCTGCCCAACAATGCAAAGTCCTCAGGAATTTTGCAAAGGCCCATCGCCTCACCCATTATTTTGAGATCGGAGAGGTGGGGATCGAGCATGCCCTTCTTCCTGAAAAGGGTCTGGTCCTGCCGGGGGATCTGGTGATCGGGGCGGACAGTCATACCTGTACATATGGTGCCCTTGGGGCCTTTTCAACCGGAGTGGGCAGCACGGACCTCGCGGCTGTGATGGCTACAGGGAGGCTCTGGTTTAAGGTTCCGGAGAGCATCAAGTTCATCTTCCATGGAAAACTGAATCCCTGGGTTTCCGGAAAAGACCTCATCCTTTTCACGATCGGACAGATCGGCGTTGATGGAGCTCTCTATCAAGCAATGGAATTCTCCGGAGAGACGATCAGGAAACTGTCCATGGAGGGCCGGTTCACGATGGCCAATATGGCGATTGAAGCCGGAGGAAAGAGTGGTATTTTTGAACCCGATGAGATCGTTCTTCAGTATGTCAAGAAGAGGGCTAAAAGACCCTATCGGCTCTACCAGAGTGACCCTGAAGCCCGATACAGAAATGTGCACGAATATGATGCCTCAAAGATTTACCCGCAGGTGTCACTTCCTCACATTCCTTCCAACGCTAAAGATGTGAGGGAGGTTGGAAAGATCGAGATCGACCAAGTCGTCATCGGCTCCTGTACCAATGGCCGTCTCGAAGACCTCCGTGTGGCAGCAAAGATTTTAAAAGGGAAAAAGATCGCCCCTTCATTGAGACTCATCATCATTCCTGCCACCCAAGAGATCTACCGCCAGGCCTTGAAGGAAGGCCTTTTTGAGCTATTTCTCTCAGCGGGTGCAGTGATCAGCCCGCCCACCTGCGGCCCTTGCCTCGGAGGCTATATGGGTGTCTTGGCAGAAGGAGAGAGGTCTCTGGCTACGACGAACCGCAATTTCCGCGGGAGGATGGGCCATGCCCAGAGCGAGGTTTATCTCGCAAGCCCTGCAGTAGCTGCAGCCAGTGCGGTCAAAGGAAGAATCTGTCATCCTGAAGAAGTGTTAAAGAAAGGGGTCAAGGGATCCAGTGTCTGAGAGTGGAAAGTAGAGAGTAGAAAGTGGTCAAAACCACATTCCACCTCCTACCTTCTACCCTCGAACCTTTGAATCCTCGAATCCTTGCCCCCTTCTTTATGGGAAATTTATGAAACTAGAGGGAAGAGTCTGGAAATTTGGGTCGGATGTGGACACGGATGCAATCATCCCTGCCCGTTACCTCAACCAGACCGATGCGGGAGAACTGGCCAAGCATGTGATGGAGGATGAGCGGCCTGAGTTTAAGAAAGAGGTGAAAAAAGGGGACATTCTGCTGGCTCAAAGGAATTTCGGCTGCGGCTCATCCCGGGAACATGCTCCACTGGCTTTGAAGACAGCCGGAATCTCGTGCATCATTGCAGAGAGTTTCGCTCGCATCTTCTACCGAAATGGATTTAACCAGGGACTCCCACTCCTCGAATCTCCGGAGGCGTCGAAGGCGATAAACGACGGAGATCAGGTTCAAGTTGATTTGACGACTGGAGAGATCTTCGACCTGACGCAACAGAAAAAGTTCTCTGCAAAACCCATCCCAGCCTTCATGCAGGAATTGATTGAGGATGGGGGTTTGATCCCACATCTTCAGAAAAGAGGGTTAAAGGCAAAGAAGTAAACCCCGCACCCCTTGTTAAAACACGGGGGTTTTCTTTGAGGTAGACCCCGCACCTTATCAAAGGTGCGGGCAGATATTTTAATGTACCCCTATATCCCTGTTCTGAAAAGCGGGGCTTTGCGGGGTGAATAAGGATTTTCGTAGGAGCGCCCTTCGCTGCTCGAAATCTCCTTCTTTGGCCATTCTAAAACCCGCCCTGTTAAACGCTTCATAAGAAATAGATCAATGGCACCTTGTCAGTCTCTACAAGGTCATCATACTTTGGAAGAAATACTCATCATCCAAGAACTGTGACCTATCTGGAATCGGGATAAAGAAAAAGAGAATCTCGTTGATTTGTCGTTCAGCCTGAGGAGCGAAAAGTACATGTTTCTTCAGCGTCATGGTGAATGTGTAACAAATCGGATGAAGGTCTTCACCTGCAGGAAACTCGATCCCAGTCTCACGGAAACAGGACGAAGGCAGATAGAGAATAGGGTCCTCTATTACGGCTCTTTCGACATAGAACGAATAGTCACGAGTCCGTCAAAGCGGGCGATAGAATCGGCGGAGATCCTCAGCAGCCGATTGGGGATTGATTATCAGACCAACGAATGTCTGCTGGAAATTGATGTGGGTGATCTTGAGGGAGAAAGCGAACGAGATCCAGAGAACCTCCAGCGGTTCTTCTCCGTGATCAAGGATTGGCTGATCCGGAGCAAGAATACCCGATTCCCCGGGGGGGAGTCAAAGGATGATGTGGAGGAAAGACTCAAGGTTCTCGATTCGTTGATTTCTTCGAACCCTGCGATTCTCGTGGGTCATGCCACGTTGTTTGCAGTCTTCCTCGGGACGAGGGGAAACTCATTCGAGAGAGTAGAACATCTTTTTCTGGCGCGCGCCGGGATTGCAAAGTATTGTTCAGGTGCGAGAACCTGGAGCATCGAAAGCTAATCACCTTGGGGCCTGTAAGATCATAATTTATCTAAAGTCCAAGCCTCCATTCTCTCGTTTTTTTCCTCTCCTCTTGATCGCAATACTTGCCGTCGCAATACTTGCCGCTGGCTGCGGAGAGATGTTAGGTTAAGAATGACAGAATGGAAGACCCATTCAAATCATTGAAATTGGGATGTGTCCCTATTTTGAATTTCATCTCCGGTATCATACCCCCAACCGAGCGAACCGAACCCGCCTGGTGGTTTGCCTTCAAGGGTGATAAGCTCCTGGTCATCGAAGAACCATCCTTGCTTAGCCTTCCATGTTTTGTTGATTTCTCGAAGCCGGGGTTGATTGCATCGTGCCAACACTATCTGGGTCTTCTTGAAGGCCGTCATTGCTATGCAGTGGGATTGAATGACGATGTCACGCCGCCAGCAGGAATGTCTCTTGAGGGTTTGCGTCACATATATGGCCGTTTGGATGAGGATCTCTTCTGGGTGGCGGCCCGGGCTGTGCAGATTATAGATTGGGATAGGACACATCGGTTTTGCAGTCGATGTGGTGCTCCATTGACAACAAATCCAAGTTTCCGAGCAAAAGAATGTCCTCAATGTGGACTCCTCCAGTTTCCAAGACTGGCTCCAGCAATCATCGTCCTTGTAGAACGTGGGAACGAATTGCTTCTTGCCCGGTCCCGCCATTTTCCATTTGGCATGTACAGTGTTCTCGCCGGCTTCGTAGAGCCAGGCGAAACGCTTGAAGAGGCTGTTGTTCGAGAGGTCAAGGAGGAGGTCGGAGTGGACGTTAAAGAGATCCGATACTTTGGAAGTCAACCCTGGCCTTTTCCCCATTCGCTCATGATCGGATTTACGGCTGCTTACGAAGGGGGTGAAATCTCTCTTGACGATGTGGAGATTGAAGAGGCCGGCTGGTTCACAGTTGACAACTTGCCATCTATCCCAGGCAAAATCAGCATCGCCCGCAAACTAATAGATTGGTTCATTGCAAAACAGGAAAAGCTTCGACTGCGTGACAAATGAAAGGTTGATTTCATAAAACATGGCGTTGGCACTTGTTGCCGACGAGATCCCCCCGGTAAATGAAGGCCCTACGAGAACTTCCTGAATTCAACGATTGGAAATGGAACACTCTTTGCTCTGAACGAAAACGTCGAGGGCCGCTTCTTCTGGGAGCATATGAAAGGGTATGTTCTTGAAGATAACTACAGGACCATGCGGACCCCAGCCGTTCAGGGCAAATGGAGGCCACGAGCGGCCGTCTGGAGAAACACCGGGTGTTCCGCTCAAGTCCATCTCCAGTGCCTCTGGCACAAGGTTCGGTGAGAGAATATGAATTTCGAATTTGACGGAAAAGAGTATGAACAAGCGTCCGCCCACCAGAAAGAGTGGGGGACCAGGCTTATCAAGGAACTTCACTTGCAGGGGAATGAGCGCGTGCTGGACCTCGGTTGTGGCGACGGAGCCTTAACCGCCACGTTGGCCGAGTTGGTTCCCCGTGGCGAAGTCGTCGGAATCGATGCCTCAAAAAGTATGATCGAAACAACGCGGAAACACCAAGCCACGAATCTGAAGTTTCTTCTAATGGACATCGATATTCTTGGTTTCAATGACGAGTTTGATGTCGTCGTTTCAAACGCAACTCTCCATTGGGTAAGAGATCATAACCGGTTGCTTGAGACTGTATACAGAAGCCTGCATAACAGCGGGATACTCCGATTTAATTTTGCCGGAGAGGGCAATTGCTCTCACTTTATCAGGGTTATCGAGGAAGCCATGAGTCATCCTGCCTTCGAAAGATATTTCTCGGATTTTCAGTGGCCGTGGTATATGCCTTCGGTAAAGGAATACCGAGAACTGATTCAACAGCATCGTTTCTGTGAAATCAAAGTTTGGGGGGAGAATGCCGATCGGCTCTTCCCGGACAGAGAGGCTATGATAAAATGGATAGAGCAACCAAGCCTTGTTCCTTTTCTGGCAAATGTGGGGGGCAACGACCGGCCCTCTTTTCAGCGCTTTGTGATCGGAAGGATGATTGAAGAAACCATCCGGGAGGATGGGCAGTGTTTTGAAACATTTCGTCGCGTCAATGTATTCGCCAAGAAATGAGGGAACTGAACTATTCGTTCTAAGCGACGACAAATCACATCACGGACATCCATAAGAAAATCGTCTGTAACAATCTAGCCATTTGAAACGAAACAGAAATGGTCCTTTGGGGAGTGATACATCCGCAGTTTTAGAATGCGGTCTCTCATTCTTATCCGTATCTCTGACCGCTGGCTTGGAGGAGGACTTTTACAAAGGGCGAGAGTGTTACGAGGAGACAAGTCTTGGAAGTTGGGTTAGAATCATTGGTCATTGAAAGATCAGAATGACAGAAGGGGGAAAAAGATGAGGAATTCTCTGGTACGTTGGAGACGGCGCAGTTTTCTTAGAATGAGCCCGGCATTGATCATATTTCTGCTCTTGATGAATAACGCTTATGGAGAGGCAAGATACAGAAAATTTACACACGAGGAGGTTAAGAAGATGATTGAAACGAGGGCGACGATTGAGACGAAGTTTGGGAATATTGAACTCAGTTTCTTCCCAGAGACTGCACCAAATCATGCCAACAACTTTCTCGAACTTGCGAAAAAAGGTTTCTATGATGGGACTACCTTCCACCGCGTCATTCCAGGATTCATGATTCAAGGTGGCGATCCAAACTCAAAGAAACCGGACCGATCAACACATGGCATGGGAGGCCCTGGCTATACGATTAAGGCGGAATTCAACGATCGACGACACAAAAGAGGAATCCTTTCTATGGCAAGGTCTGCCCACCCCGACAGTGCGGGTTCTCAATTTTTTATCTGCGTGGCTGACTCCTCTTTTCTTGACAAACAATATACAGTCTTTGGCGAGGTCATCTCGGGAATGGAGGTGGTGGATAAGATCGTAAGTCAGCCAAAGGACAAAAACGATAATCCCGTAGAGCGAATTGAGATGAAGGTTAAAATTACAGAGAAGTGAGACTCGCGAGAAAGGAAGCCGCGTAACGTCTCACTTCGTGATCGGTGTCCCGGTCCGGCAGATCGGCAGCAATAGCAATTTATCCCACTGGGATGATGATGACCATGCGGTCCAGTTCTTCACTGCCTTAATGAAGAAGCTCGATTGGGACCTGGTCGTAGGATTGGCGGAGTGACCAGAAAGAGTCATAGAGGCGATTTTGGAAAGGGATGAATAAACGGTTCAATGGATACGTCTAATGATTAGATTCTGAAAGCGAATAAGAGAAGACTCAAGTTAAAGGAGGTGGACAGAAATGAAAAGGATTTTAGTGATCGGTTTTGCCTTGTTGATTATTCTGTTGGCTGCTGGACCAGCTTTGGCTTGGCATAGGCACTTTCATCCCGGTTTTGGGGTATTTATTACACCCCCCATAGTCCTGGCCCCGCCTCCAATGGTCTTTTATCATGGCTACTATCCACCCTATGGTTACCATGCTTATGACTATCCCGACCGTTACAGGGCTTGGATTCCAGGCTATTGGGATCGGAGGTGGACTCCCTACGGCTGGCAGAGACTTTGGATTCCCGGCCATTGGCAATGGAGATGAATCTTCGGCAGATTCCGAGTATTCCTAATATCACCATCTGCTTAATGAACTGAGAAGAATTCAGGTCACTAAGCAAACATTCGTCAGACCAGAAATGGAAACACAAAAACACTCCCTCCCCTCCCAGCGGAGAGGAGGGATAGACAAAAACAGCTTGCCACTAGCCCGCCCAGACTTCTTTCAAAACTGTCAACTACTTCTTCGGGGGAATGATCGCATCTTTTAAGGCCTTGGCGAGGCGCATCTTTACGACGCGTTTGGCAGGGATCTTGATCTGCTCGCCCGTGGCCGGGTTGAAACCCATACGGGCCTTGCGATTGGAAAGAACGAGTTTGCCGATACCTGGAAGGGTGAAAGATCCGGCTTTCTTCGTCTCAGCGATCGCAAAGGCTGCCACTTCGTCGAGAATCATTGCAGCATTCTTCTTGGCAAGATCGAACTTCTCGGCAAAATGGGTAATAACTTGAGACTTCGTCAGGGGCTTCTTTCCTGTTGCCATATTTTTTCCTCCTTTTCATCGATAGAATGTGAGAATCCAATGTTGATGATGTCAAGTATATAGTAAAAGCCCCTTGGAGGTCAAGAAAAAAATTTCTCATCTTCTCTTCGCCGCCTTGAATCACTCCCCCGGAGATCCAAGATGCCAGTCCTCAATCAAGAAGAGAAGCCCCTCCATTAACCCACCAGTTGCAGAAATGAACCTGGACAGACCGCTCTTCAAGGCTTCGAATGGCGGTTTTTAGGAGATTTAAAGGAAACGGGAGAAATTTACTTTAAGTGACCTCTGATCATGAAATGATTTGAAGGTGCTGGTTCGGTAAAAGGTTCGCCTCGAAGTCTTTCCGACCGGCCTGTCCAGGTTCATGCAACTCACTTTTTGCAACATCTGGGTTAACCCGACACTCTACCATGCCCATAAATGGTTTTTTACCAAAAGGTCCCAAATGATTCTCCTGCGACATCTCATCGATTGAAAATCAAAACTCGATGTGGTAACTTAATTAGATACCGATTAGAAGCTCTTATTGGGTGACCTTCTTCGCTCTGCTCTCGAAAAGAGGGCTACGGACCATGCAAGAAATCGATAAGGAAAAACTTCCCCGTCATATTGCGATCATTATGGATGGAAATGGCCGATGGGCTAAGAAGAGGCTTCTCGGCCGGATCAGTGGTCATATGAAAGCGGCCGATGCCGTCAGAGAGGTTGTCACCGGATGCCGTGAATTGGGCGTCAAGGTTTTGACCCTCTTCGTCTTCTCGACAGAGAACTGGAGGAGGCCGGCGGATGAAGTCACGGCGTTGATGAATTTGCTGAAGGAATACCTTCTCAAGGAAGTTGATGAAATGAGAAAGAATGGTATCCGGCTCAATGCCATCGGCAGGATAGAAGATCTTCCCCCCGATGTCCGGAATACTCTGCAGGAGACGATGAAGAAGACCGAACAATGTGATGGGATGGTTCTCAACCTGGCATTGAGTTATGGTGGCCGTTCGGAGATCCTTCATGCCGTTCAGGGAGTACTCTCCGATTTCCGAAGGGGAAGGATCAAATCGGAGGAGGTCACCGTACAACGTTTCTCCCAATATCTTTGGACCCGGGGAATACCCGACCCGGATCTTCTCATCCGTACCAGTGGTGAATTTCGGATTTCCAACTTCCTTCTTTGGCAGATTGCTTACACGGAGATCTATGTCACCGAAACCCTCTGGCCGGATTTCGGTCGGGCAGAACTTCTGAAGGCAATTGCAGACTATCAGTCGCGGGAAAGGCGGTTCGGTCTGACCAGCGAACAACTCAATGGCATGGAAGAATAAACAAATCGTAGATTTCAGATCGCAGATTGCAGATTGAATGGACAAAAATCTAGAAAAGAACATCCTTAATGAACCAGATCCGAAATCTCAAGTCTGAAATTTGAACAGGGAGGGTGTAAGCGTGGGAAGAATAGAAAAAGAGAAGATAGGGATGGGACTCATCATCGTCCCCCCGGTGATTGTTCTCATCGCCATAGGCCCTCCTACGATTCTCTTTCTCATGGTGATCTTGGCGACCTTTTTCGGACTCCGTGAATTCTACAACCTTGCTCTTCCCCATTCCAAGCAGATAGAACGGATCGCGGGGATGGGTTTGGGCTTGCTTCTTTCCTTGATCCTATCTTACAGTGGTATGAAAGTCGTTCTTCCCTTCATCGTCTTTCTTCTCCTCTTTCTCTCCATTCTCTTCATGGGTACTTCAAAGGAGCTTTCATCGACCATCTCCAATATCGGGATCACGCTCTTTGGGATTTTCTACATCGGATTTCTTCTCTCCCACGTGTCCTTGATTCGGAAAATGGGGGATGGAAGGATGTGGGTTCTCTTCCTGATCGCAGCGGTTTGGGCTGGCGATATCTCTGCTTTTCTCAGTGGCTCTCTCTTTGGAAAGCACAAACTCTACCCCAAGATCAGTCCGAACAAGACCTACGAAGGTCTAGGGGGTGCCATTGTCGGTACGGTCATCGTCGCGATCGCTTTTGCCCGGCTCTTTCTCCCTCATCTACAAAAAGCTCCCTGCATTTTGCTGGCCATCGGTATTGGAATCTTGGGTCAATCGGGTGATTTCGTCGAATCGATGTTGAAACGAAGCGCTCAGGTGAAGGATTCGGGGTCGCTCATCCCGGGCCATGGAGGAATGCTAGACCGTCTCGACAGTTTTCTCTTCTCTGCACCTTTTCTCCATTACTCAGTTCTCTACCTCTTGAGGGAGACCCCATGAAACGTCTGGCCATCCTGGGCTCCACAGGTTCAATCGGGGTCAATACTCTTGATATCGTCCGCCAATTCCCAGAACGATTTGAGATCGTCGGCCTCTCTGCAGGCCACAACATCCAACTTCTCAAACAACAAATCATCCAGTTTCGTCCGAAAATGGTCTCCGTTCTCAATAAAGAATTATCCGACGCGATTCGGGGAGAACTCTCTGACGGATCCGTCCAAATCGTCTATGGGGTAGAAGGACTCATTCAAGTGGCCACCCACCCAGAGGTGGATCAGGTGGTCTCTGCCATCGTCGGTGCCGTCGGCCTGATCCCGACCCTTTCAGCAATCAAGACGGGGAAAGCCATTGCCCTGGCCAACAAAGAACCCTTGGTGATGGCTGGAAAGATTGTGATGGAAGAGGCGAATCAAAACCACGTACAAGTCTTGCCAGTGGACAGCGAACACAGCGCCATCTTTCAAGCACTCCTCGGCCACCGGAAGGAGGATGTCCATCGTATCATCCTGACCGCATCGGGAGGACCTTTCCTCAATCTTCCCATTGAAAGGCTCCACGAGGTGACCGTCAAGGAGGCCTTGAACCATCCCCGCTGGGAGATGGGCAGGAAGGTCACGATCGACTCAGCCTCTCTGATGAACAAAGGGCTGGAGGTTATCGAAGCCCACTGGCTTTTCGGTGTCCCTGTCGAGAAGATTAGTGTCCAAATTCATCCACAGAGCGTTGTGCATTCCATGGTGGAATATGCCGATGGTTCGATCGTCGCTCAGATGGGGATAACGGATATGAGGATCCCGATCTCTTACGCTCTTTCTTTTCCTCAACGGCTCCGTCTGAATCTCCCTCGGTTGGACCTGTCTCAAAAGGGGGGCCTCACATTCTTCCCACCCGACCCAGAGAGATTCCCTTGCCTCAAATTGGCCTATCGATCGATTGAGATCGGTGAGACCATGCCGGCCATTCTCAATGCTGCCAATGAGGTGGCCGTGAACGCCTTCATGGAAGGGTCTCTCAAATTCACGGAAGTCCCTCTTCTCATCCAGCGGGTGATGAAAGACCATGAGGTGAAATCGGCCCATACCATCGAAGACATCCTGAGGGCAGATCATTGGGCCAGAGAGAAATCAAAGGCCATCCTGGAAGGGGGTAAATTGTGGTAATCACCATTATTTCAACAGTCATCGTTTTAGGCATTATCGTCTTTGTTCATGAGTTAGGCCACTTTTTATCGATGAAAAGACTCGGGGTCGGCGTGAACAAATTCTCTCTGGGGTTTGGGCCGAAACTCATCGGCAAGAAAATCGGAGAGACTGAGTACCAGATTGCTGTTTTTCCCTTAGGGGGGTTTGTTAAACCCGTTGGAGAGGATCCCAGGGAAGAGGTGAAGGAGGAGGACCGTGCCCGTTCTCTTTCCACACAACCGATATGGAAACGCGGGGTGATCTTCAGTGCAGGTTCTCTCTTCAACCTGCTTCTTGCTGCGGTTCTCTTTTCTGCCGTGAATCTCTTCGGGATTCCCTATTTCCCTCCGAAGATCGGGGAGGTCAGTCCCGGTCTTCCTGCGGAAAAGGCCGGTCTTAGAAAGGGAGATCTTGTTTTGTCCATCGACGATGTGCGAGTTACCAAATGGGATGATCTCTCTAAGATCATTCATGGCAGCAAAGGGAAAGAGCTCTTGATGAAGGTGAAACGGGACGGTGAAATCTTTGAGATCACGGTGACTCCACAGCTCTCCAAGGTCAAGAACCTCTTCGGAGAAGAGGTCCAGACAGTTATGATCGGTATCACTCCGACGGAGGAGATTCTTGTTGAGAAAGTCAATCCTTTTGTCGCTTTCGGGATGGGATTTGCCCAAACATGGAGTGGAATCAAACTGACGGTGGTCAGCGTTGTCAAGTTGATCCAGAGGGTCGTTCCGGCCAAGACGATCGGTGGCCCCATCTTGATTGCTCAACTTGCAGGGGAGCAGGCAAAAAGAGGGTTAGTGAGTTTCGGGCTCTTCATCGCCATCCTCAGCATCAACATCGGAATTATCAACTTCTTCCCTATTCCCATCCTAGATGGTGGTCATCTGTTCTTTTTGGGATTGGAGGCAGTACTGAGAAAACCCCTCAGTATCAGGAAGATGGAAATAGCTCAACAGGTCGGTCTCATCTTTATCCTCCTCCTCATGCTTTTTGCCTTTTACAATGATCTCCTCCGAGTATTTTCTCCAGGAGGGTTTAAATTTTAGGACAATGTCCAAGCTCCAAGCACCAATAACCAAATAATCACCAATATCCAGATTCCAATCACCACGACTTAACATTAAAAACCTTTTGTTTAGTTATCCGGACATCGGAGGTTGGTATTTGGAAAATGACTCTATTATCTCCCTCTTCCTTGGAGGCTGTGTCGTAATTCGCCGTTCGCCCTTCGATACACTCAGGACGAACGGCTAAGTAATTGATATTTATTGTCCATGGTCCGTTCGTGGTGAGCCTGTCGAACCATGAACGGACTTACGAAACAGTCTCTTAGTGGGAGAAGGCTGGGGTGAGGGGACACAGGCCCTGTCCACCCCACCCCAATTCTCCCCCATCAAGGGGGAGGATAATGCTTGCCGGTTTTATAGTTCGAGGGTGACAAAGTTATCATGTGAATCTGTTGGGAATGTGGAATTTGGTTGTTGGGATTTACGCATGAAAGTCCTTGGGATTGACACTTCTACATCCTGTGGTAGCGTTGGTTTGGTTGACGATGAATCCTTGATCGCCGAATATCTCCTCAACATTCCTGTGACCCATTCCGAAAGGCTTCTAGGAGCGATCGAATTCATCCTCCGAGAGGCTCGCTGTGCCGTGGAAGATCTGGATGGATGGGCAATCTCCATCGGCCCAGGCTCCTTCACGGGATTGAGAATCGGAGTAAGCACGGTGAAAGGCTTGGCCTTTGCGACCCGCAAACCAGTCGCGGGCGTCCCAACCCTTGATGCTTTGGCCCACCTTATCTCCCCAACCCCCTATCTCATCTGCCCAATCCTCGATGCGAGAAAAGGCGAGGTCTATGCTGCCTTTTATCGATATGAGAAAGGAGACTACTTAGAAAAGATATCACTCTATCAGGCGATCAGGCCGGAAGAACTCGTCAGGAAGATTGATGAAAAGGTGATCTTCATCGGCGATGGCGTGAGAACCTATGGAGACTATCTGCAAAAGACCCTTCCGTCGTTGTCCACCTTCCCTCCTTCTCCACTCCACGTATTATATGGGTCAGTAGTGGCCAAACTAGGGCTTGAATTCCTTCGAAAAGGAGAGTCTTTGGATCTGGCGGCTTTTACACCTATCTATGTTAGGTCTTCGGAAGCTGAAATCAAATGGAAGGAGAACCATCCGAGTTGATTTTTCCACTTGCCCTGTGATCCTTCTTCATTGACAAAAGGTCGGGATTATATTAAGGTTTTGGGTTACAATAGCCGATGAAATGCGGTCTTTTATTTCCGTAGGGGGGGCAAGATGCTTGGAAAGGAAGAGGAATTGATCGAAAGGTTAATGCGGGAAAATGAGGAGTTCCAAAAGGCGAAACAAGTACATTCCGAACTGGCGAAGCAACTCGACGAATTGGAAAAGAGACCATTCCTCACCCCTCGAGATGAATTGGACATGAAAATCCTCAAAAAGAAGAAGTTGGCCTACAAGGACCAGATGGAAAAAATTATGATGCAATACCGATGAGGAAGTGGAATAATAGAAGGGGAGCATGATGGAATAATAGCCAGTAGAACCAAGCACGCAATCCTTAACCCAGCTTTCCATTATTCCAATATTGCAAATGGGTTATATAGATGAAAAAGACGGGTGCCCAAATCGTCTCTGAATGTTTGAAGAAAGAAGGAGTGGATGTCATTTTCAATTATCCGGGCGGTGCGGTACTCACGCTTTTCGATGAACTCCAGCACGCCCCATTCCGCCAGATACTGGTCCGCCATGAACAAGCCGCAGTCCATGCCGCAGATGGGTATGCTCGGTCCACAGGCAAAGTAGGAGTCGCCTTAGTCACATCCGGGCCGGGCGCAACGAATACAGTCACCGGGATCGCTACCGCCTTTATGGATTCTATCCCCATCGTCATCCTCACGGGTCAGGTGGCGACCCCTCTGATCGGAAATGATGCCTTTCAGGAAGCGGATATTGTTGGCATCACCCGACCCTGTACCAAACACAACTATCTGGTAAAAGAGGCAAAAGATCTTGGCCGGATCTTGAAAGAGGCTTTCTATATTGCTCGAAGCGGAAGGCCGGGGCCGGTCCTCATCGACTTGCCCAAAGACGTAATGGCCGATTCCAGTGAATTCAAGTATCCTGAGAAGGTCCTCATCCGCGGATACCGGCCTACCTACGAGGGTCACACCGGCCAAATTCAGAGGGCCGTTAAGCTGATCTTGAAGTCCAAGAAACCGGTCCTCTACATCGGAGGTGGAATCATCTCTTCCAACGCATCCAAGGAACTTACCCTTCTCGCCGAGAAGCTGGGTATTCCCGTCACCACGACCCTGATGGGCTTGGGCGGTTTTCCGGGCAATCACCTCCTTTCTTTGGGGATGTTGGGCATGCATGGAACCTATCGGGCCAATATGGCAGTCATGGAGTCCGATGTCCTTATCGCCATTGGAGCTCGGTTTGATGACCGGGTGACTGGAAAGATCGAGGCGTTTGCCCCCCAATCAAAGATCATCCATATCGATATCGATCCCACTTCCATCAGTAAGAACGTGAAGGTCGATCTTCCCATTGTGGGTGACTGCAAATGGGTTCTCACGAAGATTCTTTCTTTTCTCGAAGAGGAGGAGATCAACACGTTCAAACATGGTCTCGACAAATGGCACCATCAAATTGAGAAGTGGAAAGCCCACCATAATATGCATTACCATCAAGGCGAGACGATCAAACCTCAATACGTTATCGAGAAAATCCACGAATTGACGAAGGGCGATGCCATCATCGCCACAGAGGTGGGGCAAAACCAGATGTGGACGGCCCAGTATTATCAATTTCTTAAGCCGAGGACGCTCCTCACTTCAGGGGGATTGGGGACCATGGGATATGGATTTCCGGCGGCCATGGGAGCCCAGGTTGCCCTTCCAAACAAGCTGGTGATTGATATCGCGGGGGACGGCAGTTTCCAGATGAATTCACAAGAATTGGCGACGGTCGTTCAGTATCGATTACCGATCAAGGTGGCCATCTTGAATAACGGGTTTCTCGGAATGGTAAGGCAATGGCAGGAGTTCTTCTACGGAAAACGTTATGCCTCTTCTTCCTTAGAAGGGATCAATCCGGATTTTGTCAAATTGGCTGAGGCATACGGAGCCGTCGGTCTAAGGGTGACGAAGCCGGAGGAGGTCGTCCCAACGTTAATAAGGGCTTTTTCAACCCGTGAACCTGTCATTATCGATTTTGTAGTTGACCCGGAGGAGAACGTCTATCCGATGGTTCCAGCGGGAGAACCTCTCAACCAGATGCGTTTGGTTTAAGTAATTTGTGAATTGCGGATGGTGGATTCAAATTCAGAATTCCGCAATTCGAGATAACAAGAAGATGCGTCACGTCATCACCCTCTTAGTTGAAAATGAGTTCGGGGTTCTGACCCGGATCGCTGGCCTTTTTAGCGGCAGGGGCTTCAATATCGAGAGCCTCTGCGTGGCTGAGACCCTCGATCCTACCGTTTCGACAATGACCATCGTCACTCGTGGGGATGATCAGATCATTGAACAGGTGATTAAGCAACTCAATAAATTGGTCTCTGTGATCAAGGTGATGGATCTCATCGAAAAGGATTTTGTGGAACGGGAGATGGCGTTGGTGAAGGTCTCGGCCAGTGCAGGGTCACGAGAGGAAATCCTCAGGGTGGTGGACATCTTCAGGGGAAAGGTGATCGATGTGGGGTCCAAAACGTACACCATTGAGGTGACCGGGGACGAAAAAAAGATCAATGCCATCCTCTCCCTCCTTAAGCCTCTCGGGATTAAGGAATTGGTGAGGACGGGCCGGGTGGCCATGGTCAGAGGGAGTAAAGCCTCAACAGAACCTTCTTAACTAATGCTCGGCAGCTTTTGGCTGTTCGCTGATAGCCCAAAACCTCTTCGGAGCTTTTCGATTGAGAAAAGGAGGAGATAGATGAAGATCTATTATGACAAGGACGCAAACTTCAACCACCTGAAGGGGAAGAAGATCGCCATTATTGGCTATGGGAGCCAGGGCCATGCGCAGGCCCAGAATTTACGGGACAGCGGTCTGGACGTGATCGTCGCCGAACTGAAGGGAACTGAAAATTATCAGTTCGCCCTCAAAGATGGCTTCAAACCAACCACAGCGGGAGAGGCATCGAAACAATCTGACCTCATTCAAATCCTTGCCCAGGATCATGTCCAGGCTAAACTCTATGAAGAGGACGTGAAGCCCCATCTTCAAAAGGGGAAGACCCTCCTGTTTTCCCACGGATTCAATATCCATTACGGACAGATCGTCCCCTATAAAGAGATCGATGTGTTGATGATTGCTCCCAAGGGACCTGGTCACCTCGTTCGAAGAGAATTTCAAAAGGGAGCTGGGGTGCCTTCACTCGTCGCGATCTATCAGGATTTCACGAAGAAGGCCATGAACACCGCTCTTGCTTATGCCAAAGGCATTGGAGCGACTCGGGCGGGTGTTATTGAGACCACTTTCAAAGAAGAGACAGAAACGGACTTATTTGGAGAACAGGCGGTCCTTTGCGGAGGTGCGACCGAGCTCGTCCGGGCGGGCTTCGATACCCTGGTGGAGGCTGGCTATCAACCGGAGATCGCCTATTTCGAGTGCCTCCATGAACTGAAGCTGATCGTTGACCTGATGTATGAAGGGGGTATCTCCTTCATGCGGTATTCCATCAGCGATACAGCAGAATATGGCGACCTCACCCGAGGCAAGCGAATTATCACCCCAGAGATCCGGCGTGAGATGAAGCGGATGCTTGAAGAGATTCAGACAGGGAATTTTGCAAAGGAATGGATTTTGGAAAATCAGGTGGGCCGACCGGTGTTCAATGCTTTGAGGAAGAAGGAGGCCGAGCATCTGATCGAAGTAGTGGGCAAGAAACTACGGTCCATGATGGGCTGGCTAAAAGAGAAGAAGAACTGATGGCACAGAATCGGTGGCTGGTTGCCAAAGAGGGATTCCCCTTTTTGATCCCAGCCGCTCTCTTCACCATCTTTTTTGCCGGGATCGGCTGGAAGATTCTAACGTTTCTGGGAATTCTCTTTACACTCTTCATCGCTTTCTTCTTCAGGAATCCGAAGAGAAAGATCCCGGTGCTCCAGAATGTCATTCTCTCTCCGGCCGACGGGAGGATCATCCATCTGGGGGAGTGTGAGGAAGATCATTTTATAAGAGAGCGAGCGTTGAAGGTGAGCATTTTTATGTCTCTCTTTGATGTGCACATCAATCGGGCACCTGTCACTGGAAAGATCCTCGAAAAGAGCTACCATCCAGGCCGTTTTCTAATGGCCAATGCGGAGAAGTCATCCCTCCTCAATGAGCAAAATGCAGTGATCCTGGAAACCGAGGATCGGTTTAAAATCCTGCTTATCCAGATTGCAGGTTTCGTGGCAAGAAGGATCGTCTGTTATGCCAAGGCAGGCGATCTCTTGAGGAAGGGAGAAATCTTTGGCTTGATCCGATTTGGATCGAGGGTCGATCTCTACCTCCCCCCTGAAGTGAAACCTATTGTCAGGGTAGGACAGCATGTGAAGGGAGGGGAATCGATCATTGGGTATCGAGCATGAAAAAGAGAAGAACACCCACGAAAATGAGAAGGGGAATCTACATCCTTCCCAATATTTTCACTACAGGAAACCTCTTCTGTGGATTTTGGGCCATTGTCTCTGTGTTTCAAGAGAAATTTGAATATGCCGCATATGCCATCCTTCTAGCAGCGGTCTTCGATATTTTGGATGGTAGAGTGGCCCGTCTTTCCGGGGCCACCTCCAAATTCGGAATGCAGTATGACTCGCTAGCCGACCTCGTCTCATTTGGAATCGCTCCGGCTATGCTCGCCTTTAGTTGGGCCCTGAGGCCTTATGGGAAATTTGGATGGCTTGCCGCTTTCACTTTTGTAGCCTGCGGGGCAATAAGGCTCGCCAGGTTCAATGTATTGGCCTCCTCTGGAGAGACAAAATACTTCAAAGGTCTTCCCATCCCTCCGGCAGCTTTCATGATCGCGCTAACAATCCTCCTTTATTATCGGCTCATTGAAACGGGTGGGGTCAAGGATATTGTTATATTGGTGATGATTTATGTCCTGGCCTTTTTAATGGTATCGAACATCCCCTATTTTACTCTTAAAGAACTTGATCTGGCAAAACGAAAGCCTTTCAGCATTTTCATCTTCGTTGTCCTTTCGCTCATTGTGATCGTTATGGAGCCCATCATTATGCTCTTCGTTTTTGCCCTTCTCTATATCTTTTCAGGTCCAGTCAAGATGCTTAGGGCATGGCAGAAGAAAAAGGCTCTCAAAAGAAGTGGTGGTCCGCGGGTGAAGAAGTTTTTGCTTGTCATGGATGTGATTTTCTTGTAGATTAATTCTTGAGGTTGTGGAAAGGTGTTTCCTTCTACCTTTAGCCTCCAACCTCAAGCCGATTACCTTTAATCTTCCCCGGTAGCTCAATCCCGCTTTTAGCGGGATCCCGCCTTAGGCGGGATTAACCACGTAGATTGTAGGGATCATTGCTTTGGACAAGATGACAGAGTCTTTTGAAGTTGATCTTCCCCGGTAGCTCAACCGGTAGTAGCGGGTGGCTGTTAACCACTAGGTTGCAGGTTCGAGTCCTGCCCGGGGAGCTAGAATATTCAAGGCCAGGTTAATGCCTGGCCTTTTTGTTCTCCCAATGTGGGTATACATTCTACAAAGCGGAAGTACGGGCCGATACTACTGCGGCTAGACCAGTGATGTCCAGAGGCGACTTGACCAGCATAATGACCCTGTTTACCGACTATCAAAGACGACCAAGAGACTCCAGGGTCCATGGAAACTTCTTTGGGCCAAACAATGTCCGGACCGGAGCAGTGCCGTGAGGCTAGAAACGAGTATCAAGAAGCGCGGTATCGGTCGCTATCTATCAGAAGCCAATCGGCAGTAGTCCCGTTTGGGGCGGAGTCCTGCCCGGGGAGCCAGCAAACAAGGGCCCGTGTTTTTTTGGCATGGGCCTTTTTGTTTGCTAATTTTACCGATTGCAGGACTCGAAGCGAGGATTCCGCCGACTGAAAAGGAAGGAAAAGTCCCACAACGTGCTGCGTCAGGAATCCGAAGGGGAGGTGACGCAGGGGAGAACAAAACAGTCTGCTGCAAGTTGTTTTAGAACCTATGTTCTTCCTCAATTCGGACCGTTTCAAAAAATATGAAAACACCTCACATCTTGTGGTATTCCTCTCCTTGACATACAATTCCGGCTCTCGTAATATTCAACTCACAAATGAATCCTTATCACGTACCTGAAGGAGATGGGTTCTATGAATATCGGCACAAACAGAGCGATTCTTATTCTCATGCTGATTGGTTTGCTGCTGGCTGGCTTTCCCGCAGAGACTTTTACCGCTTCTCCGGAGGCTGTCTCAAATCATTCTGGTATTGATCAATGGACCGGTCATGGTCCTGAAGGCGGAGAAATTACGGTGGTGGCCATTCATCCCTCAGATCCAAACATTCTCTATGTAGGTACGAGGGGAGAGCTGTTTAAAAGCATGAATGGGGGAACGAGTTGGAATCCTGTAAACAGCGGATTGACTGACCCTCTTGTCCTTGCTCTTGTCATTGATATCGCAGCCCCGGAGACGATTTACGCAGGGACAACAAAGGGTCTCTTCATGAGTAGAAACGGGGGAGGGAGTTGGAGCCGGGTGGACATCGATCCTGCCACCATCTCCGTACATGCCCTCGCCGTCGATCCAATTCATTCGAATTCGCTCTATGTGGGGACCCAGAGAGGAATCTTCCGCAGAAAGGACAGAGGAGCTGTCTGGGACAACCTTGGATTGTCCCAGTCTGTGATCACGAAGATTATCCCCGACCCGAGCGACTCAAAGATCCTCTGTGTGCTAGCGGATCATGCCGTATACCGAAGCATGGACGGTGGAAAGGAGTGGGCCAACAAGAGCCATGGACTGACGCATGAGGTCGCGGATGTTATTGCCATCGACCCCATGAACCCATCCATTCTTTACGCAGCGAATTACAGAGCTGTGTTCAAGAGCAAAGACAGGGGAGAACACTGGTCAGTCATGAATAACGGGCTATCCGGCAAGAGCGTGATTTCTCTGGCCATAGACGTTTCGAATTCAAATTCCCTCTATGCGGGAACGAGTTCCCGGGGGGGCCTGTTTCACAGCAAGAACGGAGGAGAATCCTGGGACCCGGTCAGCTCCTGGACGAGCAGCCTTGACATCAGGACTGTGACCATTCACCCTAAACTCCCTGCAACGGTCTATTGGGGAACAGGGGGTGGAGGTTTATTCAAAAGTACAAATGGAGGAGAAAGCTGGCATGCCGCCAACACCGGACTGATCAGTACTCATGTTGCGTCTCTTGCTATTGACCCTTTGACGCCACGGATCCTCTATGCAGGGACGACGGGAGGCTTGTTTAAGAGCACGGACGGAGGAGAGAGCTGGAATCCTGCAAACAACGGATTGCCTCATCTGGACATCAAGACAGTAATCATCGACCCTCGGGTTCCGACTCACCTTTATTTGAGGGGAATCTGGGCGCCCGGCGTGTTTGAAAGCACGGACGGCGGAGCAAGTTGGAAGAGCGCGGACACTGGCCTTCCGATTGCATCTGTCCATGGCCTTGCCATTGATCCCATCCACTCGAATGTCCTCTATGCGGGCACTGCGGGTGGCCTGTTCAAGAGCAGCAATGGAGGGAAGATCTGGAGAAATCCGAATAGGGAATGGCGTAACCGCCCTGTGAACTTCCTCCTTACTGATCCTGTTATTCCGGATACCCTCTATATGGGAACTCCCGAAGGTGTCTTCAAAAGCAAGAATGGCGGAGAGGACTGGGATGTTCTTCCTATTGGTTCGGACAAGGCTGCGGTGAGCCTCGTCGTAGTGGTCCCCACGTCTCCCAGCACCCTTTATGCGGCAACGGATGCAGGTCTATTGAAGACCACAAACGGCGGGAGGAGCTGGAATCAGATCAATACCGGATTGCCAAAAGGCCCTGTTCAGTCTCTAACCCTCCATCCCGCAAATCCAACCATCCTATACGCAGCAACTCCAAGCGGCGTATTCAGAAGCACGGATGGTGGGGAGAATTGGAGCGCCTTGAATACAGGACTCCGCTGCACCGATGTCCGCACCCTGGTTGTCGATCCCCTGACTCCGGGTCTGGTCTATGCGGGAACGAATGGGGGTGGCGTATCGGTGTTCAGGCAGACCCCCGGAACGCTCAGAGTCGATTATTCGTATTTTTCCCAAAAAACAATTTTATTAAATTCCTTTCTCGGTCTGGGCTTGGGATCCTCATCAGGATATCCCAAAAGAAAAAAATCATGGACAAATATACCATCCGGCAAGTTCATGACCCGGTGTGCCTCTTTCGGAGATATCGCTCCCACCCAACAACACCCTAAGCCCTGGTTGACCGCTTCCAGGGTCATATACGCTACGGAAATCATAATCTGTTCTCCGGCTTTTATGGTCATGACCTGTTCGCCGAGACGGTACGGTGCAAACTGATCGCTTCCTAAGATGATGTTATCCAGAACTTCGTCTGGCCAGTCCATCACACCGGCTTCTATAAGCTGTTTCAAAGACTCCCGATGCATCTTGCGAGAGAAAACCTCCATTGAACCACAACAGACAATTATAACCGGAGCAGCACTTACCTGTGGTTGTCCACCGGCAGCTTTTGCCAATTCCTCTCTTTTGACCTTATCTTGAACCACAATAAATCGCCAGGGTTGAACGTTTCCCCATGACGGCGCTCGCCTGCCCGCCTCCAACACCCTCACAATCTTCTCTTTTGCCACTGGCACCGGTTTCCACCTTCTGATGCTGGCCCTCTTTTGAATCGCCTCTGATACTTCCATCTTAGTTCCTCCTTTCGGTTAACAAAACAGTGTATACCTTTTCTGGCTATTCACTGTCCCAGACAGAAGAAAATATCGGAGAATAGGCTTCTTGTTCTTGATCCCCAAATAGATACTGAACTTCCTTTTTGATTACTTATTGGTTGTTTATCCGTTCAGCCAGAAGAAAAATGCCCCGATACTCCTTTGTCATTCTCTACTTCCATCGCGGTTCTAAAATCGGCGTTATGCCTTGCCATACCCGGTTCGGCATCCCAGGCGATCGATATCTGAGCGGCTAATGCAGATTGAAACAGTATGAACAGAAGGAGGGAGACAAATTACCCCATGCTCAAGAAATTAGCTCCCCCCTTGAAAGGATTTGTGTCCATTTAATACCTTGTGATACGGAAAGTCAAGCAAATATCTGATTTGTCCGCTAAGCAGGTGGCGGAGATGGCAAGGAGGATGGCATAATAGTAATCTACACGGAAAGAGACCCTGGAATGAATGTATTGAAATCATGATGCATGGAGAAATCTACTCTAAAAGGAGGTATGACAATGGCGAAAGTCCATATACCATGGGTGTTGGGAGATTTGATCGAGGATAGAGCAAAAAGGAACGGGGATAAAACCTTTCTCCGATTCAAGGATCGACAGATCAGCTATGAGGAGGTAAGGCGTTTCTCGAACCGATGCGCTAATGGTTTCCAAAAGCTGGGAATAAAAAAGGGAGATAAAGTCAGCATCATGCTCAGTAACTGCCCTGAGTACTTGTATATCTGGTTCGGCCTGGCGAAGTGTGGTGCAGTGGAAGTTCCGGTGAATACGTCTTACAAAGGCGAGTTCCTACGCCATATCGTCGATCAGTCCGATTCAAAGATCTTTGTCATTGCCTACGAGTTCTTGGATCGTCTCAAGCTGATAGAGGATGCTCTGAAGAAGGTGGAAAAAGTGGTAGTCCTGGGAGCCCCCCAGAACCAGGAAGTTGGGACATTGAAGATCCCAATGATGAGCTTTGAAGAGCTCTTCAATAGCCCTGAGGATCCTGTTGACGTCACAGTTCTTCCTTCCGATGCCTTAAGTATCATCTACACTTCCGGGACAACCGGCCTTTCCAAGGGAGCCCTGGGCCCCCACAAGTTTTGGATCGTCTGTGCTGAAAAAATGCTTGAATACCGTGAGGGCGGGAAAGAGGACATCTTCTATACGTTCTTACCGCTGTATCACTTTAACGCTCAATGTCTTACTACAGTCACCACGTTGATAGCAGAAGCCCAGATGGTCCTTTCTGATAAATTCAGCGCCTCCCGTTTCTGGGACGAAATCCGTTATTATGGAGCAACTCAGTTTAACTATCTCGGAGCGGTGATACCGATCCTCGTCAAACAGCCTGAAAAACCTAACGATAGAGACAATCCGGCCCGCATTGGCTTAGGGGCAGGATGCCCTCAGGCAGTGATGGAAGAAGCGGAGAGAAGATTCGGGATAAAATGTTTAGAAGGGTTTGGGATGACAGAGATAGGAATTCCCGTTCATGTCAAAGTGAACGACAGGAGACCAGGCTCCTGCGGAAAGCCGATGGACATCTATGAGATCAAATTATTTGACGACCAAGACAATGAAGTCCCCCCAGGAGAAATTGGAGAAATCGTATTCCGTCCGCGTGAGCCTTTTGTGATGATGTCGGAATATTACAATATGCCGGAGAAAACCCTGGAGGCTTTTCGAAACCTCTGGTTCCATACAGGGGATTTAGGCAAGAAAGACAAGGATGGGTATTTCTATTTTGTTGACAGGAAGAAAGATGCGCTCCGTAGAAGAGGCGAAAATATATCTTCCTTTGAAGTGGAGAGGGCGGTCAATACTCATCCGAGCGTCCTTGAGTCGGCCGCCGTTGCGGTTCCTTCGGAGGTTGGGGAGGATGAAGTGAAGATATGTGTGGTTCTTAGACCTGGGGCTGCCCTGACTCCGGAGGAATTGATCCGATATTGTAACGACAGGATGCCCTACTTTGCCGTGCCAAGATTTGTGGAGTTTATGGAGAGTTTGCCCAAAACACCGACTGAGCGCGTGGAAAAGTACAGGCTCAAACAGGCGGGTATCACCGCAAACACATGGGATCGGGAAAAAGCCGGGGTTGAAGTCAAGAGATGAGAAGAATCATTTCCAAGAGAAACAAACCAATGGAAGGAGGGCGGAGATGAAACCTCTTCGAACCGATTTATCCATATATCGCAAACTCAATTTTGAGAGGCCGCCTGTAGGCGTCAAGTTCCTGTTCTTCAGGCCAGAAGGAATGAAGCAGTTGGCGATGGACAAGAACCTTTCTTTCTGCGAAATGCTCAAAGAAGCACAAGAAACAGCAACACCATTTTACTTTGGCAAGGATAATAACGAGGGGTGTGTCGGGAAAATCCTGTTGGGAATGCAAGACATGGAACCATTCGCAGAAAGTGGGCAAATTGGAGCCAGATTAGAAATCTTTCAGGAACCACGTGCCAACTACAAATTCTATCAATATGTTCCGAAATTTGGAAGGGGTATTGTCAATTACGTCGCTTTTTCTCCGATAGACAAATTAGCATTCGAGCCAGACCTCTTGATGATGACTGCTACTCCCGGCCAGGCAGAAATTGTGATGAGGGCCATGACTTATTCGACCGGGGAGTTATACAGCTCCAAAACAACACCTGTAATGGGATGCGCTTGGGCTTATATTTATCCCTATCAAAGTGGCAAAGTAAACTACATCATTCCCGAGATGATCCATGGAATGAAAGGGAGAGAGTTATTTCCAGGAGGATCGATACTCATATCCATTCCTTATCATTGGATACCCACTGTGACGCAGAACTTGCAGGAGATGAAGATGCATCTTCCGTCGCACATAAGTAAGGAACAATATCTCGCGGAATTTGGTAAAATAGTTGGCGAATTAGTCCAGGAGTCTGAAAATCTCTAAACACTAAACAGGTTTGGACGGGGAGAACGGTGTAGAGCCCGAAGAACGGGACGCCAGTAAACTGTCGACTAACTTCTAACTGAAACTTTTTTCTAATTTAATAGCATATGCACAATGCGACAGTCTAACTACGTTTCCCTTCCTGACTCCATAAAAAGAATCTCAAGATAGATCGTTCTCTCAGCGAAATGCTGCTAACTTTGTGCATCACCCTTTTCGGAAATTCATCGCTTTTACAAGTGCTTCCAGATTCACAATTGCAAACCAAAGACGACCAATTTCCGAACGAACTGAAATTATTTAACTTTTAACCGTCCGGCAGTAATTGCATGTCCCAAATTCTGAGCCCATTCTGCAAGAATTTGAGCAAGAAAGGAAGTGCTCAAGAAAACAAATAAGGGGACCTGTTTGATTCTGTTTTCTTTTCACCCTATTTCTCTATGATGTACTGGGAACTCCTTGTATGTTGTTCTTCTGATTGTTGCTCTCGGCAATGAGGTTCTCCTTCAGTC
>JBEKDJ010000096.1:0-15012 GCA_050014415.1 Thermodesulfobacteriota bacterium | reverse complement strand
AATGCTCAAACGTGTCGCGAAGGAGAACCTGCAAGTCGTATCCTCTCCCGTGAGGGTCACCTGACTTTTTAAGAGCGTCGTATCTCGCTGCAAGTGTTTCGAGCTGGGATAAAGCTCTGGTTACGAGGCTAGGGTCCAAGTCCCGCAGCTGCTTGAGAAACTGAATGTAGGTTCGCGAGTACTTGCCCTTTACCATGCCAAGATACTCGATTCTTCCCTTCAGGATGAATTGGTAAAGTGTAGACCCACGCCATGGCGCCCGATGTTTACGAGAGTATTTTGCGTCGTGCTCAGATTGGGCGGCCTCGATGCCATACGTTTTCCACGCGTGGAGCATTGCTCTGACTTGGTTCGTGTATCGTCTGGGCAAATTAAGGCGTTCGTTCACAATGATGCCCGTTACTTCTTGGCGGCGGTCCTGTCGACGAAACCAGATTTTCACGGGGTTTATTGCAAAGCCATTGGAGGTGACAATGTTCGAAAACTCGTGTCCTGGCTCGACTTGCAGCAAAGCGTTTTCGATGGCGATAGCCGTTGGAAACACACGGCGTGAAGTAGAGAAGGTAATGTCGTCAACGTAGCGTGTGTAGGTACACCTGTGGTCGAAGGCTAACTTCTGCAATTGACTATCCATCTGAGCGCAGATCATGTTTGAGATATCGGGAGACGTTGGTGCACCCTGGGGCAGGACGCCGTTATGACAGCAGAGATGCGCCAAAACAGTCGCTACGCGTTCTGGACGATTGTAGGGCTTCCCCATGAACATCCCACGGACACGCCCGAAGTTGATGGAGGGAAAGAAATCTTGAATGTCGGCGTTGAAAACGTACTTTCTGCGCACGTGCCTTTCTGCATTTGTTTTGACGCTCCGATCTATTACAAACCCATGGACAGAGGTCTTTGGCTGGTACACAGCTTGCAGGGCTTGGTGCAACTTCTGCTGAAGAATCTTTATATTGGTTGAAGGGCTCGCAATTTGGCGATGAGACCCGTGCTTCTTGCGTATTGTGAATTGAGTGTATCTCCTGTTTGCTGGAGTCCGATAAATCCAGTAGACGAGATTTGAATAGCGGACGTCAAGAAGTGCCGCAACATCCTCTGGGGTCGTGAGGGCATAGAATCGGTTCTTTAGCGCATCAGGTATGTCTGTAAGGTAAAGGCTCATCTTAGGTTGTCTGCATCAATCACGCTTTAGCGAGAGGAGGCCGCCCGCAGCTGAATTTCGCTTTCCTCAGGCACGTGGGGCACACGTCAATCGCGGACGATGCACGTCACCCCGTGAGCGTAGAGCTGCCCTTCACAACAATCACCGCTGGATCAGCGGCAAAAATGAATTCCTTGCTGCAAACGACCTCTCTCTCCAATTCAATTGTTCATGTCACAAAACCTACCATTACTTTTTATACTACTGCGATGTTTATCCTAAAAACCAGACCTTTCAGGCCCTTCAAAGGTCATTTTTGAGGCCTAAATGGGTCAGCAACCGCCCTTTTTGTGGTATAATATTAAGCCATATTATACCACAGCAATTTAATTATCGAAAAAATTAATCAGCCCTAAGAATCAGGGTTGTCATTTGTGAAATACGGGTTGTAATATACACCTTTTTTGAAATTTTTGGAAGTAAAGAGTTCAGGAAGAAGCTGACACAAGGTTTGAAGGTTTTCGTCAGACCAACCCTTTACAGCTCATAACGTGAGGAGGCAAACTGGAACAGAAGAACCGTATCTTAAAGGTCCTCCCTTTGGACATATTCGTGTTGGTTAGGCTCCTGACTAGATTTCTCATTGCCATTTTGAATTGTATAGCCAATTGCTTCATAACCCTTAAGCCGTTTCTTATACATGCGCATTAATGTCGGAACTTGAATGTCAACTTAGTTGGAAACTTAAACCCCTCGCTGGTTTTCGTGAAATCGATGCAGACGTCACCATGGTCTGGATTATTGGTCAAGAATAAAGAATTGGTCCCCTAACCTTATCCAAACGATGCTTTACTGCCCATACCAACAACGGGTTAGGGGCCAGTGCCTTGATAACTTTCATATAGTTTTTCGCATCACTAAAAGACCACCACAAACTCAGGGGTGGAAGAGCCCACCTTCTCTGATTTCGTCTAAACATTGCTCAAGTAGCAGGCCATGTCGAATCTCCCACCACCTACCCGTATGGCGCATGTAAGAAAGGTTGAACCGGCTCTGTCGGCCTATACCACCAGCGTATTCCAGGCGAGCAAACCCCGTCTCGAAATAAGGGGACATTGCATTAGGGCCTGGACAGGCATATTTGGCACAGAAATAAAAGTAGTTACGATGCCATTTGGTGTAAAGATCAACAATATAGTTCCACTTCGCATTCTTGGGAGGGGGTTTAATGTATTCCGGCTTCAGGACAGTGTTTATCATTTCTGTTGCCTTTGCCCTTAATTCCACCTTGACGGCATCCGGTACTTTGGGCTTCGGTGGGCTATAAACCCACGTCTTTGTTCTCATCGAATTTTAAAGATTATCTATTGTTTACAAACCAAACCGAATAGTCATCCAATAACTGATAATTTTTTGATTTTCTATCAGTTGATTTTAAGTCTGCTAATGGAAGTACGAATTTCCTCTTATCGGATAGACGCTGGACATGAACAAAAAATACCGTCGTAATAGTCGTCAATCTCATCTACAAGTTTAATCAAACTAAATTTATCTTTATAAGATGGCTGGGTCTTTTTTAATTCCTCATATTCTTTCTTGCTCCCGAAACCAAAAACATAAGGTTCTTCCCATTCAAAATCTTCAATACCAGTAAGTTGACACGGGATCTCAACATGGTTTTTCAGGTATTTAAGATAGGTGCTCAATGTCTTTCTAGTCACATTAAGCTTCTTTGTTCCAAGGATTGCGATTATTCTCTCTTCCTGTTTCTCAAACTTATCCACTAATGCCTCCCAAATTACTTCTCCTGAGGCGCCTTCCTTGTCTGTTCGCTGATCCATTGCTGAAGATTGGCAAAGGACTTGACGGTTGAAGAACCCTCAATGGTCTTAACGGCAATCTCCTGCACTTGTTGATACGCCTTCTCCAATTGTTGAGAGAGTTTAGCAATCTGTTCATTCTGTTCCTTTACGATCTTTTCAAGAGATTCGATTCGGGTTGTGAAAACATTCCTCTCGCCAATAAATTCCCTCTTCTGCAACTCTTCTCGATTTTTCGCTTCCAGATTCAACTTCTCTGTTGTTTCTTTCACGGCCTTAGTGATTGCTGTTTCCATTTCTTTAGGAAAGCCACCGACCCTCTTCTTTAACTCGTTCAACTCCTCCTCTCGTTCAGCAATCGTCTTTTCTCTCTCCCTCAACTCACTTTCCATCTGTTCTTTTTTAATATGGACCTCTTTTTCTAATTTCCCTTTCTCATCTTCAAATTTGTCCTTGGACAGTTTTTGCTCCCTTTTAAAGGAATACTCATACTCTTCCTTCTCTCGATCGCGCCTCTTTTTTTCCGTGATATCTCGTTCTTTTATCTCCCCCTCGTAATCATTTTTCTCTTTTTCCCGCTCAGCACGGAGTGCCTCAATCTCCTGGCTTAAAGCCTCCTTCTTTTCAGCCATTTCAGATTCAAATGACTCACGCTTCTGGTTTTGAGATTCAATTAAAGCTGCCAGAGTTACAGCCGATTTTTCAATCTCATAAAGTTCCTGAAGCTCCCTCTCTTTCAATGCGATGGCATTCTGAACGGCTCTAAACTTAGCAATCTCTTCTTCCAGGCGGTCAGAAATCTGGGCAAGCGTCTTAGATGCTTCTATCTTCAGATTGCTGATCTCTTTAGCAACCCCTTCTGTTGATAAAGATTCCGCAACCTGAACGACCTCCTTCGCCTTTTTCTCTTCGAGTTTCTTTTCCGGCTTCATCTCGGTCTCTCTCTGAGCTTCCAGTTGCTTCAAGACCGCATTGTAAACCTCCAACATCTCCTGCTTGGTATTCGATAAAGAAAGCTTCTTAGGTTGAAATTTCTTTTCTTCCATGGTTTTGTCCTTTCTGTTTCATAAAATAATTTGACAAGATGGTCCCCGTGCTTGGGGTTCTTCAGATACGAAGGAGCCTAATAATCTGCTCGCGTGAAGGCGAGGAGGTTCCGTCCCCGAAGGAGACGCTACCATGGGAATCCAGGCTAACAAGAGAATTCCACCCGTACTTTCCCCTCTCCTGCAAAGAGGAGGGAGAATGGGAAGGGTTAATTTAGTCGGACTGAGACGACCTTCGATACTCCCGGGGTCTCCATGGTAATCCCGTAGAGGGTGTTGGCAATCTCCATTGTCTTCTTGTTGTGGGTGATGATGACAAACTGAGAGGTCTTTGAAAATTCTTTGATCAGTTCCAGGAACCGGTTGATGTTCGCGTCATCTAAAGGCGCATCCACCTCATCGAGCAGGCAGAACGGTGTGGGTCTGATCATGAAGAGCCCAAAGAGCAGCGCGGTGGCGACCAGAGCCTTCTCCCCTCCCGAGAGGAGGTCGATATTTTGAAGCTTCTTCCCCGGGGGTTGGGCGATGATATCAATCCCTGTGGCAGACGGGTCCGCTTCGTCTAGCATGATAAGGCTTGCTTGCCCACCTTTGAAGAGCCTTAGGAAGACCTCTTGGAATCTCTCATTGACCAGTTGAAAGGTCTCCAAAAACCGTTTCGTCGTCGTCCGATTGATCCGGATGATCGCCTTTCGGAGCGAATCGAGCGCTTGGTGAAGATCGGTCTGTTGCTCCGTCAGGAAATCGTGGCGCTGTTTCAACTCTTGATATTCCTCAAGAGCCATCAGGTTGACTTCCCCGAACCCTTCGAGGGCCCCCTTCAACTCTGCCAACCTCCTTGACATTTCCTCCTTCGAGAACCCCCCAGGTCCGGTTTCGATTGAAGGATAGAGCGATGCGCCATATCGGTCTCTCACTGATTCCTGGAGGTGTTGGAGCTTCAATTCAATCTCTGAAGCTCGAATCTCCTCTTCATGGACCTTGCGCCTGATCTCCTCTAATTCCTGACGTAAGTATTTGGAGGAAGCCTCTGTTTCCTTCCACTCACCTGAAAGGGCATCCACCTTCTCTTTCTGGACGGTGTGAGTTTCATCTTTCTGGCGGTGGCTTTCGAGGCAGGATTCCAACTCCGTTTCCGATTGATGGATTCTTTCAAAAAGGGAAGTGCTCTCCTGCCTGCACTCCCTCGTCCCTTTTACTTTCCTCAATATCTGCTCCTTCGACGTCCGCTGGGCTTCGGAAAGACTGAGTATCTGACTTTCCATCGCCTTGCGTTTCTCCTCGAGGGAGGCCAAGTAGACCTTCTTCTCCGTGATCTTATTTCCCAGTTCTTCTGTCCCCGCGGTCACCTCCTCAACCTTCTTCTTAAATGACTGAAGTTCGCCCTCCTTCTCCTGCTTGAAAGCCTCTTCTCTTTCCATCTGAGCCAGGACGACTTTCATCTCCTCTTCTACATCCCTTTCTTCTTCCCTGAGTTCTTTCCCCTCAAATCCAATCACCTCCATCCTCTGATGGAATTGCGAGATCTCTTTTCTCAATCCTTCCAGATCCCTTTCCTGATGGAGGAGTTCGATCTCTTTTTCCTGAATCTCCTTCTTCTTATTCTCTAATTGACTTTCTCTCTCAACCATCTCCTGCTGGAGGCGGTCTTCCTCTTCATGGGCCTTTCGGCAAACTTCTTCTGCCGCTCCGATCTTTTGCTCTAACTCTCTGATCTCCCTTCTTCTCTCTAAGATACCGAGACCTTGATCAAAGCTTCCTCCGGAGATGACCCCAGACCTTTCCACCACTTCCCCCTCCAAAGTGACGAGGGTTTCAAAACCCCTCTCTCTCTTTATCCAACGGAGTGCTTCTTCCAAATGATCGACCACGCCGATGTCTCCAAGCAGAAATTCTGCAATAGAGGCAAACCCCTCTTTCACTTTGACAAACTGGAGAAGGGGCGATGGGCTTCCTTCTGGTTCGGTTTGCATCGAGCGATTTTGATTTCCATTCCCTTGCGCCCCAATGCGAATGAAACTCCCTCGGCCAAGCGACTCTTTCTTGAGGCAATTGATCGCCTCCACGGCCTCCTCTTCGCTTTCTACAATCAAGTACTGCAATCGCTGTCCTAAGATGGCTTCTAAAGGCACTTCGTATTTCGTTTCAGGTTCCAAGATATCTGCCACCACTCCTAAGATCCGTTTCCATTTCTCTTGCTCCTCTCTCTTTCGGAGGAGAATGGACTTCACACCCTTTTCAAAACCCTCGTAATTTTCATGAAGTTCCTTCAAAGAGAGGTGTCGTGAACGGTCCTGTCTCAATGCCTCTTCCATGGCTGATTGCTCCGACTGTTTTTCGCTCAAGATCTCTCTCGATTTCTCTATCTCTCTCTCCCACCCGTCCTTCTCCTCCTGAAGCAGCGCTCGGTTTGAGAGATTGTGCTCTCGTTCTCCCTCGCTTCTCGCTAAGGTCCCTTCCTGTCGAAAAAGCCCTGTCCGGACTTCTTCAGATTCTTTCTCATGAGAACGAATCCGTTTCTGGAGATCTTCTCTCCTCTCTTCAAGGTGGGAGTGGCGATTTCTCAGAGAGGTCAACTGAGTCAGTGTGTCGATCAACCTACCTTTCTCGGCTTCCAATTCCTCTGAAAGCTCTTGGTAAGTGGTCCTAAAATCATTGAAAAGGGCCTCCCATTCTTTCAATATCTCTTCGTTCTCATGGCTCTCCTTTTCGAGAATCCTTTGAACCTCCCCTATTCTCTTGCGTTCCTTCCTGGTTTCTCTCCAAGACACCAGGGATTCTTTGATCTCTTCGATGAACTGGTTCTCTTGTCTCTGAAGTCTCTCTCCTTCTCTCCGGAAGAATTCAATTTCATTCTCCGATTTCTGGATTTTACGGCCTAGTTCGTAAACCTCCTGCTGAAGGCTACGGAGCTTCTCTTCCTCTGCCATGCCCGTGAGCCTCACCGCTTCCATCGATGTCTCTTTCTTCGCCGCTTGGGCAGAGATCTCCATCTCCCTGTCCCGAAGGGCCTTTAAGTACCCTTTGGCCAACTCTCCCTTCTCCGAAAGCTCACCGTACTCTTGAAGGGCAAATCGGATGTCGATCTCCTTGACTTCCTTTCGTATCGCCTTATATTCCTCTGCTCGCTTGACCTGCCGTTCGAGAGTGACGATCTGTCGCTTCACCTCTGCGATGATGTCCTGAATCCGAAGAAGGTTTTGTTGAGTCGCCTCCATCTTCATCAGGGCAAGCCTCTTCCTTTCTTTGTATTTGGCGATGCCTGCGGCTTCCTCGATCAAAAAGCGCCGGTCTTGGGGATTGGCATTGATGAGATACTCCACGCGACCCTGTTCCACGATCGAATAACCATTCACCCCAATGCCGGTATCCAAGAAGAGATCGGTGATGTCCCGCAATCGGCAAGGCACTTTATTCAGAAGGTATTCACTCTCTCCCGATCGATAGAGTCTTCGGGTGACGGTAATCTCGCTATACTGTTCATATCCCGTTGGGGGCAACCCTCCGTCATTGACGAAGGTCAGGTTCACCTCTGCCATACCCAGGGGTTTCCTGCCCTCTGTGCCACCGAAGATAACATCTTCCATCAACCGCCCACGCAGGTGTTTGGCACTCCGCTCTCCAATGGCCCAAAGAACCGCGTCCACGACGTTCGACTTACCACATCCATTGGGGCCTACGATCGTCGTAATCCCTTCTTGAAAAGTGAGCTGCAGGCGATCTACGAACGATTTGAATCCGATCGCCTCTAAAGACTTCAGTTTCATAGTCTAATCCTCAGATTAGCACCAGGCTGAGGTTAAGAACCTCTAAACCTTACCCCTTAACCAGTACTCAAAAGTGAAACGAAAAATATGGAGAGATTTCAAAAATCCTTATTTAAATTTGGGGTTTTTCTCAACCTTCGCCTTAACCTATCTTTACAACTGCACGCTGGATTCTTCTGATCACTTCTTCTTTACCCAGAACTTCCATCACTTCATCGATGGGAGGGCTGGCTGCCTTACCCGTCAGGGCGACCCGGATGGGTTGGGCAATCTTCACCAGAGGCACACCGTGCGCTTCGGCCAATTCCTGGATCAGGCGATGACCACTCCGTTTGTCCAAAACCGTTTCCTTCGACAAAGAAGCGATGACTTCTTCCAAGATCGGCACTGACTCTGCCCTTAGGAATTTCCCCGCAGCTTTCTCATCATAAGTGATCTCTTTACGGAAGTAAAATTCTGAAAGGTCCGCCATCTCTGCTAAGGTCTTCACTCTTTCTCGCAAAGAGAGAACGGCCTTCCTCAACAGATCAATATCAGGGATCGAATACCCCTTCTCCTCAATAAAGGGCTGAACTCTATGTACCAGCTCGTCCAGTTCAATCTTCTTGATATGCTGGGCATTGAGCCAATCGAGTTTCCCAGGATTGATGGCAGCTGCGGACTTTCCAACTGCCTCAAGGCTGAACTTTTCAATCAACTCCTCTCGTGTGAACTCTTCCTGGTCGCCATAAGACCATCCCAAACGGACCAGGTAGTTGACCACGGCTTGAGGGAGATACCCCATCTTCTTATACTCTATAACCGATTGGGCTCCATGCCTTTTGGAAAGTTTTTTCTTGTCCGGGCCCAGGATCATCGAGACATGGCCAAATTTCGGCAAGGCATAACCCAGGGCTTGATAAATCTGAATTTGACGGGGTGTGTTGTTCAGATGGTCGTTTCCCCGAATCACATGGGTGATCGCCATCGTCACATCATCGATCACCACCGAGAAATTATAGGTGGGGAGCCCATCGCTTCGTAGAATGATCAGGTCATCCAATTCAGCATTGTCAAATTCCACCCGCCCCTGAATGAGATCTTCGACCACTGTCTTGCCCTCATTAGGCGAAAGAAAACGAATGGCGGAAGGTCTTTCTGGAAAAGGAGGCTTTCGCCGAAGACAGGTTCGATCGTATTTAGGCTTGACCATGGTCCGAAGGGCTGCTTCTCGCTTTGCCTCCAACTCTTCAGGCGTGCAGTAACATCGGTAAGCCTTCCCCTCTCTGAGAAGCCTCTCCGCAGCTTCCTGATACAAGGAAATCCTTTGGGACTGATAGTAGGGCCCCTCATCCCAGTCCATCCCCAGCCAGGCCATTGCATCGAGGATGACCTGGATGGATTCTTGACTGGAGCGAGCGACATCCGTATCCTCGATGCGAAGGACAAAGGCCCCTTTCGCATGACGCGCCAATAGCCAATTGAACAGGGCGGTTCGTGCCCCTCCGATATGTAGATCGCCAGTCGGGCTAGGTGCGAATCGGGTCCTCACCGTTGTCATCGTTCCCTTAAGCCTCCCCAATCGAATGGAAAAAGCCTGCCTACAGGACAGCGTTTTCAGGTGCGATTATCACTACAAATGCAAAAGATCAAACAAAATTGTAGGGTACCTTCCCCGAACGCACCGTTTAGAGGCTTGCCCTGCACCACGTTTGGGCACAAGATGTGATCGGGGATCACGCCCTACAGAATGATAGCAAGTTGGATGGCATAGGTATGCATAACAAAAAATCCCCCTCGCTCCTTGTTTGAAAGGTGGGGGGGATTATATTTCCCAGTGAAAGATCTAAATGAGATCCTCAATGGCCTTGAGCGCCTCGTCAAGTTTTTCAGAGTCGGTCCCCCCAGCTTGGGCAAAATCAGGACGACCTCCCCCGGTCCCATGAATATGGAAGGCAATCTTCTTGATCATTTCGCTGGCATTGAAGCGGTGGGTGAGATCAGGGGTTACACCCATCATCAAAGAGACTTTACTCTCCTTCTGACTTCCAAGAAGGATGATACCAGAACCGATCTTCACCTTTAACTGATCAACAAAATCCCGCAATCGTTTTGGATCTTTTCCATCCACCTTAACCGATAGGATCTTCACTCCTTTCACCTCTCTGGCAAAAGAGAGGAGGTTCGAGATCTCTTGGTAAGATGATCTGTCCTGAAAGGAAAGGAGTTCTTTTTCCAACTCCTTCTGCCTTTGAACCAACCGTTCAATCTTTGAAGAGAGTTCACCAGGAACAGATTTGAGAGCGAGGGCGATCTCCGAAAGTTCTCTTTCCTCTTCTTTGACAAACCGGTAGGCTGCATCCCCCGTCAGGGCTTCGATTCTTCTCACTCCTGCTGCCACCCCTGTCTCACTTAAGATCTTGAAAAGGCCGACATCACCTGTTCTTGGCGTGTGAGTCCCCCCACAGAGTTCACGGCTAAAGTCTGAGACCATGACCACCCTGACCATCTCTCCGTACTTCTCGCCAAAGAGCGCCATCGCCCCGGTTTGGAGGGCCTCTTCCACGGGCATTATTTTTGTCTCGACTTTCTGGTTGTCACGGATCTTTTGATTGACTAATGCTTCAATACGGTCGAGATCCTCTTTCTTTATTGGGGCGAAATGGGTAAAGTCGAATCTCAATCTCTCAGGTGAAACCAAGGAGCCTGCCTGATGAACATGATCTCCTAGAACTTCCCTCAGCATGGCCTGAAGCAGATGGGTGGCAGTGTGATTGAGCGCAATGGCTCTTCGTCGTTCTGGGTCCACACGGAAAGTTGCCTCTACCCCCTCCTTTACCACTCCTCTTTTCACCCTCGCCCGATGGACGATCAGATCTTCTAAGGGCTTGAGAGTATTTTCTACCTCTAAGGAGAATCCTTCATGGTAGATCACCCCTCGATCTCCAACCTGACCTCCTGCCTCTCCATAAAAAGACGTCTTCTCGGCAATGATTTCAATCTCATCCCCCTCTGTAGCAAAGGGGACGATTTCATCACCTTTAATCAGTCTCAGGATCTTGGAGTCGGATTGTATCTCCTCATACCCCGCAAAACCTGTCTTCATCCCTTCGCCGGCCAGCCGCCGGTAGACTTCTCTTATCTTCCCCTCACCCATCCCTTGCCATGCCTGTTTGCTCTTCTGCCGCTGTTCCTCCATCTCAGCCCTGAACCCTTCTTCATCGAGAGCCATCCCTTCTTCCTGAAGGATCTCAACGGTCAGGTCAAGGGGGAATCCAAAGGTGTCATAGAGGCGGAAGGCCACTCCTCCCGGGAAGACTTTCTTCTCTTCCTTCTGAAGTCGTTCCAACTCTTCCCGCAGGATCTTCAGTCCAGAATCGAGGGTCTCGGAGAAACGCTCTTCCTCATTCTGGATGACCTTTGAAACGAAGGTCTCTGTCTCCCTTAATTCAGGATAGGCCTCTTTCATCAGATCCACCACCTTGGCGGAGGTTCGATGCAGGAAGGGTTCCTTGATCCCGAGCATCTTCCCATGTCGCATCGCTCTTCTCATAATCCGGCGAAGGACATACCCCCTCCCTTCATTGGAGGGAAGCACACCGTCGTTGATCAGGAAGGTCGTAGCCCGGATGTGATCAGCAATCACCCGAATGGAGACGTCGGATCGTGGGTCTTTTCCATAGGGAACGAGATCAATGGCTTCGATTTCCTCAATGATGGGTTTGAAGAGGTCCGTCTCATAATTGCTCTTCACGCCCTGAAGAATGGCTGAAACCCGTTCCAAGCCCATTCCTGTATCGATACAGGGTTTGGCCAAAGGCTGAAGTCTTCTCTCCGAATCTCGGTTGAATTGCATGAAGACAAGGTTCCAGAGTTCCAGGAAACGGTCGCAGTCACATCCCACACTACACCCTGGACGACCACAACCGATCCCCTCCCCTTGGTCGATCACGATTTCTGAGCAGGGGCCGCAAGGACCGGTCTCGCCCATGGCCCAGAAGTTGTCCTTCTCCCCCAACCGAACAATCCGCTCCCCTCGAATGCCAATCCTTCTCCAGAGATGAAATGCCTCATCGTCTTCGAGGTAGATGCTGACCCACATCCTCTCCGCGGGCAGTCCCCACTGGTGGATGAGAAGGTCCCATGCCATCTCAATGGCTTCTTGCTTGAAAT
Source organism: Thermodesulfobacteriota bacterium (assembly GCA_050014415.1). GTDB lineage: Bacteria > Desulfobacterota > BSN033 > BSN033 > UBA1163 > JBEKDJ01. The sequence goes on along the minus strand of JBEKDJ010000096.1, from coordinate 3,083 downwards.
AGTCCCCGAGAGAGAAGTTTCCCAGCATCTCAAAGAAGGTGTGGTGTCGAGCCGTTTTTCCCACGATCTCCAGATCATTATGCTTCCCTCCGGCACGAACACACTTCTGGGAAGAAACAGCCCGACGATAGTCACGGGTCTCTTCACCTAAAAAGACTCCCTTGAACTGAACCATTCCGGCATTGGTGAAAAGCAAGGTAGGATCGCTTTGGGGGATGAGTGAAGAGCTTCGAACGACCCGGTGATCCCTTCCCTCGAAGTAGTTGAGAAAGGCCTTTCGAATTTCATCAGAGGTCATTGTTTCAAACCCGGTCCTTCTCCTTTACATTTGCGTCTTTCAAGTCTATGGGCGGCTCTAATTTCAACTTCTTCTCCTCCGCTTTCTTCTCTGCTTTCTCCCGCTCCATGTGCTCAAAGTCATCCCAGGACGTATCGCTTGTGGCTAGAATTCCCTTCACCCTCAGGGCAAAGTCATCAGGATTGGTACAATGCTTAAGGGCTTCCTCATATGTGATCAATCGCTCTTGCATCAGAAACATCAGAGATTGGTCAAAGGACTGCATGCCGTATGTCGTTACCCCTTTGGCGATCGCATCGTTAATCTCATTGGTCTTGTCCTTTTCGATGATGCACTCCCTCACCCGCGCGGTGGAGACCAGAATCTCAACCGCTGCTACTCTTCCCTTGCCGTCTGCCCGCGGCACCAATCTTTGAGAGATCACGCCTTTGAGCACCCCGGCCAGCTGGAGGCGAACCTGCTTCTGATGGTAAGGGGGAAAGACGGAGATGATTCGAGTAATCGTCTCAGTGGCATTCAATGTGTGGAGTGTGGACATGACCAAATGGCCGGTCTCGGCAGCGGTCAAAGCGGTCTCGATCGTCTCAAAATCTCGCATCTCACCCACTAAGATCACATCCGGGTCCTGCCGGAGGGCCACCCGTAACGCACTGGAAAAGGTGCTTGTATCGGAGCCAATCTCCCTCTGGTCCACAATCGATTTCTTGTCTTCGTGCACAAATTCGATCGGATCCTCGATGGTGATGATATGGCAATTCCGCTCGTTGTTGACGATATCGATCATGGAGGCCAATGTCGTGGACTTGCCGCTCCCCGTGGTGCCCGTGACAAGAATAAGGCCCCTCTGCTCTAAAGCGATATTGGAGATCGCAGGGGGCAAGTGGAGCTCTTCTGGGGATTTGATCTCAAAAGGCACGATTCGGAGGGCGATCCTGAGCTTCCCTCTCTGCTGAAAGAGGTTGATCCGAAACCGTCCCATGCCGTAGACCTCATAACCCATGTCGACCTCTCGATTCTTGATGAATCGTTCCTTTTGCCAGTCGTTCATCAGACCAAAGGCCATCTTCGACAGATCATTATGATCAAAGGGTTTGAATTTGGTCGCGTGCTTCAAGGTCCCGTTGACCCTGAAGATCGGGGGAGCCCCCTCCTTGATGTGAACATCAGAGGCACTCTGAGACAAGGCCTCAACCAAGATCTGGTTCAAATCCATCTTCTTCTCTCCTGCCTATTCCACCAATCCACCTTTGGAGATGCGGAAGTTTTCAAGAATCTCCTTCTCCATCCCCTCCAGGATCTTAGCATTCTCTTTCAAGAACTGTTTCGCATTCTCCCTGCCCTGGCCAATTCGTTGGCCCCCATAGGAATACCAGGTTCCACTCTTTTCCACGATATTCTTTTCTGCCGCTAGATCGAGGACATCTCCCTCCCTCGATATCCCCTCTCCATAGATGAGATCGAACTCCACCTCTTTGAATGGGGGCGCCACCTTGTTCTTCACGATGCGGACCTTGGTCCGGCTGCCGATCACGTCCTGGCCCTGCTTGATTGCGGCTATTCGCCGGATATCAAGCCGAATAGAGGAGTAAAATTTGAGAGCATTGCCGCCGGTGGTCGTCTCCGGATTTCCAAACATCACTCCGATCTTCATCCGGATCTGGTTGACGAAGATGACGATCGTATGAGACTTGCTGATCGTAGCCGTCAATTTTCTCAGGGCCTGAGACATCAGTCTGGCCTGAAGACCCATATGGGCGTCGCCCATCTCCCCTTCAATCTCCGCCTTGGGAACGAGGGCAGCCACAGAGTCGACGACGATTACGTCTACTCCACCGCTCCGAACCAGAATCTCTACAATCTCTAAGGCCTGCTCCCCAGTGTCGGGTTGTGAGATGAGAAGCTCGTCGACACCGACACCCAATCGTCTGGCATACTGGATGTCCAAGGCATGCTCAGCATCGATAAAGGCGGCAATGCCACCTTTCTTCTGTGCCTCTGCAACCGCATGCAGGGCCAATGTCGTCTTTCCTGAGGCCTCAGGGCCGAAAATCTCCACGACCCGTCCCTTTGGCAACCCACCCACGCCAAGGGCTAGATCCAAGGAGAGTGCCCCAGTGGAGATGGTGGGAATCTCTCCAGGGGCGACTCCTAAACCCCACTTCATAATGGCACCTTTCCCGTACTGCCTTTCAATCTGGGTGACGGCTAAATCGACTGCCTTGCCTTTGCTGGGATCTACCCTCGAGTCCACTTTCGAATCTGCTTTCATCAACCCTCCTTTCCGCCGACGAGTCGGGGGAAATTCGAAGCTCCAAATATACACATCCCAAATGAATTCCAAATTCCAATATCCAATGACCAAAACCGTTTTCTTTGGCATTTTGAATTTTGGTCATTGGATATTATCTCTTATTGGGTGCTTGGGATTTGGTGCTTATTCCTCATCTCCCTTCAAATTTCATCTCTTTTAAGGGTGTGTAAATCGGTCCCGTTGGTCTCAAATCACTCCTAAACAGGATCACGCTCTTCACTTGAAAATCTCCAAACGCCTTTTCTCCATACTTCTCCATTAGTCTGACCAGTTCCTCTCTTCCCCGGCTCGATTTCACCCTCCCTAAGGTCAGGTGAGCTTGGAAGGGTCTGTTCTCCGGTTCAAACCCAATCTTCTCCAATTCTGTTTCCAGACTTCGTTGAAAGGATACCAAGACTTCCTTCTCGTCCAACAATCCTATCCAGATCACCCGCGGGCTCTTAGCATTGGGGAAGGCACCTATCCCTTTCACCC
>JBEKDJ010000095.1:0-15266 GCA_050014415.1 Thermodesulfobacteriota bacterium | reverse complement strand
TTCACCGTTACGATTTTACCCCGATAGCTTTCCTCCTTCATGCTAGCTATAACGCCCCGGGATAGTTCTACGAGATTTTTTGCGATCAACTGCCAATTGTCTATATCCCTTTGAAAGGTGGTTTCCTTGCTGATCGATTTTGGCTCCCAATGCGATATGAAGGATTCGTCTCATCGCAACCATTTTAATGCCAAAACGATCCTTCGTAATCCGCTAAAGGAGGGCGATTTTTTATAAATTCTAGCACGGTATCAGACTAATCGATACCGCTGAAAAGACTTGGACTCCCCCCTTTCCTTTCCTGTTCCTCGGGTTGTTCTTTCTGCTCTTCATGGACCTTTAGTTTCGATCTCAACTCAAAAAGGGCCTTCTCGTGTTCGAGGAGCATGGAAATCAGGATCGTTTCAAAAGGCCATGGCCTTGAGGCGTAAACCCCTGCGTGTACATGAAGCCTCGCCTTTTCGAAGAGTCGGTCAAGGAACTGTTGATCCTCCTTTCGTAATGCCCTTCGAAACTTTTTCCATTCCTGAACTTCCTGTTCCAATACCTGACTAAAAGGTAGGACCGTCCTTCCCATAGATCATTCTCCGAATCCTTAACGCAGGCAGACGCTGTTCATTCAAACTGTCAATCCGTATTTCCAATCAAAGCTTCCTGAATACCCCGATTACTTTCCCGAGAATTCTGACTTCCCCTACCCCTTCCTCAACCTGAATCGTCTCCCAGCTCACATTGTCTGGCCTCAATTCAATCTTCCCCCTTTTTTTGAAAAACCGCTTTACCGTTGCCTCCTCTCCCATCAGAAGTACCACGACATCGCCATTTTCTGCCGATGGTTGAGATTGAACGATCACATAATCATTCGGGAGGATATAGGGCGACATGCTGTCTCCTTTCACTCTCAGAAGGAAAACCTCTGGTCCTTTTGCCCATTCAGCAGGAAGTGAGATCGTCCCTTCCACATGTTCCACTGCCAAGGTGGGCTTCCCTGCCGCAACTCTGCCAAGGATGGGAATTTTACGAATTGATGATCTCTGGCCCTTCCCAGGTTCATGCCCTTGAAAAACGAGGATCTCAAGGCTCCTGGACATTGAACCTCGGCGCTTCAAATAACCTTTTTTCTCCAATGCCTTGAGATGATCAAAGGCCGCCCGGGGATAGATATCAAAATGCTCACCAATCTCCCTTACTGAAGGAGGATAGCCTCTTTCTTTGATAAATGACCCAATGAAGTTGAAGATCTCTTTCTGCCGAGAGGTCAGTTCCATACGCTTTCTCTATTAAAATGGATACTATACATTTGTTTAGCTGTCAAGAAGATTTTTTCGGAAAGCTCCGGAAGGTTATCTCACCATACCATACCAGGGTCACGCATCTCATCTTTTCCGATTTCTTCCTACCTTTCAACATAGGACACTTGTTGGGGGATGTCTGTATCTATAATAGTTTTATAAATCAAGTATTCCAAGGCCTAAACCAACCGTAAATCTTCCTCATTATGTCATCCTTTTCCGTAAGGTGGAACCGAAATTGCTATAAAATTAAATTTTTGGTATAAATAGGTCAACTTCCAAGGGGTTGATTGAGACAGACGCAAAATAATTCAAGACGGAAAGAATGCTTTGCCCGCCATTCTTTGGATACTGTAAGCTTCAAACATTAACGAAGGAGTAGATATGAAAGCAACAAAAGCCTCAAAAGGTGTACTCACGGCCTGCAAACCCCGAAAAGAAGTCCTGGAAGGTGAGCTTGACGATGCCATCTTCGCAGCAGATTTCGGGCAACTCATCGATGGGTCTGGCCCCAAGGTTTATAGCGATGCTGCATCCTTTTTCCGCAATACGGAGCCCACTCCAGACCTGAAAGCTGTTTGTGGTGCCGTCTTTCGAGCTCTGGCGGATAAGAAGGAAACTGGCCAGCTCATCCGCCTGAGCACCGGGTTCGGCGGAGGAAAGACCCATACCCTCATCGCACTGTGGCACCTTGCACATCACATCTCTGATCTATCTTTAGGCACAGAATTATTGCCTGCTGCTGGCCGTCCTAAGGAAGTCAAGGTCGTTGCCGTCGATGCTGCCAAGGCAGGCATCCCAATTTTCGGGAGCCATGGAAAGGTTAAGGTCCAAAGTCTACAAGGGGAGATTTTCTGGCAACTTGGCGAGGCTTCAGCCCTGAAAACCCTCGGCCCGGCTGACCATCACGAAGCCTCACCTGATGAGGGGCTCATTTCCAAGACCCTCGGTTCTGGTCCACTTCTCATTTTGCTCGATGAACTGGTGATCTATATGGCTGCTCTTTCAGCCACAGGTCAGGGGAATTTCCTCAGTTTCCTCGGGAAGCTCATATCCTCCATCACCAAACGCACTCAGGCAGTCCTGGTAATTACCGACCCAGGTCAGCAGGCAGCCTATGCCGGGGTTTCTGCCCAACTGGCTGCGGCCATTACCCCTGCAGCGGTCAAGCTCGATGAAATACTCGGGCGGAAGATGACGGACTTTGACCCGGTTGGAAAACAGGCGGCCCGAGTGATTGCCCGCCGACTCTTTGAAAAGATCGACCCAACCGCTGCCGCCCAAACTTCCGATAGTTACCACCAGCTGTATGCCCGTGTCCGTGAAGCCCACCCGGAATTGTTGCCGGCAAGTGCAGTGAGTGCGGATTATGCCAAACGCATAGAGGAGTGCTATCCGTTCCATCCCAGGCTCATCGACAGCGCCAAAGAACGTCTCGGTCCGCTTCCTGAGTTCCAACGAAGCCGTGGGGTCCTCCGATTATTTGCCCGGATCATTCGTGACATATGGGACCAGAAGCAGTCGCTCGAACTCATCACTGCCGGAGATATAAACTGGGGGAGCGACCGCATCCGGGCTGATCTCCTCCAGAGGCTACGCCGTGAGCAGTTCACGGCTGCCGTCGACGCTGACCTTGAGGGGCACGCTACAGAGCTTGATGACGGGAAAAAAGGGGAAATCCATTACCGGGTTGCCTCTGCCATATTGCTCGAAAGTCTTCCGCGTACCGAGCACAGTGGTTTGGATCCACCGGAGCTGACCCTGGCCATATTGCGAACGGATGAGGCCGGTCAAGAGCCTTCGGAATCCCTCGACCGACTTGTCGGTGCCTGCTGGCACACCTATCCAATGGCAGGTGGCCGCGGCTGGCAGTTCCGTTTTGAGCCCAATGTCATCAAGCAAATTGAGCAACGTGCAGCACTGGTCGATCTTCAGGAAGCAAAAGAACGGGTCTTCACTGAAACCCAGAGTTACTTCGCCGGTCCGGTCTTCTCTCTCTCAAGCTGGCCCGACCGACCGAAAGATGTACTCGAACGCAAGGATCTGCAACTGGTCCTTTGCGGAGATGTTAAACTCGCCGAGCAGGTTTGTGCTTACGCTGACACAACCGACCCCGGGGCGCCTGTCCCAAGGCGTTTCAGGAATGCAATCGTTGCCATCGCTCCTTCTCCGGACGGGTTCAACACCGCAATTGAAAAAGCGAGGAGATTGATTGCGGCAGAGCAAATCGAGCGCGATGCCAAGCATGGCGAGAGTCACGCCCTTGTGCGGGAGCAATTGAACAGAATAAAGCCCACCTTGTCTCGTGAGTTCAAAATCCAGACTTGTCGCGCCTTCGATACCGTGGTGCGAACCGAGGGTGTTGCCGGTCGTTTGGAAGAAAAATACCAGGTACCCGACGAAGAAATCCTCAGCAAACCACAGGGCCAGAAATGTCTTCGGTCCTTTTTGCAGGACAAGGATATGATCTATCCCCCCGGCGCTTCTCTCGACCCCGATCGCTTTCTCAAGAACGTTCTCACGGGAGCCACGCCTCTACCCGGCCAATCAGATACCTACCGATTAAGTGATGTCCATGAACGCTTTCTCAGCGCTCCAGGGCTCCGGCTCGTGCCAGATGCCTCGGTTGTCCGGCAGACCATCCACAAATCACTGGAGCAGGGCAAAGTTGTTATTCGCATTGCCGATGGTTCTATTTACGACAACGCAGGGGCCGTTACGGGTCCAGAAGGCCAGCGTCGTAGGGTCGATGGGTCCACACCCAGTTTCACCTTGCGAGATGACGAATTTATAACCCGTGCTGACTCAATCACTGCAAAGTTATGGCTCAAAGTGGATCCTCTGCAACCGATACCTCCAGGCCCTGGTCCAGGTCCCGGACCCGGACCGCAATTACCTTTTCCACCACCGCCCGAGGCGCCTACCATCATCGGGACAACATGGCCTGACATCCTTAAACACGCAGAGTCGCGTCCTCTCCTGGATCTGACCCTCGATGCCAGCACTCCTGCATCAGCTGAAACCCTTGCAGTTCTGGTTCAACCGCTTGGCGCGGATCAACTTCAGCTTGACGTCACTGTCAGTGGGCAACTCAAGTCCGGTGGGACGGCGAGCTTTGAGGTATCTGGGGTGAAGCCCAATGTTCCGATCAAACCCCTTGAATCAGCCCGAACGTTGTTCAACGCCATGGCAGAGGGCATGGGCTATGGAGCCCGCCTCACCCTGAAGTTCAAGGAACCTGGACGCTCTGGCGTGAAGGTAGCTCTCGAAGAGGTATCAGAAAAGCCGGGGGGCGATATTAAAGTAAGGGCCACTTTTGGCAAGCCAGGAGGGAAACAATGAGCGTACGTTCGGCGTCTTTTGCCTTTCGTGTGGTGCGTCGCAAGTCTGGCATGGCAGCCATCATTTATCGTCGGTCTCTAAAAACCAACGGTACCGAGAGACTAACCCGCGTCGCAGCCCTGGGACCATTGGCTTATTCTGCCGGTACCTCGCTTCTCCGTAGTGCAGTTCAGTTACCAGGTCAAACTAGGTTGGGCAAATTAGAGCCAGGCCCTTTCTATCCGTTGGACCCTGATGGAGGCGCAAGGGTGGCCTGTTATGCATTGGTTGCCCGCGGCCTCCGCAACCCAACAGGACTCCACCACGCCGCTGAAAACCTGAAACGGGCTGATGGCACTGAAGCCGCCTGGTGGTTTGGTTTGATGAATGGGGCTAAAGGCCTCCGCGCAGTCCGTGCTCTTCGCATTCTTTTGGAGGCTGTGAAGTGAGCAAGATCAAGCCTCCACGACTCCTGATTGAAGATTGGCTTCCCGCTGCTGCCATCGGCGTAGAGTGTATGCGCGAACGTGGTAGCGCAAGCGCATTGGCCCCCCACACTTACCTGCACATCTGGTGGGCGCGCCGGCCACTCTGTGCTTCGCGCGCCGCTGTCCTCGCTTCGCTTCTGCCGGCTGATTTTCCTCATGAGGTTTTTGAGCGACTTCTTGGATTTGGTTTGCCGGGAAAAGAGTTGGTGAAGATCCGGCAGATTATGGATACAGGATACAGGGTTGAAGGCGGTTTTAACTGTGACCGTGCATTCAAGCGTGGCTTGCGTGAAGACGATCTTTCCAAGGCTAACAAAGCCTGTAAAACGGTATGGGGAGAACATTTCAGCGTCATCGATCCCATGGCTGGCGGTGGATCTATTCCCTTGGAATCCGCAAGGCTTGGGTTCCATACGCTGGCCAACGAACTTAATCCCGTGGCCTGTTCCGTGCTTGAAGCCACTGTGGATTACCCCTTTCGTTTCGGCATTGAATTGGCCGATAAAGCGCGAAAATGGGCCAAGGTGTGGTTAGATCGTTGTGAGAAACGATTGGCACCGTTCTTCCCTAAAAAAGGGTTCTCTCTCGTTCATGCCTACATCTATGCCCGGACGGTTCCGTGCCCGGACACCCAGTTTCATACACCTCTCGTTCCTGATTGGCACTTGCTCAAGCCAAAAGGTTCATCCCTGCGTGTCTGGGCAGAGCCAACGGTAGATAAAAAACGTGGCATTTGGTCGGTCGAAATTATTGATTCCCGGAAAGCCAAACGAACCAAAGAACCACCCAATGCGACCTACAACGATGGTAAAGGCGTGTCTCTGTTCACGGGCTACCAGATTCCCTCAGACTACATCAAGGCCAAGGCACAGTCCGGCGAGATGCACTCAGCGCTTTATGCAATTGCTGTTAAAACACCCAATGGTCTTGAGTTTCAACCACCAGAGCCATCTGATTTTAAGGCACTTGCTGAAGCCGAGGCCGAGTTGAAGAAATTTCGTCCTGGGTGGGAAAAAGCTAACCTCATTCCCTTGGAGACAATTCCAGAAGGCTCTAAAACCGGTGAGCCTCTCGCTCGCGGTATCCGGAATTGGGCTGACCTGTTCTCGGCCAGACAATTATTCGCTGTTGGAACGCTTATAGAAGAACTCAAAGAGTTAAGAAACGAAATTGTTAAGTCCGAAGGCGAGGAGTTTGGCGAAGCCGTTGTGCACCTACTGGCATTTATTGTGGACAAATTCCTGAACCACAATTGCAATCAGACTCGATTCGAAAACACACGAGGGGTCGTAAAAGGTAAGATGGATCGGCATGACTACGCGTTTAAAGCCACCTATGCAGAACTGGCTCCGTGTGTGTCAGGGCTTGGGCTTGCGTGGGCGATTGATAACGTTTTGGAGGCGTATGAGGAGATTTCGAAGTTGACCGATAGCAGAAAACAGATACCTGTTGAAATTTCACAAGGCTCAGCCACAAACCTTCCACATATATCCGACAAGAGCATTACAGCTGTCGTGGTAGATCCTCCTTATGCTGACAACGTCCAATATTCCGAACTGGCAGACTTCTTTTACGTTTGGCTCAAACGTACTCAGGGACACCGCCGTCCCGAGTGGTTTTCAACCTACCTTTGTGACCATACGGAAGAGGCTGTGGTCAATGTGGCCCGCCATAAGAAAGACGGAGTCCCACCCAAAGAGGCGAAGCGTCGAGCCAATGAATTCTACCAGCGACTCATGACCGACTCGTTCAAAGAAGCCCACCGTATTCTGCGCGACGACGGTGTTCTAACGGTGATGTTCACGCACAAAAAGCAGGAGGCATGGAAAGCACTCTTCACATCTCTTATCCAGGCCGGATTCACCATCACGGCTACCTGGCCGGTAAAAACGGAAAGCGAGCATAGCCTGCATCAGGCAAAGAAAAATGCTGCACAGAGCACGGTCATCCTTGTAGCGAGGAAGCGGACCGCTGATGCCCAAGTGGGTTGGTTCGATAGCGACATGAAGCAGGCCATCCGTTTGGCAGCCAGAAATGCAGCTGAGAGGCTCCAGAAAGAGGGTCTTAATCCTGTGGACCAGCTTGTAGGTTCCTTCGGTCCTGCGATGGAAGTTTACAGTAAATATACTGAGGTTCGCACCGACACGGGTGATCCCGTTGGTGTGGACCGTGCCCTGGATGAAGCCAGTGAGGCGGTCACGGCCTTCCGTATCCAGCAGCTTGCCGAGCGCGGACTGGAGGGAGTGGAGGCAGAGGGCAAGTTTTATCTCTTGTGCTGGGATGTATTACGGGCGGCAGAGTTCCGTTTCAATGAAGCCAAGCTTCTCGGTCATGCCGTCGGCATGGATGTAGATATGCTGGTCGCAGCAGGTCTGGTATCCAAATCCGGTGACAAGATCAAGCTCTTATCTGCCATGGACCGCCGTCGTCCGAAAAAGCTGGAAGCGGAGGAGATGGAGGAAACGCTGTTCGGCTCGCTACCCACTGGCAAGAAAAAAAGAGTACGCAAGGGCGATGTGCTAAAGGTTCATCCAAACGATCCTCATTTCCGTACCGCAATCGATGCCTGCCATGCAATGGCTTTGCGTTTTCTGGAGGCAGGTGGTGGCAATCCAGGGACCGGATCGGCCCGCCAACTGGCAGTTCAGCAGGGCTGGAAAGGGGGTTCACCGGTAGCAAAACTTATGGAGGCCCTCGTGAAAGCGGCCCCAGCGGCGCTTTGGTTCGAGAAGGGCAAACAATCGGCCGGTGCACAGTATCCGGAGTTCCGAGCCTGGCACACCTTGTTAGAACCCCTGTTTGGCATCAAGCCACCCGAATGGAAAGAAGAATTAGCACCTCAGCTTGACCTTATTGACCTTTTCAAAGAGTCGGACGAAGAAGAATCATCTGAAGATGAAGAATCTGAGGAGGAGATGGATTGAGGCGAGAAAAGAGCGATCCTTTCGGATCGAATCCTCTTGAAAATGATTTGGGATCATTACGCCGCCACGACTGGCCCCGTTTCCTAAGGGGACCAGACAGTGAACTGCTGGAGAAACTCTATGTTCCGGCGCTCTCGGAAGCGGTACGATATGACCGATGCTGTGCATACTTTTCGAGTAGTGTCCTGGCAGCAGCAGCCAGAGGGTTTTCCCGATTAATTAGCCGGTTGGTGTCTCTGGGGGAAGCCGTTAACAAACCATCGGTCCGTCTGGTGGTCAACGAGGAGCTGGGTGAAGAGGACGTACGTGCGCTCATTGAGACGGGCGATACTTCGGCACTTGAAGAGTCGCTTCTGAAGCGGCTCAAGACACCGAAAGACTTATTAGAAAAACAACGTTTAGGTATGCTCGCCTGGTTAGCCAAATCGGGGCTATTGGCCGTGCGTGTGGGCATATTGCGCCAGGGACAGGGGATTGTTCATGCCAAGTTCGGGTTGATGTATGATGCGGCAGGGGATGCCGTGGTCTTCAGTGGAAGTGGAAATGAGTCAGCCCACGGTCTCCGTGCGAATTATGAGCGGTTAGAGGTCTCTTCATCATGGACAGATGAAGAACGTTTCCAGGAATATCGTGATGAATTTGAGGTTCTTTGGAAAGACGCCCACCCCGAGGTTCATACCGTATCCCTACCCGAGGCAGTCCAACAGAAGCTCATTAAGTTTGCCCCGTCTGAACCACCTTTGGCCGAACCTGCTGACAATCTGCAACGGCGCAAGGCTGCGATGTTATGGCGATTCATCGCGGAAGCCCCCTTTCTGCCAAACGGGGCCTCCTGCTGTGATGCAACCGCTCCATTAGAAAAGCTCTGGCCCCATCAGGTCCACGTCATCGAAGAAGCAACCAATGCGTGGCCTGAAGGCCGACTGCTCTGCGACGAAGTGGGAATGGGGAAGACCATTGAAGCCATCATGATTTTGAGACGGCTTCTGGCTGGTCGTGGAGTCGAGCGGGTATTGCTGCTTCTCCCGGCAGGGTTGACGAATCAGTGGCAAGAAGAGCTGCGCGAAAAAGGCGGGCTGATCGTTCCCCGCCTACAGAACACGGAAACACTCATTTGGCCCGATGGTCGTGTCGAAAGGGTTTCCAGCCTTGCTGAGGCACTGGAACAAAATCTCCTCATCATGAGTCGAGAAACGGCACGTACCGAGAACAACCAGGCAATTCTCTTAGCCGCCCAACCCTGGGATCTTGTGTTACTGGATGAGGCCCATGCGGCCCGGAGGGCAAAACAGGAAGAGGGAGAGTTCAATTCTGCCACCCTTTTACTGGAGATGCTGCGGCAACTGCAGATGAGGCAAAAGGCAAAGGGGCTCCTTTTCCTCAGCGCGACCCCCATGCAGACTGTCCCGTGGGAGCCCTGGGACTTACTGGCCGTGCTGGGCGAAGGAGGTGGATGGCTCTCCGATTTTGAGGGAATAAGAGGTTTTTATGATGCTGTCCACCATCTGAAGACAGGGTTTTCTCCCTCTCCGGAGAGTGCACGCCGGACAGCCTGGCTGGTGTGCTCTGATAAATGCTTTGCTGAACCGCCCAAGGGATTTCCTCTACCCGCCTCGTCCGAAGATTGCGAGAGGAAATTCCGTTTCGTTCCACCTGCACAGAAATCTGAGGTGGCCGAGTGGTTGCGACGTGGTTCTCCTTTACCCCGGCGGATGCACCGCAATACACGACAGACGCTGCGGGGGTATTTTCAACGAGGTCTGTTAACGGATCCTCCTCCGACTCGCATTGTAGTGGACTGGCCTTACGATTTTCAGCCACCCAATGGACCAGAGCGTAAGGTTTATGACGCAGTCGGCCGTTATATCGAGCGACGTTTTGAAGAACTGGAGCGTGAAAAAGCTGGCAAGGGTTTTGTAATGACCGTTTACCGCAGACGTGCAGCCAGTTCACCTTATGCACTTAAATGCAGTCTCCAGCGTCGGCTGGATGGGCTAAATCGGGTCATAAACCAACGGGCAAGCTCTGATTACATGGAACCGAGTGAAGGCCCGGCGGGTTTACTGGACTCTGAATTGTCGGAGGAGATCGATCCACGGTCGATTTCAACGAGTCTGCCGTCGAGCCCTGAGGAAGCAAAGAAGGAGGCTGCAGAAGTGGCTCCTTTGCTCGAACAGTTGAAAGCCCTCGGAGCCACCGACACCAAAAGAGACCGTTTCTTTGATCTTATTCGCAGTCTGGTGGGAGAAGGAAGGCCAGTATTGGTCTTTACTGAATATGCCGATACGATGGATTACCTCCGGGATAATCTGGCTACCCACTACACAGATCAGGTAGCCAGCTACAGCGGGAAGGGTGGTGCCTTTTACCGTGATGGTGTCTGGCAGAGTACCACGAAGAAGCAGATCACGGAAGCTCTGAGCAAAGGACAGATTCGGTTTCTTGTGTGCACTGATGCAGCCAGCGAGGGACTTAATCTCCAATCTGCAAGCGCCCTCATCAATTATGATTTGCCCTGGAATCCCAGCCGGGTTGAGCAGCGCATTGGTCGTATTGATCGTATCGGCCAGGGCGAGCGTGAGGTAAAGATATACAATTTCTTCCTGAAAAATAGCATTGATGAGAGGGTCTATGGGGCACTGCAGAACCGTTGTGGTCTCTTTAAACACTTCGTCGGTCCGATGCAGCCCGTCCTGGCAAGAGCGCAGGTTATGCTCAACCGACCCAAGGAATTCTCATTAGATGAAATCGAGCGCGTGGCTTCAGAAGTTGAAAAGAATATTCTGAACGCAGAGACGTATCTCGACTCCGAGGTATTTGTAGTTCAAGAGACAAAGCCACCTGTAAAACGGAATGACATATACGAAACACTCAAAATGTTGGGACCCGAGTTCGGCTTGCATGTTAATTTTGGGAAAGTCGCTATCATCAAGGGGCTTTATCCTAAAGCAGTAAGGATCGCCTTGGACAGCGAGACCCTTGATTCAGATCCCAGCGCACAACCTCTGACAGCTCTGAGTCCTCTGGTCATGGACTTGGCCGATCATCTCGGCAGGCCAGGCGAATTGCTGCCATTGGTCATTGGTAGTCATCGTCATGGTGCTTTCCGCAGCTCATGTGCTGTATGGGTAGGACCCGAGGGACTCGAACCAATGGGATCCTACGGCGAATTGCAGGCTCGTCTGGAAGTCTGGGACGGTTCTCTTCCCGACCCTGAACGTATGATGGATGCCAAACGCTATGCACAGCAGGAGGCAGAGCGAAACGTGCAGATCTTGGAATCCCAGGCTGCGAAGCGTCTCACTGCTACTTACGCTCGCCAGCGGGAGGCCGTTTTGCTAAGGACAGCCCGCGAGTTAGGACGTCTGGTCAAATGCTTTGACCCGGATGGTGCCGATCTGAAATCGGCCATAACTTACCAAGCCAGTCGAGGCGGTCCTTTGGCACAGCGTATAAACGAGGCCCTCAAGCGGATCGGACCCAATTTCGCTTGGACCAGCTACCTGGAGTGGGAAATATCTCTCTTTGCCAAAGAATTGACCCCCAACGAGATCCGCTCCCGGCTTACGGGGAGCAGCTTGGATGCAGCCTTAAGCGATTACAGGTGGCAGGCGGAAAATATGCCAGCTTCCTGACTATGACATCTGAACTTACATGGAGGCTATCCCATGGAAATGGTTTGGTTTCGGACACGAAAACAGCGGAATGTGATCCTAGCCCTAGACCGCATTCTGAAGAAATGGCGGCAGGTTTTAAGTGAGTATCAAAACGCCACGAATGATCTCGGATACGGGTGGTATTACACTGAAAAAACCAACTTTGGATTCTTCCTCTGGGCCTGCGCTCAACTAGGAATGTATTTTCTTCCCGAGTTTACCGAGGTGAGAAAAAGACGGGGAAGACCGTCAAGCCTTGGACGACCGGATTGCTGGGTCCTCATGGATCCTAAGAAATGGATAGATGCTTACATCGAAGTAAAGAAAGACCATGGATGTATTGATACTGGACTCCGAAGGACTGTCTTGGCCAGATTAAAGTCGGCTAAAAAACAATTAAAGGAAGTCTCTGATGCCAAAACGGCAAAGACACGGATGGCTTTATGCTTCGTAACTTTGTGGAGAAACACTCATACCAAATCGGAAGCCTCTTACGAAAGGGCTCTTTCAGAATACGTGGAACAGTTGAAGGATTATCATGAAATAGACTTCTATGCCGCGTATCTTTCGCCTGAGAAATTGGTAAAGAAATCTAACAGGGAAAACAAAGATACGGTTTATTACCCTGCCATTGTCATGGTTGGGAAATTCGTATAGAAGTCGGTTTAACAAGCATAGGGTAGGGACCTCCGTGTGAGGGCTTGACATAAGATATGTTGGAGGCGGGAGAACCATACAAGACCAGATTGGATTCTCCTCCCGCCCACCCTCGCGTCGCCCATCCTCCAAGAGAGGACCTGAAATGAAAGAGCGCTCGCTAAAAGACTTATTTCATCTCGTTAAGCAGGTCCTTCCTGAGACACAGGAGCTCATAACTTTTTCCCCTGAAAAGACCGTGGCTGAGGCACTCGAAGTGATGCGCAAAAAGAATGTCAGCCAAGTACCTGTTATAGAAGGGGAGGAAGTATTGGGTGTATTCTCCTACAGATCCTTGGCGCAAGGGATCCACAAATTACGTGCAAATCATACGGATGTTCTATCGTTACATGTGGAAGAATTTATTGAAGATCTTAAATTTGCGCAAATTACAGACGAACTCAAAGCGTTGCTAGACGAATTCGATCTGAAAGACGCTGTCCTTGTTGGCACTGAGATACGTCTTCAAGGAATTGTCACTGTAGTAGATGCACTTCACTACTTTTACCGAGTGGCAGCCCCGTATTTCTTAATTCGGGAAATTGAGCTTGCAATAAGAGAGCTCATAAGAGCATCAGTTGATGAAGAAGGGTTAAGAGATTGTATTGAAAAAACCCTGAAAGATTTTTACCAGGAGAAGAAGCTTTCAGTTCCCACATGCCTCGAAGAAATGACCGTTAGTGACTATGTAAATATTTTAAGATTTAAAGGTACCTGGGAAAGGTTTGCTCCTACCTTCGGGGAGAACCCAAATATCATTCATACTAAACTCAAGCCCTTACCGGATATACGGAACGACATATTTCATTTCAGAAGAGAGATAACCGTCGAGGAATACGATAGTCTAAGAGATGTAAGGGATTGGTTATTAAAAAGGGTCGTAAAGCTGGAGGCAAAAAAGAGGATTAACTACAATGAACAAATCCCCCAGTATTGATTATTTTCGGGATAAAAGTTTGTTGCCATTTCAAGCAGAATTTGCTGTCAGCTTTCTTGAGAGTAAGGAGAAACCCTATTGGCAGTTGGTTTCTCCGGCAGGAACAGGGAAGACGAGAGTAGCTGGCGCCATTATTGCTCATGAGTTAGAAAATGCGGGGAAAAAGAGATTTTTGGTTCTGTGTCCGGCTGCGCTCCTAACCCAATGGCAATCTGAAATATCGAAAATGCTCTCATTTAAGATTAGGGATTCAATGCCCCTTGTAATTGATAGAAAAACATACTTGGAGCTAGAGTCACGTGTTCCCGTTGGTCAAAATCCATGGCCTGCTACCGTTATCGCTCTGGTGAGTATCGACCTTGCCAAGCGTGATGACATGACCTTGAAACTCAAACATGCAACCTGGGATCTTGTGGTTTTTGATGAAAGTCAATTGCTTACTGGGAGACGCAAATCGCTATTTAATGTATTGACAGAATCAGGTGCAGCTCGCCGCATCCTTTTGCTCTCCGCAACGGAACGACAAATTCACGATGATGTTGCTACAAGAATTATAGAGTATAAGGACGTTAAAGATTGGGATGGAAGGCCGCTTCTTTATGAACCAACGGAAAAGAAGTGGGTAAATATTTATTACGATAGGACAAAAGAAGAGATTAGATTTCTGGATGAATTACAAAAGTTCTCCCGTCAACTGGCTATTGATTGGTCTTACGGAAGGTTTTTGGAGACTAACATTCTAAGAGCTGCTTCCTCGACTATTTATGCAACAGAATGGACGTTAAGGCGGCTTCTTGAAAACTGGAAATTCATCCGAAATAAGATTGCGCATAATATCCCTGAGACCGATGAAGATGAGGAGAAAATCCAATCAGATATTAATATGATAGTGGATGAGCCAAGCGAATTCGAAGAACTGCCCGGCAGATCAGGCATCGAAATGAATAAATTTCTGCCGTTATATCAGAAATTGGAAGTTTTACTTGATCAAATAGAAGAAATTCCGACCGATTCCAAACTGACTGCCCTCATTGCTTATCTTCGGAACTGCTTCGAAATTAACAATAAACGCTACATCTGCATTTGGAGTTCATTCGTGAAAACCATAGAATATCTTAACTCTAGCGTCCAAGGCATCGGAAAGCAAATATATTCATTGACAGGGGCTCTTGAAGTTACTGATCGAGTGGACAGCATAGATGCATTCCGGCATCATGGCGGCATACTTATTGCCTCAGACGTCGGTTTAGAAGGTCTTTCATTACCTTATGTTGACGAATGTATTAACTACGATTTGCCTTTGAACAAACAGAAATTGGAGCAAAGATGGGGACGGTTTCTCCGTCTTGGTGCAAAAAGGGAGTTCCAGATGGTTGCTTTGAGAGATCTTTCAAAGGTATTGCAATGGGAGGAAGAGCTTATAAATAGTCTCGAAGCGGCAATTTCATCTGAGGAGGAGTGAGTAAACTTAATATCAAAGCACCTCGCTTCTCACCGAGGACTTGGAAAACACTTAGAGTTGATGGCGTTGATAAAGAGTTTACAGGCAGAAATTACATTTCATGGTCTTTGATGATCTTGTATCTATCGCCTTAAGACTTATCTATAACGGGCAAAATACGCGAGACGTTCGCGATAGGTGAAGCCCATTTTCTTTCCGCTATTTAAGGTATTCACAGGGACAAAGAAGAGAAGTCGTTACAAGCCGGAAAGGAACAGGGAGGCTAAAGATGGAACATAGAGATACCTTTGATAGCACAAAGGGAACTCTGCAGGATTTGCTGAGAGATGTGCGAGCTGGTATTATCCAGCTTCCTGAATTTCAAAGGGATTAGGTGTGGGATGATAACCGAGTTCAAAGCTTGCTTGCAAGTGTATCACTATCATACCCGATTGGCGCTGTGATGCTCCTTGAGACAGGAAATGAAGATGTCCGCTTTAAACCCCGCCTT
>JBEKDJ010000094.1:0-15529 GCA_050014415.1 Thermodesulfobacteriota bacterium | reverse complement strand
TATTGAATCCTCCTCTTTCCTTCAATTTTGACTGTGGGGCTTCTGACATTTCGCAACAGTCTCGCCAGTTCGCCAACTTGAATCGCTTCCAGATTGGCGACGGCTTCAACGATCTGCTGCCTCTGTGAGCGATCTGCATAGGGTGTACCCAACCGTTCAAACTTCTCCACCACGGTCTCCCAGCGCATGGGACGGGTGCGAAACCCTTCGTAACTCTGACTTTTCGAAGAAGTGTTTGAACGTCTCTCTGCTGGATCCGGTCGGATTGGTATTGCTCGGGCATAACCTGACCATCCAGGATGGCAACGGCAACCAGATAGGGCAGACTGTGGTCTGCCTGCTCCTTTGTCCGGACGAGGGTCTTGTCGCCCTCCTCACCTCCGCCGATGATCTGATAAGCGACGTCAAAAATCTCGATCTCAACCCTCTCCACTTCTGCTGCACCAAAAGCATGTGCCTCCTTGAGTTCCAGAACGGCCTCCAGGACCGACTGGGAATGCATCTCAGCGTTGTACCTCTTCAGCACCGTTCTCGTGACCCGTTCCAGGTCCTCTCGGGACCAGTTGATCTCGAATGGCCCAGCGATCGCCTCCATGAAGCCTTTGTTTCCCTCAAACACCTCCAGCGGACCTGTAATGCCACGCATGGCCATAAAGGTTCCATGGGTGCAGCCGAAGGCCAGATTGGGATAGGCAAGTCCCTTCCAATGGGAAAGTGCCCCAGTCCGGGCAACCCGCAATCCGTTGAAGGCCGTCCCGCAGATTGCCACCGCGTTGGCGGTCCGCAGTTCGTCCAGGCCGAGTGCCTTGGAAACACCAGCCGCAACCGCATAGGATCCCTGTGTGGTATGGTCAAACCCTTTGGCCCTAACAGGTGCCACGTCGCTCAAACGGCATTGGACCTGGTAGGCCACTGCTAAAGCGATCAGGAGGTCACGGCCACGTCCTTTGGCATACTCGACCGCGGCCAATACGGCACCGAGGTTGTCACTGGGGTGACAGGTTTCGCCCTTGGCCAGATAGCTATCGTTGAAGTCCAGATAACGAACCAATGCGCTGTTATGAAGCGCTGCCCTGTCTGGTGCAGTCTTCCCACCCCCGATCAGCGTGCAGTGCCCTGTTCTCCCTTTTCCATCGAAGTCCTCGATCTGAGCCTTCAGGAGGGAGATCGGTTCGCCATTCAGAGCCCCGATGGCACAACCCAAGGCATCTAGGATTCGAATTTTGAGTTCAGAGCGTGCCGCCTGAGAAAGATCATCATAGGAGGCCTGTACGACGAATTTGGCAAGTTGTTCAGCCTGCGTCATGAAGCACCTCTCCCTCCCCCACCCTTACTTCCTCCCTCGGAGGGAGAAGTGGGCCCTTAGTTTCCGTCAAGCTATTCAATTCTCCTGAAAAGGCCATACGATGTAAATACAAAGATTCTTGTATTTTATGCGGTGAAATATGGTATTTCAAGGCTTTTTAACCGGCCATCAGATGACCAGACTATCAGGCTGCGGGATAACAAGAAATCAGGGACCAGGTAGATCACGGAAACTCGGGAAATTAGGGCTAAGAGATTCAGGGAATTCATTGGTTCTCAATTGTTAAATTCTTTAACCTTGCTCCTGACATCCACTGCCTGATAAAATGATGTCCTGATAACCGAGTTTTCTTCCAGAGCAACCAACTGAGAAGTTGAAAAATACATCCTTCTTACTCAAGAAATACAGGATTCACCTTATTTATCTTCCATACCCATGATTATAAGCTGTCGGATAATGAAGTAGGAGTGTTCTTGTGACCTTATGAGGACCTGAATCTATGGAATCGATGCCGACCATCAATACTCTCTCCTTTTGGGAACCAGGCATTCTGGCCCTTGGAGTTTTTACTTTTATGATTCTGGTGCTGGTAGCCGCTCTCCTTTTTTTTGCGAGCTGGCTCGGAGAGAAGAAGCCAAATCCTGAAAAGTTGAGGCCCTATGAATGCGGTGTTATCCCAACTGGCGCGGCCTGGTTTCGCTATCCTGTCGCATTTTATCTTATTGCCACCTTTTTCCTCATCTTCGATGTGGAAGCGGCTTATATCTTCTCATGGGCTATTGCTTTCTATCGTCTTGGATGGGCAGGGTGGTTACAGATATCCTTCTTCATCATCATTCTTCTGATCAGTCTCTTTTATCTCTGGAAAAAGGGGGGCCTGGAGTGGGGACCAACTCCGAAAGACCGAGATATCCAGGAAACATCATCCTGACCCAGCTCGATAAACTGATCAATTGGGCCCACCAGTATAGCCTCTGGCCTCTGTTTTTCGGAACCTCATGTTGCTTTATTGAGATGGCGGCTGTGTTCACCCCCCGCTTCGATCTTGCCCGTTTTGGAGCTGAGATTTTACGTGGCTCACCTCGCCAAGCTGACCTCTTGGTTGTCGCTGGGACGGTGTTCAAGAAAATTGCGCCGGTTGTCTTAAGACTTTACGAGCAGATGGCAGAACCAAAGTGGGTGATCTCAATGGGGTCCTGCTCGAATTGCGGAGGAATGTACGATGTCTATAGCGTGGTGCAGGGTGTGGACCAGATCATCCCCGTAGATGTCTATGTCACCGGCTGCCCTCCAAGACCCGAGGCCCTCGAGCATGGGCTACTCTTATTGCAACAAAAGATCGCCACTGAAAGTCCAGCTCGTCCAGTGTTGCGCCTTGGAGGAGGGACCCAGGGAAGCCAGACTCCGATTCTCGTAGATGGCAGAACCAAGTCGAGAGACACAAGGGGTCCGGGTTACGAAGGTATCCCTATCAGAGGGACATCTGTCACACCGCCTGAATTCTGGGATACCCGCTCTGATCTTATATGGGCACCCCCTCCGCACCGGATTGAACTCGCTGAGAGGGATAAATCTCTCGCTCAACTCCTCAAAGAAAAGTTCGGGGATGGAGTCCAGCAGACCTTACCCACATCAGATATGCCAACCTTCCATGTAGCGGAAAACAGTCTGAAAGAAGTTCTAAAGTTTCTAAAAACAGAAGCGACCCCCAGATACCTTAGACTCGATGACTTAACAGCGGTCGATGAGTCGGCGCGGCGCGGTCAGAAACCTTATGTGTCTTATGCCGGAACGGTTGCCCATGAGATTTCAGGTGGTGAAAGGGACCGCCCTGTGTGCGAAGCTCACCCTGACTATACCCTGGTCTATCATCTTCTTTCTTTCGACCCCCCTTCCCGTCTACGCTTAAAAGCGGGATTGAGAGGTAAAGATCCTGTTGCGAAGACCATGACCGATCTCTGGCCATCTGCCAACTGGTATGAACGGGAAGTTTACGATATGTTCGGAATTCGATTTGAAGGGCATCCCAATCTGCGCAGGATTTTGAATCCCCATGATTGGGAAGGACATCCCTTGAGGAAAAGTCATCCCGGCCGTGCAACAGAGATGGAACCCTACACTCAGGAGTCGGCGAGGAAGCATCAACCTTTGGATGCCGGGATGTTTGTCAGAGGCGGCAGTGATCATGAACTTCTCGTTTTGAATGTGGGTCCTCAGCATGTGGGAACCCACGGTCTCATGCGTTTTGTCGTCACCTTGGAGGGTGAGAAGATAACTGACATTGACCTGGATGTGGGTTATCACCATAGGGGTGTGGAGAAAATCGGCGAACGGCAGTCATGGCACCAATTCATTCCCTACACAGATCGGGTGGACTATTTTGGTGGTGCGGCGAACAATCTCTCCTATCTCCATTCTGTAGAGACCCTCACGGGGATTCAGGTTCCTGAGAGAGCTCAGTTTGTCAGAATCATGCTCAGCGAACTTTTTCGCATCAACAACCACCTCGTCTGGTTCGGCACCTTTTGCCACGATGTGGGAGCAATCACTCCGACTTTTTATACCTTCCGTGAGCGGGAAAAACTCATGGATATCATTGAACTGATCACAGGCGGCCGGCTTCACCCAAGCTGGTTTCGAATCGGAGGGTTGGCGGCCGATCTACCGGAGGGATGGAAAGAAGCGGTCGAGGACTTTATTAAAATCTTTCCTTCCAGTCTTAAAGATTATGAGGCTTTGATTACAAAGAATCCCATCTTTAAAGCCAGGACGCAGGGGATTGGCAGGCTTTCACTTAAAGATGCCGTGGAATGGGGAGTGACGGGTCCCAACTTGAGGGCCTGCGGCTTGGAATGGGACTTACGAAAAAAAATCCCATACTCCGGTTATGAGAATTTTCAATTTGACATCCCCACGGCAGAGGGAGGGGACTGCTATGCACGGTATCTGGTCCGGGTGGAGGAGATGCGTCAGAGTCTGAAGATTATTGAACAGGCGGCTCGCCAGATGCCCGGTGGGAGGTATGTCTGCGACGATTATCGTTATGTCGTCCCGGATAAATCGGACACCTTAAGAGATATCGAAAGCCTTATCCATCATTTCATCAATGTGACACGAGGACCCAAGATTCCGAGAGGAGAGGCCTATACAGCGACCGAGATCGCAAGGGGGGAGCAGGGTTACTATGTGGTTAGCGATGGGCTCAACATGGCGTACCGCATGCGGATAAGGGCACCGGGTTTCGCGAATGTCCAGGTGATTCCCCTCGTAGCAAAGGGGAGACTCATTTCGGACCTTCTTGCTATCATCGGCTCGATTGATTACATTTTGCCGGATATTGATAGATAAAAATTGAATGTCAAATGTCAAAGCTCAAAGTTCAAACGAAAAAATAAATGTCAAATTGAATTTTCAACTCTTATTTTGGAATCTTAACATTTGAACTTTGGAATTCATTTGATATTTGGATTTTGACATTTGAACTTCTCGCAATACAGAACTAAGTGAGTGCACAGTTATGCTTCCTAAAGAGTTGCTTGAAACGCTTCAAAGGGAAATAGCGAGCGTGGAGCATCCTCGTGAACTGGCGGTGGACATCATGTTTGCTTTGCAGCATCACTATGGTTACTTGAGCGATAACGCACTTGAGGAAGGCGCTGCGCTGCTTGGAATGACAGCGCTTGAATTAGAAGAACTGGCCACTTTTTATGATTTCATTTACCGTGAACCTGTCGGGAAATATGTCATTCATGTCTGCGATGGTGTCGTTTGCTGGATGAACGGGTATCAGTCAGTGATCGATTATCTCTCTAAAAAATTAAAGATTATCCCAGGAGAAACAACAGAGGATGGGTTGTTTACCATCTTGCCTACTGCCTGTATCGGTTATTGTGATCTTTCCCCGGCTATGCTGATCAATGGAAGGGCTTATGGTCCTTTGACATCCGAAAAGATTGACGACATTCTCAACAGATTGAGAGCTGAAGCACCGCAACTAAGGATGGCGAGGTAAGCTAAATGTATCCGCAGGTGCTATTCCAGAATCGTAAACCAAACCGAATCGCCACGATGGATGAGTATCGGCAAAGTGGAGGCTACCAGGCTCTCAGCATGGCCCTTCAGAAATATTCTCCAAAAGAAATCCAACAGATCGTTATCGATGCAAACCTTCAAGGCCGTGGAGGGGCAGGCTTCCCTGCAGGCCTTAAATGGAAGTCCGTTGCGGACGACTTCCCCTTCCCGAGGTATATCGTCAGCAACATTGATGAATATGAGCCCGGTACCTTTAAAGATCGTGTGATGACTCATACGGATCCGCATATGGTCATCGAAGGCATGATCATCGCAGGATATGCTGTTTTAGCGGAAAAAGGTATCATTTTCGTTCGACCTTCCTACGAAAGCATTGCGGCCATCTTTGAAAGAGAAATAAAGATTGCCAAAGAGGCTGGCTACCTGGGCAAAAACATTCTTGGCAGCAACTTCTCTTTTGATCTGGTTGTTCACCGGAGTGGCGGACGATATATCTGTGGCGAAGGCACAGCCCAGATAAATGCGATACAGGGAAAGAGACCCCATCCGGTACAGTCTCCCATACGCTCGACCGAAAAGGGATTGTGGGATAAGCCCACTGTCTTAAATAATATGGAAACCCTGGTCAATGTTCCCCATATTGTGAGGCATGGGGCAGAGTGGTTCAAAGATCTGGCCAAGACCAAAACCAGTTCTGGAACAAAGCTTTACTGTGTCAGTGGAAAGGTGAATCGTCCGGGTTGTTTTGAGCTTCCCATGGGAATCCGCTTATGCGAAATCATTGATGAGTATGCTGGCGGAATGCTGCCAGGATATGAATTCAAAACCTGTCTGCCGGGAGGAGCCTCCACCTATTATCTACAAAAGAAATTCTATAATGTTGAAATGGACTTCGACTCTTTAAAAAAGGCTACCAATCGGTTGGGCACCGGTGCAATCATTGTGTTTGATCAAAAGACCTGCTTGGTCGGTGCCACTCTAAACCTAATTGAGTTTTTTGTTCGGGAATCTTGCGGATGGTGCACCCCTTGCAGAGAAGCACTACCATTTATTCGGGATCTGCTCTGGCGTATTGAAACCGGAGAAGGAAGAGAGGAGTTTATTCCCATGCTTCGGCGAATGAGTCAGCACACATGGAAATCTTATTGTGCTTTTGCCCCTGGGGCAACTATGCCCGTCACGAGCTTGTTGGATAATTTCCAAGATGAGGTCCATGAGCACATCAACCAGAGAAAATGTCCCTTCACGAATTCACATGAAGACGCAAGCGGCGAGACCGTTAGACCGTGAGAGGGTGAGAGATTTTTGTTTTAACACCTTACCCCTTGCGCCTTACGACTTACGGATTAATGAAGACGTGATATGCCCAAATTAAGGATTGACGGTATAGAAATAGAAGTCCCAAAAGGGATGAAAGTCATTGAGGCTGCTGCACGCTTGGGCATCATCATCCCGCGCTTCTGCTACCACGCAGCTCTCGGATCGGTCGGCGCCTGCCGAATGTGCGCGGTCAAGTTTCTGGAAGGTCCGGCCAAAGGGGTGCAGATGAGCTGTATGGTGGATGCTCAGGAGGGCATGGTTGTTTCAACGACCGATGAAGAAGCAGTCGACTTTCGCAAGCATGTCATTGAATGGCTCATGATGAATCATCCTCATGATTGCCCAGTCTGTGACGAAGGCGGCCACTGTCTGCTCCAGGACATGACGATAGCAGGTGGCCATGGCATCAGACGCTACCTGGGAAAAAAGAGAACCCATCGCGATCAATACCTCGGCGTATTTGTCCAACACGAAATGAATCGGTGTATCCATTGCTGGCGATGTCGCCGTTTCTACCAGGAATTTGCCGGTTATCGCGACCTGGGAGCCAAGCAGATTGGTTACCGAACCTATTTCGGACGGTATCAGGATGGCCCTTTGGAAAGTCCTTTCTCTGGAAACCTTATCGATATCTGTCCAACAGGGGTTTATACGGATAAACCATCCAGATTCAAAGGGCGCCGCTGGGACTATCAGCGAGGCCCATCCCTTTGCATTCACTGTTCCCTTGGGTGTCATACCATTACCAGCATTCGTTACCGTCAGATCGTGAGGCAGGAAGCTCATTTCAGCGAATCGGTGAACGGCTATTTTATCTGCGACCGCGGTCGATATGGCTTTGCCTATGCCAACGATCCTGAACGGCCCCGTCGGACGAAAATCGGTGGAGAAGAAGTCCCCTGGGATAAAGCAATCCGAACAACTGGAGAAAGACTAAAACAGATCATCCAGATGGGCGGGCCCAATTCGGTCGCTTGTGTGAGTTCCAGCCGCAGTAGCCTTGAGAATCAAGGAATGCTGAAGTATTTCTGCCGATTGCAAGGATGGCAGGAACCCGCTTATTTTGACGATCCATCCATAGCCTGTAAAGTGAAAAGTGCAATCTCGGGACTGGATGAACGATTAGTCATTTCGATGCGCGAGATGGAGAAAGTGGACTTCATTCTAACAGTGGGCACCGATCCCGTTAATGAAGCCCCTATGCTTACTCTGGCGATGCGGCAGGCTTTTCGAAATGGAGCAAAGGTTGCGGTGATTGACCCGAGGCCGATTTTTCTCCCCTTTGAATTTGACCATCTGCCGGTAACTCCATCACAGATAGATCTGGTAATGAGCTTACTTGTGAAGGGTGCTATCAGCCGGTCTGTTGCCGAAGCCCTTGGATCAAATGCCCTCCGATTCTATGATGCCCTCCCGGCAAAACTTCCCTTCGATACTACGATCGAGGATCGCTTTGCCGGGCTATCGTCAAGCCTTCGGCAAAGTCATCTCCCCGTCATTGTGTGTGGTACGGATATTGTCCATTGGACAACGCCAGCAGTGGCAGCTGACAATGCCCTACTCCTTCGGGGATCGAAAGAAAAGGCTGGACTTTTTTATCTGATGCCAGGAGCCAATGCATTTGGGGCAGCATTACTCTCTTCAGGAAATCGTTCTCTAACGCAGATCATCGAAGAGATCGAAAACGGTTCTATAAAGGCTTTAGTTCTTCTTGAAAGTGATCCGTTTTCATCTTTCCCGGACCAACAGAGACTGGAGCAGGCCATCAATAAATTGGATCTCTTTTTGGTGCTGGATCATATCAATTCCAGATCGGCACAGCTTTCACACATCCTATTGCCAACGCGGCCTCTGTTTGAAACCGAGTCAACCTTTATCAATCAGGAAGGGAGAGTCCAGTCTTCAAAACCAGTTCATGCCGGGGGGATGCCCATTGAACAGATAAGCGCTGGCGAACACCCACCAAGAGTTTTTAGAAGTGATATCCCAGGAGGTGAGCCCAAGGCTGCCTGGCACATTTTGGAAGAGCTTTCGGAGGCAATGTCCTTAACTCCTGGAATGTCCATCGAAGAGCTCTGGGACTGGCTGGGTAAAGAAAATCCAGTCTTTGCCAATCTGAAAATTGCTGATCTGGCAGAAAATATTCAACTCATACCCGATCAAAAAGAAGGAATCCTTTTCTCCCAGGAGTTGCTGGAAGAATTGGAGAAACCACTTACTTCTGCTGATTCTCTGGAACTTCTGCTCGTAGATTGGACTTTTGGTACAGAAGAACTTTCTCTTTACTCTCCTCACGTTCGGCAGGTTGAAAAAGCTCCATGTCTTTTCATGCATCCAAAAGATGCGCTGAGAGCAGGTCTAAAGGACAAAGATAGATTGATGCTTCACCTCGATAATGGACCATTGGAAATTGATGTGTCTCTAAAAGAGAATATGGCTTCAGGAGTCATGGTTTTACCCCGACATCGCCAGCTTCAGTGGCAAAAACTAAAGGAGTACTCAGTGAGGGTGCCTTTCGACAGGATAAAGAAAACATGAACTTTTGCTAGTCACCCCAAAAACTCCCCTCCCCTGGCGAGAAGGGATAAAGCACCCTCACCCCGACCCTTTCCCATCAAGGGAGAGGGGGAAGATCAGAAGTATGGAAACCTGGATTGCTGGACTTATTCTACTGGTCATCAAACTTGGAGTAGTGCTTTTCGCATTGCTTCTGGTAGCCGGATATTTGGTTTGGGTTGAGCGCAAACTGATCGGCAGACTGCAGGTCCGCTACGGTCCAAATCGGGCTGGTCGATTCGGGCTGCTTCAGCTATTTGCCGATCTCATTAAGCTGGTTACAAAAGAAGACACGGTACCTGGAGCTGCGGACAAGGCTATCTTTCTCCTGGCCCCGGCAGTCGGGGGCTCAACGGCAATGCTCATTTTTGCCGTCATCCCATTTGGAAATAGGTTTACGCTTTGGGGCAGACCTATCCCCATGGTCATCACGGATCTGAATGTCGCCTTACTTTTCGTAGTTGCCCTTTCTTCTCTCGGTGTTTATGGGGTTGCCTTAGGCGGATGGGCTTCCAACTCAAAATATAGCCTCTTGGGTGGGATTCGTGGTGCTGCCCAGATGATCAGCTACGAACTCAGTCTCGGACTTTCTTTGGTTCCCGTTGTGATGCTGGCGCAATCCTTTAGTTTAGTAGATATTATCAATGCACAGGCTCGTTATCCTTTCATCCTAGTGCAACCAGTTTCTTTTTTAATCTTTTTCGTCAGTGCCATGGCAGAGATCAAGCGAATTCCTTTTGACATGCCAGAGGCTGAAAATGAGCTGGTGGCCGGATACCATACGGAATACAGTGGCATGCGATTTGGACTTTTCTTTTTGGGTGAATACATCACTTTAATTGTTCTTGGCGGATTAGTGGCGGCCTTTTTCTTGGGGGGATGGCGCGGTCCTTTCCTGCCTCCTCTCATTTGGTTCATCGTGAAGGTTCTTGCGATCGTACTAGTGATGATCTGGATAAGAGGAACTTCACCCCGCTTCAGGTATGATCAGCTGATGTCTCTGGGCTGGAAAATACTGATCCCTGTTGCCCTGCTCAATATCATGGTCACTGGGGCGGTCATTCTAATGATGGATTCTTAGGAGGAGACTGGAATGTTTAAGGAATCGTTCAAAGGGTTCGTCTCGGGTTTTGCCACCACCTTTAAACATCTTTTTCGTAAACCGATCACAGAGCAATATCCTGAGTACAAGAGGCCATTACCTGCGCGATCAAGGGCAAGGATCGTCCTCACTCGGGACCCGGATGGAGGTGAGCGTTGCGTTGCCTGTTATCTCTGCTCTGCAGTCTGCCCGGTCAGTTGTATCTCCATGCAGTCGGCTCAGCGTGAGGATGGCCGTCGTTATCCACGATGGTTCCGAATCAACTTTGCCCGTTGTATTTACTGCGGGCTTTGCGAAGAAGCTTGTCCCACACTGGCCATCCAACTCACTCCTCATTTTGAGACGTGTGAGCGCGAAGTTTTGAAGCTTGTGGCTGAAAAGGAGGACCTTTTGGTCAATCATGGAGGGAAAAACAGTGACTACAATTTCTATCGCTACGCTGGAGTGGCGATGGTCGGGGGAAAAGGGACTCATATTATTGAAGAGAACCCTGTTGATGTAAAGAGCAATCTTCCTTAGAAAATACTTGGAATAATGGCAAGATGGGTCATTGAAGAAACTAAATTCTTGAAATTCATCCAATCTTGTTTCCCTTTATTCCACTATTCCAATCTTCCATATTGGAGACTGAAGTGACTCTCTATGCTGTTATCTTTTATTTGCTTGGCATCATCATCTTAGTAGCTACGGGTCTCGCCATAACCCGGCGGCAGCCTGTTCATGCTGTGCTCTATCTGATCGTCGCCTTCCTGGGAACAGCAGCCCTCTTCTTCCTTCTCGGGGCCCCTTTGCTGGCCGCCTTCATGGTCATACTCTACGCAGGCGCAATCATGGTCCTCTTTCTCTTTGCAATCATGCTGTTCCAGCGATCCCCCGGCGAGCTAAGACTGATATCTGAGTGGGGACCTGCCACGCTCTTGGGAGTCGTCTTTCTTGCCATCGCTGTTGCGATGGTTTTCAAGGATCCCGGCAGCGGAATCATCCTCCAAAGCGCTGTCGTCCAGCCCCGCGATTTCGGTTATTTCCTATTTGACAGGTACTGGCTGGCGATTGAGATCGTCTCCATCCTGCTTCTCGTTGCTCTGGTGGCCATCATTCAGATTGGCAAGAGAAGAGACGTGGGTGGCAATACCGAGCAGCAAGGCATTAACTCCATAGGAGTGAAGGAAGGGCACCCATGATCGTTCCCTTTGGCCATGTCTTCCTTCTGGCAGGGTTCATTTTCGCCATGGGCCTCGTCTGCCTCGTGGCCCACCGAAACCTGATCATGACCCTCGTTGGTGTGGAAGTGATGATGAATGCGGCGGCCATCGCCTTCGTCGCGGCGGCCTTGCGCTGGCAGCTCATGGAAGGCCAAGCCTTCGTACTCTTCATCCTCGCGGTGGCTGCGGCCGAGGTCTCCGTAGGACTGGCGCTGGTGGTCAGCGTGTATCGACGAACCGGCTCTATCGATCCGGACCGTTACAACATCCTGAAGTGGTAGTCCCGATCCGCCCGTGGGGGTGGCCGGACGACGCTGAGGCAAACCAACGATGACTTCCTCGCTACAAGATCCGAGTTTGATGGCGGCGATACTGACCACGTGGCTGCCTTTCATCTCTTTCCTGCTCATCATCGCGTTCACCAGGAATCATCGTCGCCTCTCGGGCGGTATCGCCATCGCAGCGGTCGCGGGCTCCCTCGCCGGGTCTGTCTTCCTGCTGGCTCGACACTGGGGTGCCGCCCAGCCGATCCACTATGCCGCCAAATGGCTCATCGCGGGCGATGTCTCCATCCCCTTCGGGTTCCTCCTCGACCCACTTAGCCTGCTCATGCTGTCCCTCGTGGCGGCCATCAGCCTTCTTGTTCAGGTCTATTCCCTCGGCTACATGGCTTGCGACCCCGGTTTCTCCCGCTACTATGCCTTTCAGTCCCTCTTCGCATGGGCGATGATGACCTTGAGCATCTCCTCGGACATGCTACAACTTTACGTCTTCTGGGAGCTAGTCGGGCTTTCGTCGTATCTGCTTATTGGCTTCTGGTACGAGAAGTTCAGCGCCACCCAGGCGGGAAAGAAGGCCTTTGTCATGACCCGGCTGGGCGACGTCTCGTTTTTCATTGGTCTTCTCTTGGTGCTGTTTCACCTGGGGAATCTGGGAATCCTGGAAATGAACAGCCCGGAGGCTGCGTCCCGCATGCCCTCCGGCCTTCTGACCCTGGCGGCGCTATTGATCTTCGGTGGCATCGTCGGCAAGAGCGCGCAGTTTCCACTGATGACGTGGCTGCCGGACGCCATGGAGGGTCCCACACCGGTCAGCGCCCTGTTCCACTCCGCCACCATGGTGGCTGCAGGTGTCTATCTGTTCGCCCGCCTGTTTCCATTCCTTGGCCACTCGGCGGACGCGATGACCGTGTTTCTGGCCATCGGCACCGTCTCCATGCTCCTGGCCTCCACCATGGCCATGGTCAGCCGGGACATCAAGCAAGTGTGGGCTTACTCCACCATCAGCCAGCTGGGCTTCATGATCATGGGGCTCGCCGCGGGGAGTTTCTTCGCGGGGAGCTTCCATCTGACCACCCATGCGGGCTTCAAAGCACTGCTCTTTCTCTGCTCCGGGGTCTGGGTCCACCTTTACGAGACGAACGACGTGTACGAGATCTCCATGCGCGGAGGCCGACGGCTGAAAACACCCATGGTGTGTTTGGTCATAGCGGCTGCGGCCCTCTCCGGGCTGCCACCGCTATCGGGCTTTTTCAGCAAAGAGGTCATCCTTGCAGCGCTGGCCGGCCTGGAGAACCCCGTCTGGCTGGCAGCCGGGCTGCTCGGTGTCTTTCTCACCGCCTACTACACCTTTCGTGTGATTTTCATCATCCTCTTCCCGAGGGGACAGATCCAGGAGGAGCCAGGCCATCATGGAATGGAGGGGAAGGGGACCCTTTACTGGGCCATGGGTTTACCGCTTCTCATTCTGGCTGGTGTGACTCTGGTGTTGGGATTCCTAGAGACTCCCGTTCGCCAATTCCTCTTGAAGGCTACAGTCAGCTACCTGGATTCGAGGCATGTATGGCTTCCTTACTTCAGCATGGGACTGGCGGCCTTGGGTATTGGCATAGCCTGGTTCGAGTTCGGCCGCAGCACTGCCCTTCAAGTCGGTTTTGTCGAAAGGGTCCAACCACTCAGGGAGCTATTTATCCAACGTTGGTATCTGGACCACTTATACCGGTGGGTGGTGGACACAGTCATTGACAGGATCCTTTCCAGGGGATGCACCAAGAACGAGAACAGGGTCATAAACGATGGCATTGACGGATTCTGTAGAGTCACTCTGGACAGCAGTCGTTTCCTCGCTTTTCTGCAGTCTGGGAAACTGAGGTACAACCTTTTCGTCATGTTCGCAGCCTTGGCTTTGGTGGCGTTGTACTTTTTGTTTGCGTAGGGAACGGTTTGAAACCTTTCCCTACACTGGTATCTGAATTACATAGGGTTGACAAATGAATATAGAACTCGCCCATTTTCCCTTCCTTTCGGCCATCCTTTTTAGTTGCCTGTTGGGCCTTCTGGTCATTCTGTTTATTCCGCGTGAGAGAGAGACTCTGGTCAAATGGGTCAGCCTGGTCTTTTCCGGGATCGCTCTGGCCCTTTCCATCTATGTCTTTTGCGCGTATGACAGGGCGCATGGGGGCCTGCAGTTCGTAGAGAAACTGAGGTGGGTGGAACCGCTGGGAATTCATTATTTCAACGGGGCGGACGGCTTCAACCTTCCCCTGATCCTGCTCACCGGGATTGTGCACTTCACCGGTGTTCTGACCATGTGGGAACTGCGAGAACGGGTCAAGGAGTTCTTCGCCTTTGCCTTTGTGCTCGTACTTGGCGTCTTCGGCTTCTTTATGAGTATGGACTTGTTCTTCCTGTTTGTCTGGTTCGACGTCTCACTCTTTCCCATGTATCCCCTCATCGCCATTTGGGGGACGACGCGGAAGGAGTACGGAGCCCTCAAGCTCTTCCTTCATGTTTTGGCAGGAAGCGCCTTAGTTCTCCCTGGCATTGTGTATCTGGCAGTGGCCTCAGGGCTTCAAACTTTCGACATCCTGCCACTCATGCAGCCGATGGCCATAACGCCTGGACAGCAGAAATTCGCCTTTCTCCTCTTTTACCTCGGCTTCGGGATCCTCGCAGGAGTTTGGCCTTTTCATACCTGGTCGCCCGTGGGCCACGTGGCCGCTCCTACCTCGGTGAGCATGCTTCACGCCGGCGTCCTCATGAAGGTAGGGGCTTTTGGAATCCTTCGAGTAGGCATCTTTCTCTGTCCTCTGGGTTGGGAGTACTGGGCCCCCGTGATGGCCGTTTTGGCGACCATCGGCATTGTTTATGGTGTCTTTGTGGGACTGACTCAGACCGACCTCAAGTATGTCGTAGCCTTTTCCAGTGTCTCCCACATGGGAATTGTGGGATTGGGCCTCTCCACGGTCACAGCGGAGGGACTCAATGGGGCCGTCTTCCAGATGTTCGCCCACGGCATCATGACCGCCCTCCTCTTCTCATCTCTGGGCTATATCTATGACAAGACGCACACCAAGTTGATCCCGGATCTGGGCGGGATGAGCAGGGTCATGCCGGTGGCTTCGGGTTACTTCATCGTGGCGGCGCTAGCCGGGATGGGGGTGCCAGGATTCGCCAGTTTCTGGGCGGAAGTAACAGTTTTCATCTCCGCCCTGAAGGTCTACCCTGCACTAGGCTCACTGGCCATTTGCACCCTTGTTCTGAGTGCCCTCTACATGCTGCGGGTGGTGCAGAGGGCCTTCTACGGGCCACGGAATGAACGCTACGCTCGTCTTCCCGACGTCTCTTTCAGCCTCGGCCTGCCCAGGATGATCCTAGTCGCAGCCATGGTCCTCTTCGGTCTATTCCCCAGACTGATGCTGGATCTGATTCAAACGGCTGTCATCCCATTCATGGGAGGGTTGCCCCGATGAAGTGGTTAATCCTCGCGCCGGAGATTTACTTCCTTGCGGTGGCCGCTGTATTCCTTATCTTCTCTATGATGGGCAACAACGGGAGGCGTGATTTCTCGGTAGCCCTCTTCCTCGCAGGCATTGGGGTGGTGGTTACCCTTGTGACCATTCGGTCAGACGCATCCCTTTTCCACGGGGCCTATCGAATCGACCTCTTCTCCCAAGTCTTCAAGGGCCTGCTGTCCATAGGGTTCTTCCTTGTGGTCTGTCTCTGTTCGAAC
>JBEKDJ010000093.1:0-15592 GCA_050014415.1 Thermodesulfobacteriota bacterium | reverse complement strand
GCAGACGGGATGGTGGACGAGATGGTAGATGAGGCATTGGAGGAAGAGATCTCTTCGAAGCCAACGGAAGAAGCAGAGGATTAGTTTGTAATGATTCGATGGCCGCACTTTTCAAAGATTCGGCGATGGCCACGGGGGACATTGTTTTCCATTTTGCCAATCCAGAAGATTACTTCTTCTAGCCTGGACTAAAATCGAAGAATCGTCAAATAGAAAAGGAAGTCTTCCTTACGATCCCCCGATTCTCATATTAAGATCATCTTCTGAAATATAACTTACCTGCAAAGCACAGAATTCGCCCAATATTCTGCACATTTCAAAGACGAGGAGAAGGAGGACCTTGCTCTCGCCCTTCTGGCTCAACCAGCAGGGAGGGTATTCTTCACCTGGTGATGGCCGCTTAAAACTTTATCCTTTCAATCTGTGCTTCCTTCATGTTGTGGGCCATTGTCCAGAAGTAGGCTTCACCGGAGTAGACGCGAAATATCGCGAGCAGTGGGTCTTCGGGCTCCTTAATGCCCAATGCTTTCAGGAAGGGCCTATCCGCAAGGACTTTACTCCTTAGGGGAAGGTCACTGACAAACTCAACCTTGCCAGCCACCCTCATCATCGTCCCTGCGTCTGCACCCGGGGCATAGAAGCAAAGTTCTATCATATTGTTCTTCTTCAACTGTTTGCAGATTGATTTGACAGACTCCGTCTGGAAGAAGAAGCCTTTCTCATCTGCAAACCACATCCCTAGGGCTCTGACACGAGGTTGATTCCCCTCCGTAGTAGCGACATAACAGACAGGGTGCTCATTGGCAAACTTAACGCAATCTTGGAAGTTCATGACTGCCTCCTTTCTCTCATGATGTATGAGTTGGAAAACCCTATCACCTGATGTTACTCCCCTTTTCGGCCTAGAGACTCTACCCAGATAGAGGACCTACATACATGGTTGTTTCTATCATAGAAACCAGGTTGACAAACGCATGGATTACAAAGCTGCTCCATAATGAGCCTGTCTTGATGCGCACGACAGCGAGTAGGAGACCGAGGGCGAAGATGATCGCAACCTCGTAAAGACTGTACTGGAGGTGAATTGCAGCCCAGACGAACGCAGTAAGCACCACGGAGCCTGTGTTGCCGATTCGAGACCGCCTGAAGCCTTCAAGCAGAAAACCCCTAAAAAA
This sequence comes from Thermodesulfobacteriota bacterium, assembly GCA_050014415.1. GTDB lineage: Bacteria > Desulfobacterota > BSN033 > BSN033 > UBA1163 > JBEKDJ01. The sequence goes on along the minus strand of JBEKDJ010000093.1, from coordinate 14,417 downwards.
GATCTCTTCAAAGGCTGGGGCAGCCAGAGTCAAGGCGACTCCAAGAAGAGGCGGATAGAAACTTGTCCGGTATACATCGACCATAAACTGGGGAATGGTCGATCTCCCAAGAAGTAGGGTGAGCCCATCCGACAGGAGGATGAATCCGCTGGATATGCCGACCAACACCCATAGCATCTTAAGAGAGATTGGACCCATCGCAAGGTATTCTGTAGCCGAGGCTCCCCTTCGAAGTCTGACAAATAGCAAGACAAGATTGATGCAAACAGCCGCCGTTCCAAGGGTCGCAAGTGCCGTGAAAAACCCATTCGTTCCAAGGCCCTGTGCGAATTTCAAAGGATCTTCTTTGGAATCAGATGCAATCTTGGCTGCTACAAAAAAGACTCCAACGACCATCTGGATCAAGATAAATACTAGGCCGACGGCTAGGCCCAACCCTGCTGTGGCCCAAGGTCCCCACACCCGTTTATCAGTGCTATCAAACCCAATCATGCACATCCTCTCTGAGAGGGTTGGGGGATCGCCTGTCGGCAATACGGCTCTTTTTGTCTCCCCGGACTACTCATTGCCAATGCCTTCCCTCCATACTTGATCCCAAGGAATTCTGGTTTCGCTAGCCACGATCAGCAGCGACTGCCAACTGGATGGCCTGCATAGAGATTTTTGAAATCACATCCCCCGAAAATGGTTTACCATGACCAGGGTAGATCATCCTAATCTTCAATTCTCTCAACTTATCGACACTCTTTTTCATATCCTCAAAATCATCAATAAAAGGCGCAATGTCCGGTTTTCTCGTGTTAAACAATATATCCCCAATGAATAAATCACCCTCATGGGTCAGAATTGCAATAGAGCCTTTTGTATGCCCTGGAACATGAATGATTCTCGCATCCAAACCATAGGGTTCCATGCTTTGTCCATCTGTCAAAAATATGTCGGGCCTAAACTTTTCAAAACTCGCGTTACGATTGAGCCATTTTCCGAGCAAGAGAATAATCCTAGCCGATAAGGTTCTTATCTTGCGATTCATCTGCACACCATTTTCTACCATAAAAGAATCGGCCGGGTGCATGGCTATCTTAGCCTTATACTTCTCCTGCAGTTTTGCACCATTTCCTGTATGATCAAAATCTCCATGAGTTATCACCACAAGTTTCAATTTATCAGGCAGGCAGCCGGCTGATGTTAATTCAGTTTCCACTTTTTTCCACTGCTGCGCAACACCCGTATCGATTAAGACGAATCCATCTCCTACCCCAACCAAAAAGACATTTACAAAACCCAATTTAATGACCTTAATTCTTTCATTCATGTCTCTTCACCTCCTGATTGTTCAACATAGAACCTGGGATGGCCGTTCTCATTGATTATCTCCCATAGGCGACATCCTCTAATGCGTGAGGTCGGCGACCGCAAGCATTACACTGTACCAAGACCCCAATGATGCTTTGCTGCAACTTTCCGGTACGGCAGCGAAGCTTCTAACCGTTAGTTTCAGCGAGTGGGCAAGGCAAAGGAATCATTCATTTATCAAATGTCAGCCACAGCCCCCCAATGGCTAACGTACGAATCTCTTTTATTCTTCATTTCAGCTCCAAATATATCACAATTTTCAGATTGAGACCATTCCCCCCATCTTTCACCCATCACCCTCGAAACCTGCCCGGCAATCGGTGTCTATTTTGGGGCTAGAAATTCTCTTTGTAAGTTTCCCTCTTGACAACATGCCCTCATATCCCATAGATATTACTTAACGTAAGGAGATATCTAGAGAACAGGGTGTTCGGAGGGCACCCTTTTAAAAATTTCGAAATTCAAATGCCAAATGAATGTCAAAGCCAGAGTTACAAATATCGCTATTTGAAATTTGGAATTGATTTGACATTTGAGTTTCGGTAATTGACATTTTAATTTGGATTTTCAGGGGGTCTCGATGAAAAAGGAGAGGTACAACGTGGCCGTAGTGGGGGCCACTGGTGCGGTTGGAAATGAGATGGTCTCCATTCTGGAGGGAAGGAACTTTCCGGCCAACCAGCTGAAACTTCTAGCTTCGCAAAGGGGCGCGGGCACAAGAATGGAGTTCAAGGAAAAGTCTTGTACCGTCGAGGTGCTGAACGAGAACTCCTTCACCGGGATTGATATCGGTCTCTTCTCTGCAGGAGGTTCGGTGAGTGAAAAGTTCGCACCGATCGCTGGCAAGGCGGGCTGTATAGTCATTGACAATACCAGCGCCTTTCGGATGGACCCTCAAGTTCCTTTGGTCATTCCAGAGGTGAACGCTCATGCGATTGCCCAATATACAAAAAAGAATATTATTGCAAACCCGAACTGTTCGACCATTCAGATGGTCGTTGTCTTAAAGCCCATCCACGATGTGGCTCGGATCAAAAGAGTCGTGGTCTCCACCTATCAGGCGGTCTCCGGAACGGGAAAGAGGGCCATCAGGGAGTTGGAGAGTCAGGTCCTCGCTATCTACAAACAGCAGGAGATTAAGATAGAGGTCTATCCCCACCAGATCGCCTTCAACTGCCTTCCCCACATCGACGTTTTCTTTGACAATGGATATACGAAAGAAGAGATGAAGATGGTCAACGAGACGAAGAAGATCATGGAGGATAGCTCGATTGGGGTCACTGCTACCACCGTGAGGGTTCCGGTCTTCTATGGCCATTCGGAGTCGGTCAATATCGAGACGGAAAAGAAAGTAACAGCCGATGAAGTGAGGGAGATCCTTTCGAAGGCTCCGGGTGTAGTCGTGGTGGACAATCCCAAGAAGTTCGAATATCCTCTAGCCATCCATGCAGCAGGAAAGGATGAGACTTTCGTCGGAAGGATTCGGGAGGATGAATCGATCCCCAACGGGATCAACATGTGGGTCGTGTCTGACAATATCCGGAAGGGGGCAGCACTCAACGCCGTCCAGATCGCTGAAATCCTCATTCAGAAGTATCTATAGCATAGCGTCGGCATTTACTGACGACGTTGCTTTACTCGCCCTCTGTCAACGGGGGCAGTAGGTGTTCTTTCTTAAATGATGAACCTTTGGCATTTGGATTTTAACAGTTAACATGAGTCTAAGATGAGGGAGGTTTCTCAATGAAAAGAGCAATATTCCTGATCGCTTCTTTTACCTTGGTCTTCATGATCTGGGCGAATCCAGCCTACGTGGCTGAGAAATCGCCTTATAAAATCGGAATGAATCTTGAGCTGACCGGCCCCTGGGCAGAGGTTACAAAGACCTTGAAGATGGCCGTGGTGATGGAGGTAGAGAAGATCAACGCAACCGGTGGAGTGGACGGCCACCCGCTCCAACTGACCTTCGAGGACAATGGCTTCGATTTGGGCAGAGCTGCGACTAACATGACCAAGTTCGTCAATGACAAGAAGATTGTCGCGGTGATAGGTCCTTTTGAGGATAATCTTCAGGCTGCTACCAGAGCGATTGCAGAGAGGGAGAAGCTCACGAACATCATCATCTGCCCATCCAATCCCATGGTTCGAGGGCTAAAGCAAAAATGGGCCTTTAACATTGCTCAGAGCGATATCATTGTCTCCCAGAAGTTGGTGGACCTCTCTCTCGCCAGAAAATATAAGAAGGTCTTAGTCTTCCCTTGTGCGATTCCACTGGCTCAGAGCCTGGCCGAGTACTACAAACGCTTTGGGGAAGAGAAAGGGATGAAGGTGATCATATCTCAGGAGACCCATAAACCAACCGACATTGACATGACTCCACAACTCATCAAGCTTAAACCCATCATCGAACAAGAAAAAGTGGATGCATTCTATGCTTGCACCGCTGGCCCGCCTGGCCCCATTGTCTGCAAGAACCTTAGGGCCCTGGGCGTCAAGATTCCGATCCTCGGGACTCATGCTTTTGGGTTCAATTTTATCATTGCCCTAGGTGGGGAGGCAACGGAGGGGGTGGAGTTCGGTGCTGGAAAACCTGTTGTCCCCGACCAACTGGATGAGAATGATCCGGTGCGGCCCGTGATTCTTGATTTCAACAACCGGATGAAGGCACGATATGGAGTGGGTATAGATCAAATCGCTGGCCATGCGCATGATGCCATCTGGCTTGTCTACGATGCATTGAAGAGATGTCAGGGGAAGGTCAACCGGGGTAATTTCAGAGATGCCTTGGAGAACACCAGAGGGCTTCAGAGCTGTCATGGCATTTATAATTATGGTCCCGTCGATCACGATGGTCTGAGCAAAAAGGACATGGCTTTCATCAGAATCGAAGGAGGGAAGTTCAACCGGATCAGGTTTCCCGGACTTGAATAGAGGTTGAAAGGTAAACAAGATAACGGTAAGATCAAAGGGTGGGCAAGTAGATGGCCCACCCTTTTTTATCTATCAGGTTGCTAAAAGGTCATTTCTTTCAGGCTGCTCAAAAATGCCCAGATGCAAGTTGACCTCCACGAAATCCTGTGATGCGCGGGACAGATGAGCGTTTTTGGGCACCCTGTTGAGAAGAAACTATGACCCCTTGGACCAGCATTCCCCAATTCCTCTCTTCTGGCATCACCATGGGAGCCATCTATGCCCTGGTAGGCCTGGGATTTGTCACCATCTCACGGGCTTCTCAAATCATAAATTTCGCGCAAGGAGAGTTTGTGATGCTGGGAGGAGTGATGACCTTCTCCCTTCTCAGAGCAGGTTTGCCTTACCCCTTGGCGGCCCTCTCCGCTGTCGTATTCGTCATCCTCATTGGCTTCCTCCTTCAGGTACTTGTCATCCACCCTTTGCGCAAGGCCTCTGTTCTCATTCTCATCATGGCTACCATGGGTGCCTCGCTCTTCCTCAGCAGCACCAGTGGCCTCGTCTTTGGGACATTGCCTAAGTCACTTCCCCCTTTCTCCGGCAAACTGCCTTTTCAAATATCGGGAGTTTTCATCTCCCCCCAGAGCATCTGGGTCTTAGGAGTTACCTTTCTATTGCTGATCGCTCTCTCTCTTCTTTCTCACCGGACCCTATTGGGTAAGGCCATGGAGGCGAGTTCAACCGATCCTGTAGGTGCTGACCTTTCTGGAATCTCGCGAAACCTTATGGTCTTTTTAGCCTTTGGTGTGAGTGCAGGGATGGGAGCCATCGCCGGAATCTTCGTGGCTCCGATATTCTATACAAGCTATAATGCCGGGACGCTACTGGGACTTAAAGGTTTTATTGGAGCGGTCCTGGGAGGTTGGGGAAAGAACAGCGGTGCCATTCTCGGAGGGTTTGCCCTCGGAATCATAGAATCTTTGAGTGTGGCCTTCATCCCTTCGGGTTATAAGGATGCGATCGCCTTTGTAATACTTCTACTCATTCTCTATATCAGACCCAAAGGAATTCTGGGTTCACCTTTTATCGATAGCCGCCGATGGTAGAACAGCGAAAAAAGGAGTTTAGAAAAAGGGACCTCTTTTATCTAGGGCCCATGTGGATTCTTTCTATTATCCTACCCGACCCGCTTCCCCATCGCAAAAAGGAGTTTAGAAAGAGAGATCTCTTCTATCTTGCGGCCCTGCTGTTGCTTCCTCTGATCTGGTCTAATCCGCACCTCCACTATCTCATGGTGCTGGCGGGTATCTACGCCATTTTGGCCCTTGGACTGGGTCTCTTTCTTGGCTATGCTGGACAGATCTCTTTGGGACACGCTGCCTTCTTCGGAATCGGGGCCTATACCACTGCTATCCTCACGACTCGCTATGCCTTTCCCGCATTCGGCGCGTTTTGGGCATCGGCTGTTGCAGCAACAATCATAGCCTACCTCATCGGTAGGCCCATTTTCAAATTGAAGGGATACTTCTTAGCCCTGGCCACCTTGGGATTCGGAGAGATCTTCTTGGTTATCGTTAAAGAACTACGTAGCCTCACTAATGGAGTGATTGGAATCTTTGGTATCCCATGGTTCTCCTTTGCTGGGTTCTCTTTCGACACCTATCTCAAGCAGTACTATCTCGTATGGGGGGTTCTCTTGGGACTACTCGTCTTTTCAAAGAATCTGGTTCGTTCTAAGATGGGCAGGGCCTTTTTGGCTGTGGCAGCCAGTGAGGATGCGGCCGCAAGCATTGGTATCCGTGTGGCCCGGATCAAGCTAGGGGTCTTTGTCCTCGGCGCCACCTTTGCCGGATTTGCGGGAAGCCTCTTCGCCTCTGTCGTGTCAACAGCCAGTCCAGAGGCCTTCGGCCTCAACCTTTCTGTTCTGGTCGTCATGATGGTCATCCTGGGAGGCATGGGTAACCTCTATGGTCCTATCGCCGGAGCCATCTTTCTCACTTGGCTTACGGATATGCTTGGGAGATATCAAGAATATAGCCTTCCGATCTATGGAGTGATTCTGATCCTCTTGCTCATCTTCTTCCCGGATGGCATCGGGACCCGCCTAGGGATGAGGTTCGTTTACCTGATCAGTTACTGGCCGAAGAAGAAAAGGAGGGATGAGGGAAAGCTCTGATGGTGTTGCTATCTGTAGTGGAAATCACAAAAGAATATGACGGGGTTTGTGCATTGGATCATCTCTCTTTGAGGGTTGAGAAAGGGGTGGTTAAAGGCATCATCGGACTCAATGGAGCTGGGAAAAGCACTCTCTTTCATCTGATCAGTGGAATGGAGAGGCCTTCCTCGGGGAAGATCATCTTCGATGGTACGGATATCACATCTATGGAAACCCATCAGATATCTGCCCTGGGAGTTGGCAGAACCTTTCAGACGATCCAGACCTTGGGAAACATGACCGTTGTGGAAAACATCATGGTTGGAATGCACATGAGATTGAAAGGAGGATTTTTCTCCGGCGGGTTCTGGCTCCCCTGGATCAGACGGACAGAAAAAGAGGCGTTGACAGAGGCAAAAGAGATCTTGGAGTTCCTTGGTCTATTGGGCAAATGGGAATGGCCTGCCTCTCAACTCACCTATGCCGAACAGAAGATGTTGGAGATGGGCCGAGCCTTGGCTATGAAGCCAAAACTCCTTCTTCTGGATGAACCGGGTGCTGGTCTTACCCCCATGGAGGTACAGCTACTCACAGAGAGAATCTCATGCGTCAGGCAGGAGGGGGTCACTATCCTTCTGGTGGAACATCACACGGGGATGGTCATGGAGATAGCCGATGAGATAACCGTCCTCCACAATGGCAAACTCATTACGGAAGGAACTCCCGAAGAGATAAGAAGGAACCAACAAGTGATTGAAGCATACCTAACTCCCGGTTCTGCCGGGAAATGAGATAGGTTTTCTTAACGCGGATTCCAAATGACAAATTCCAAAGATTAGTTTCGAATCACCGAAAGGATTCTATTTCTCATTACTTCATTCGCAAAGGACTAATAAGCAGGACCATTGATGCTCAAGATAAAAAAGTTGACCGTGCATTACGGGCCTCTGCCTGCACTCCAAGAGATCTCTTTGGAGGTAAGAGAAGGGGAGGTTCTCGCACTCATCGGTCCGAACAGAGCAGGAAAGACCACCCTCTTACTCACCCTATCTGGGATCTTGAAGACCACTGAGGGGAGGATCTCCTTTCTAGAGGAGGATATTACAAACCTTGATCCCCATAAGATCGTATCAAGAGGGATTGGACATGTCCCGCAAGGGCGCCATATCTTTCCCACCCTTTCTGTCAAAGACAACCTTATTATAGGTGCCTATATCAGAAGAAGAAAGGCAAAGGAAGAGATAAAGGAGGAGTTGGAAAAGGTCTATCAACTCTTTTCTGTCTTGGAAAAGAGAGGACGCCAAAGGGCAGGCACCTTGAGCGGTGGCGAACAGCAGATGTTAGCCATTGGAAGAGCGCTCATGGGCCGTCCCAGACTCTTGATGTTGGATGAACCTTCCTCAGGACTTGCTCCCCTTTTCATGGATGAGATCTTTTCCAAATTCAAGGAGATGAATAGGGAAGGGCTTACTCTCTTCATGGTAGAACAGGAGATCTATCTATCCCTGTCCATCTCGCATCGCGGATACCTCCTAAAAAATGGCCGTCTCATCAAGGAAGGACAAGCTTCGGCCCTGATAGAAAGCCAGGATGTAAGAGCCCTCTGTTTAGGAGAGGATTTCGGAAAGTGAATGATATCTTTTCTCGTAAACCTTAGCTCTTTGAGAAATGCCACCTACTCCACCTTGGAGAGCACTGCATTTTGAGTTTGAATTATCCCCATTTTTTCCAAATGACTTACTCTCACCCCGATGAGCCGTACCTTCTTTTTGAGCTCGAGTCTGTTGAGGCAGTCGAAGGCTCCCCTTCTTATCTCTTCCTGTGAATCCGTTAGGTCACGAAAGGTCTTTGCCCTCGTGATCGTTTTGAAATCGCTGAACCGTACCTTTACTGTAACGGTTTTCCCCTTGTACTCTTCTTGTTTCATGGTCCTTACCACATCCTTCGTCAGTTCCACCAGAATCTTTGCGATCACCTGCCAATCCTTAACATCCTCTTGAAACGTCGTTTCTCTGCTGATCGATTTTGGTTCCCAGGATGTCACCAGAGGACTTTCGTCTATTCCTCTTGATGCTTCGAAGAGATAAATTCCGTAGGATCTACCGAATTCATCCACGAGTCGATCAAGGGGCAACGAGGAGAGGTCACCGATCGTCATGACACCCAGCCCTTTGAGATAGGCCTCTGTTTTTGGACCAACTCCCCAGAGTTTCCTCACAGGCAACGGCCAGATCCTCTTTTCGATGTCATCTTCTGTGATGATGGTGAGACCATCGGGTTTCTCCATGTCCGAGGCAATCTTTGCCAGAAGCTTGTTCGGCGCAATCCCGACAGAGGAGGTGAGATCTGTCTCGGCTTTGATTCGCTCTTTTATCTCCCTAGCAATCTCCGCTGAAGCTCGGTCAATGGATGATAGATCGAGGAAGGCCTCGTCAATTCCGACGTCCTCGACAACGGGTGTGAATTCTTTCAGAATGTCCTTGATCTTTTCAGAAACCCTTGAATACTCCTCATAATCTACGGGAAGGAAGACTGCATCCGGACACAGTCTATACGCCGTCCTCAATGGCATTGCAGAATGTATTCCAAATCTCCTCGCTTCGTAGGAGGCCGTTGAGACGACGCCCCTTTTCGTTGGGTCACCATCCCCTCCCACCACCACAGGTTTTTCGAAGAGCTCAGGATGTCTCTTTTGCTCAACCAGGGCGAAAAAGGCGTCCATATCGATGTGAAGAATTCGCCTCATACGAAGCCATTTTAGCTCCCGTGGATGGACATTGCAATGCGCTTTGAAACTTACCCACTGCCCTATACCGCAATTTTGCAAGCCCTGCCTTTTTTCCCCTACGGCCATACTCAAATATCAACATGAGGGACCTGACCCCATAGCTTCCCCCTAGAATGACCCCCCATGTGCCCATCGCGTCCCGTATTGCATATTCGCCCTTTATCTGTATCGATTTCTCCCCCAGGCAACCCTTTGGGATAAAAGAACGTCTTTATATCATATGAAAAATCATTCAAAGCTTCCATCTGAGAACGGCCCTGTTTGAAATCGGTTTTGGCCGCCTCTTTCATGAGCCGGAACCAGAGTGTTCTTCACGGAAGACGAGATCGAGTATTGTAGAAGTGGTTGCCCTTGCTGCTAAAATTACCTTATATTCACATGCAAATACATAAAACGAGTGGCGAGAACGGTACTTGACCCGATTGAATTCACGGATGGAAAATAAGGGACTCAGCACTGACAACGATTTAAAAAACAAGGATTTTCTACTTGATGTGATAAAGCGCTGTCAGGATGGAGATACTAAGGCAATGGAAACGGTTTATCTTGGTTACAAATCCCCCCTTTTTAATCTAGCCTATCGTTTTGCCAGAAATTATTCTTCAGCAAACGATTTGCTGCAAGATATCTTTATTAATATTTTCACACATATCGACAGACTCCGGGCTCCCGAAGCTTTTAACAGCTGGGTGTACCGGATAGCGATCAATACCTGTATAAGTTTCACCCGTCACAAGGGGAAAGCAAAGGAAGTTTCCTTAGATGAAATAGAGAATACCGATTGTTCCAAAGAGGTTGATCATCCGATGAGACAACATCTTGAGCAGGCAATCAAGGTATTGCCACCGAAACAAAAATCCGTCTTTCTGCTCCATGATGTTCAGGGTTTTACCCATACGGAGATAGCGCAGATAACGAAGTTTTCGGAGGGCACATCCAAGTCTCAGTTGTTTAAAGCAAGGATGAAAATAAGAGATTATTTAAGGAGTACAATATCATGAGATGTTCACAGGCACAAATACTTATTAATGATCATATCGATCATCTTTTGGATGGGAGACAGGTCCAAAAGCTGGAAGGCCATTTGCAGAAATGCCCAGGCTGCAGGAATCTACTTGCTGAAATGATATCGATGGTGAATGAGGCAAAACAGTTAGAGACGATCTCACCATCCGAAGATTTGTGGCCTGCCATTAGGAATAAAATAGAAGGGAAGAATAGGAAAGCACTCATCCGTCTGCCCGGAAAAAGACCGTTCTTCGGCTTTTCCCTATATCCGGCACGTTTGGTATATGCAGTAAGCACTCTTCTTGCTGCCATCATTCTCGTATCTCTGTTTTATTACGGGCTCCCGTTTATTCGAAGTGAAAAGAACGGTTTGAGGGAAAATGAATGGAATCATTTTAAAGTGGCGGAACAGCAATATCAAACTGCAATAGAAGCCCTTGACAAGGCGATATCAGATCAGAACTTACAACTTAGCCCGGAACTGGCAGCGGTATTCAAGACAAATCTTGAGATAATCAACAACTCGATTCGTGCCTGCCAGGCAGTGATGGGTGAACATCGTGAAAACCGAGTGGCCAATGCTCACCTTCTGATTTGCTATAGGAAAAAAATGGAGCTTCTTAATGAAATAAAAAATATAACTATGCAATCGAGTTGAAACAGATCTAATCGCATAGTCTTAATTACTGCAATTAGATTCTACAGATCCATACCCCTCTGGATAAAGAGGCAGAATGGAGGCCAGCAATGAAAATATTTAGATCCTATACTTCCCTTTCCCTATTGATGATCATGCTGTTTTGCATTCCATCACTCCTATTTGGCAAAGCAGAAGACAAAATTGAAAGAACATACACCTTAGACAAGGATGGGAAAGTATATTTAGAAGCTAGATCAGGCGATATTGTAGTAAACAGTTGGGACAAAAATGAAGTCAAAATTATTGCGCATAAGAACGCCACTATCGATATACACCATACCGAAGGAAATATCCGGATTATTATCAATCGTCCCCAATCGTTTCATTATGAGCTCTTCATACCCGACAAGGCTCACTTAAGGGTGGAAACCGCAAGTGGCAGGATTAAAGCCCGAGAGATTGGTGGCTTTGTCGATATTAGAACCGCCAGCGGCGACATAGAGGTTGTAACGGCTAAAAACGGTGTAAGATGCAAAACCGTAAGCGGTGATATTCATATTGAAAAAATTATCGGGAATGGTGATTTGAAAACAACCTCCGGAAAAATAACCGTAGAGGGCATTAAAGGGTCTGTTAAAGCTGATACGGTGAGTGGGAAAATTGAGATTGAAGCGTTTTCTTATGCTGAAGAAGTGGAAATGGAATCTATTAGTGGAAGCATAAAATTGCGCGGGGAGTTGAGCCCAGGGGGCATTTATGAACTTAATTCTCACAGCGGCAATATAAAGATTAGTATACCCTCTGACTCAAATTTCGAGCTTCGAGTAGAAACATTCAGCGGTGATATACAATGTGACTTTGAGCTTAAGATTTCAGGCAAAATCGACCGTAAGAAACTTCGAGGAGTTGTGGGCAAAGGCGACGCCAGGCTGATCTTATCCTCTTTCAGCGGAAACATCCATATCACTAAACAGTAATGCCTCAATCCTCATGAGGAAGTAATTTTCATTGTTCTCAATATTTAGTTACTGAGGAGTCTATAATTGAGCAGACATTTTCTTCCGAAAATCTCCCCTCACCCCTTTTTTTGAAGAGGGGAACTCCTCCCTTTTGCAAAGGGAGGCTGGGAGGAATTTGAGAGTTGTCTCCGAACGGTTATACGACTGTCAATCAATCATGTCAAGAATGAATGCGAGGCAAGGATGGAAACAACAGCAAAAGAATCTTCAAACCGGGTAATCTTTTTAGATAATTTGCGATATTTTTTTGTTTTGTGTGTCGTATTGTTACATTCAAGCAATGCCTACTATAGCAGCCTTTTTTTTATGAAATGGTGGCCCGTTTCGGAGAGTGATTCCAGTATAGCATTAGGCTTGCTATGTGTAGTTCTTAATGGATTTACAATGCCTCTTCTTTTTTATGTTGCGGGCTATTTTGCCCTGCCCACTATTCAGAAACATGGCATTTCGTCTTTCATCAAGGGAAAATTGAAGAGATTAGGGATACCCTGGATAGTATGCACCCTAACAATTTGTCCGATTTTGCCGCTTATCTATCACTATACCCGCGATCATTTGACTCTCTCAACGAGCTATTTGGATTTGTGGATAATCCTGATGAAGAATTTTGCTCAATTTAATGTCGGGATGATTACTTCGATGGATAAGCTTATGATGAATAACGGTTTCTATCAACGCTATATGTGGTTCATATCATTGCTGCTTTTATTCTTTTTTGTGTTCAGCATTATATATAAAGTAAAGAAGAAATGGTTTGACATGAGCGATCCGGTTACAATGAAAAACCCATCTGTTTCATCCAGTTTGAAGTTGTTAGCCGTAGTGGGATCCCTCTCTCTCTTCAGTTCTGCAATTTCAGTACTTATTGTGCTTCTATCAGGCCAAACAGATGATCCTTCAGACTGGTTTACCCTTGGTAATGTTATCCAATTTCAGCCATACATGTTATCTCCATTCATTATCTACTTCGGAATGGGAATAGTAACATATAGAAATAAGTGGATTGAACGAGGCAAGTTTCCCGGCCACTTTAAGACCTGGATGATATCATTTATCGTTCTGCTGATTGCCTATTTGTATTTCTGGAATGCATTTGTAAGGGCCCCGATGGGATCAAAAGCGATGCATGTATATGGATTTCTGTCTTTCCCTATTTACAGTTTTCTTACCATGTCAATTCTGGGATTCTTCTCGTCATTGGCAGCAAAGTACTGGAATCATCCAACGACGATAGATCGGAACTTAGCATCAAATTCTTATAACATGTATCTCTCGCATTATATCTTTGTCCTTGTATTTCAATTGATACTATTTACTATCCCGGAAATTCCGGTATTGCTCAAATTCGCAATAGTATCAACTTCATCCATACTCTGCGCTTATCTTGTCAGTCAGTTTTTGATTAAACCATTTCCAAAGTTAACCGTTGTATTACTATCTATTATGCTTATTGTAATGTTTGTAGTAATTAAACCATAGAAATTCAATTGGAACCTACGTTCTTTTAATGCATCATTCGATTTTCACCCATTCATTCCTACTATTACCCTTTGATCGTCCGATGGACCTTTTCATCACCAGACGATTTATAAAGCATGATTTGTGATATAAGATAATCGCAAAACCTTTAAAAAAAAGGAGAAAATGTAATGGATAGTGTTTCTCATCACTCATGGGTTAGCCTGTGTGGGGTATTGGGGTTGGGTTTCTTGCTATTAACATCACTGGCCCACACCGGAGAAAAACGCGAAATCATGGATCTCAATGCCTTGAAGGCGCAAGTCGCCGAGTTCCAGCAGTGCTTTGACAAGAACCCGTCCGATGACAAAGCCTTAAGAGCAGTCGGCATCGTCTATTACGCCGCGACTCTCAAGGATTCCAGGGCCATGCCAATCAAGGAGAATCACTATGAACGCTAAAATAACTTCATCTCAACGCCGCTATGATCTGGACTGGCTACGGGTTTTGGCCATCCTGGCGGTCTTTGTCTTCCATTCCGGGCGTTTCTTCGATCAGATGGGCTGGCACGTCAAGAGTTCGACCGTGTATGCTCCTGTGCAAGCATGGACCCTATTCTTGGTGGGCTGGCTGATGCCCCTCATCTTTGTCATTTCGGGTGCGAGCCTTTTCTATGCGGTCGGGAAAGGGAGTGTCGTCCAGTTCATCCAGGACAAAGTGATGCGCCTTCTCGTCCCGCTCGTAGTGGGTGTGTTCACGCATGCTTCGCTCGCGGTCTATTTAGAACGGACTACCAACGGCCAATTCTCGGGATCATTTTTCGAGTTTTATCCACATTATTTCAATGGCATGTATGGCCTCGGCGGTAATTTTGCCTGGATGGGTTTACACCTGTGGTACCTGTTAGTACTGTTTGTCTTTAGTCTTGCCTTTCTGCCCTTGTTCTACCTGCTCAAGGGGCCGGCCCACAGCCTGCTTGACAAATTGGGCGACGTGTTGGCCGTGCCGGGTGTCATCCTTGTCCTGATCTTGCCGGTGGCTTGGCTCTCTGCCATACTCGACCCGCGGACTGGCCTGGGCCAA
>JBEKDJ010000092.1:0-15444 GCA_050014415.1 Thermodesulfobacteriota bacterium | reverse complement strand
ACTGCTACCTCCGGACCGGGATTTTCTCTGATGCAGGAAGCCTTGGGATGGGGCCATGTTGTGGAAGCTCCCTGTGTCTTCGTGAATTCAATGCGTGTTGGCCCTTCAACCGGCATGCCCACACAGCCTGCACAGGCAGATCTGCTCCAGGTCAAGGGGGGAAGTGCTGGGGATTATTATCCCATTGCTTTTTATCCCAATTCTGTGGAGGAGTGTTTTCGTTTAGCCGCAACAGCGTTCAATGCTGCCGAGGAGTCGCTCTCCCCCGTCATTCTGCTTTCCGATGCCTTCCTCTCCCATCTTTATGAGATTGTGGATCTGGAAGGGACGGAGGTCAAAGTGGTTCCCCGGGAAAAGGAGCCTTTGGGCAGAGGCCAGAGACTTTTTACCGGGATCGCCCATGACCAGATGGGTAATCCCAAGACGAGTCACCCTGAGATCTATCAAGAGTGGCTATGGGAATTGAAAGACCGTCATGATCGCGTGGCTGAACGGTATCCCCTCTACGAATACCTTCCCCATCAAGGTTCCAATATCCTCCTCATTGCTTTTGGGATAACTTCAAGAATCGTCTCATCTCTCAAAGAGAAATTCTCCGTTTTTAGGCCAATCCGAATCCTTCCGATCCTGGAGAAGGAATTGAAAGAGATCACCCAATCTTATCGACATATCGTTGTGATTGAGGGGAATGATGGACAATATGCCGGTTGGGTTGAATGGGCCGTCGGGCGGAAGGTATTGAGGGTGCCTTGCTTGGGAGGAGGATTCAAGCTCCAATGGATTCGGAATCAGATTCAGGAGCGATTAAAGGGAGACGGTGGATGATGGATCGGTCTTATAAAGATCTCCTGAAAATGAATCATTTTCCCCACACCTGGTGCCCTGGATGTGGTATCGGTGCCGTATTGAAGAATGTGGCAATGGCGCTGAGAGAGCTTGGTTGGAGCTATCAAAACACAGTCGCTGTCTCTGGGATCGGGTGCTCGGGAAGGATGGCGGGATACATGAACCTGGATGCGGTACACACCCCCCATGGCCGGGCGTTGACTGCTGCTGAGACGATTAAGACGGTCCGTCCGGACCTCAATGTCTTCGTGCTCTCAGGAGATGGCGATTTGGCGAGTATCGGAGGAAACCATCTACTTCACACCGCTCGGAGGAGTCCGAATATCAGCGTTTTTTGTAATGACAATGAGATCTACGGACTGACAGGTGGTCAGGCAGGACCGACCACACCCAAGGGAACGAAGACGATCACATCACCTCATGGGGAGCCATATCTGTCCCTTCGATTGGGCCGTATCCTTACCACACAAGCGCCTTATTTTTACGCCCGGACAACGATCTACCATCTCAACCATTTCAAAACCTGTATCCGGGAAGCACTTCTGTGGAAGGGATTCAGTTTTGTAGACATCATCAGTGATTGTATTGAGCTAAATGGAAGGAGGTTGGGATTCAAGACAGCCCATCAGATGCTGAGATGGTTCGATGAACGATTTCATATCGTCGAGGGAGTCAGAACCCATCTCAACGAGAATGAGTTGGGAATCGCCAAGGCAGAGGTTGAGGAAGTGCCAGAAGCAATCGAGAGGGTGGAGGTCAAACCTGACATCCGGATTGAAGATTTGAGACTCTTCACCCTCGAAGAGGTGCAACATTTTGATGGCGCGGAGGGAAGACCCGTTTATGTTGCCTATAAAGGGAAGATTTATGATCTATCGGCAAGCCCTCTCTTTCAAGGAGAGAGAAGGATGCGGTGCCATATTGGGGGAAAAGATCTCACCCAGGATATCGACATTGCGCCGCATGGAGAGGATCTGGTTTTTAAATTCCCCGTGGTGGGCAAACTAAAATGATGTCCCACGAATTGGCTCGGAGTCAATGACTTGTTTCATAATGCCCCTTTACCCTGTCCCTATGGTGTGGGGTTCGTCCCTCCGCCTGCCGGCAGGCAAGCATCAGAGAAGGGCAAATAATCTTTCCTCCCTTTAGAGACTGTGTCACAATTCACCGTTCGCCCTTCGACACGCTCAGGACGAACGGCTAAGTAATTGATTTTTAATGTGCCGTGATCCGTTCGTGGTGAGCTTGTCGAACCATGAACGGACTTACGACACAGTCTCTTAGCGAAGGGAGAATGGGAGGGATTCAATGAAACAGATTGTTTTTACAGGGGTGGGAGGCCAATCCGTCAGGGCTGTCTCCCATGTCCTTGCCATGGCATTGAAGGAGTTGGGTTATGAAGTCACTCTCCTCTTGGATTACGACTCTTCCATCCGGAACCAGCGGATTTCTGCCTACCTTACCTATGATCAGAAGCCCATCGAGAATCCGATGATTGAGGAGGCGAACATCCTTGTCCGACTTCATGAAAAGGGGGATCAACTCATTGCTCAAAAGACGATCTGCGATACAGGGCTCTGTAGCGATGAGGAGATCCCTTTTGCTATGATGGGGATTGAGAAGTTCGGCCAGGCTATCTTTGGCAATATGATTGCTCTGGGTAGGCTTTTTCGATTGATCGATATCGACATCAGCCATGTCGAATTGGAAAAACTCTTGCCAAAATCCTATCTCAAAGAGAATAGGAAGGCGATTCAACTAGGTTATGATCTTAATCTACATGAGGACTGATAACGAGTGTAAAATGCGGGTTGAGGAATTTGGATTGACAGAATTTGAGCTCCCTATTCCACAATCCGAAATCTGCAATTCAGAAAGGAGGGACCGATGAAAAAGATCTTGACAGTGTTAGGATTGGTGAGCGCTTTTCTCTTTCTGGTGGCAGCTAAGTACGATTACCTTCTTGAGATGGGTGAGAAGACGGTAAAATCCTCAGAATGTAATGAATGCCATAAGTTGATCTATGAAGAGTGGTCGAAGGACATTCATGCCAAGGCTTATGTCAATGATCCCTTTAAGAAAGCCTCGAGGAACTATGCGGCAGAAGAATGTATTGGATGTCACGCGGCTCAGGACATCGCAGAAGGAATAAACCTAAAAATCAGACCCATCAACAAAGAAGAAGGGATCAACTGCACTACCTGCCACCTTAAAAACAATATGATATATGGCCCGTATAAACTTACGGCCAAGCACAAATCCGAGCAGGATGAATCCATGCTCAAATCCGAATTCTGTATAGGCTGCCACACACCCACCTTCCAAGAATGGCAGGCCAGCGGCTCAAAAAAGAGTTGTCAGGAATGCCATATGCCGAGAGTGGAACGGAAAGTCGTTCAGGGTTTTCTTTTGTCCAAGGTAGTCCCCAATAGAATGGTGGGACAACATCTGCAAAGTTATGAGAAACTCATCAAGGAGGCAGCCTCGATCACAAGCGAGGCGGGAAAAGGAATGGTCAAAATATCCGTCATGAACAAAGGAGCGGACCACCTCATGCCCACTGGAGAATATGGGGATTATCGCGTTGTTCTTAATACCACTGTCAAAGAAGCAGAGGGTCAGGTTGTCCTTTCCAAAGAAGAGATCTTTTCAACGCTCAAAAAGAATGGCATTCCACCTCAAAAGACCATCTCCTTTGAATACCCAATCTCTCTTGAAACCGGGAAGCGATATCAGGTAAGTTCAAGACTTCTCTATCAAGTAGGAACAAGACCAGAGCAACCGATGACCAGTTGGAATACAGTTATTGATGGAGGAAAATGAAGTGGCATTCATTCACCCCGTGATTATTCTATTGGCCATCCTTTCAGGAGGCTATACAGGATACCTAGGTTGGAAAAGATACCAATTCAAGAGAAGCCGTGCACCTGCTTCGGATTTCCCATGGCAGAAACACATCCGATGGGGAAAAAGATTCTATATTCTTCTCTGGATCGGGTTTGCCATTGGACTGTTGTCTCTTTTTTATCAAAAAGGTGTAGTTTTTGCGACGGGTTTTCATGCGTATTTGGCGGTTTTCATCCTCTTTCTCTTTTCTATTGGAGTCTACTTGGGAGTGAGGCTTTCTCAAGGAAAGGGAACAGATCGCTTGGCTCTGCAACACATGAAAATGAATTACGGTGCTTTTTTCTTTGTTCTGATTCAAATCGTCCTAGGTGTGATCCTGCTGACTTTTTTTCTCTATGCTTGATTTGTAATGCTTTCACACTATGAAATGGAATTGGATTGGTCCTCGGGTCAGAGATGTTTCCAAAGTTCTAGAATGCCGTCTTTTATATTTTATTGATTGAAATGGAGAGGCTGAATGAGACGCTACAATACTCTTGGAGCCGTCCGATTGATGCAGTAGGAGGTTTTAGCTCATAACCTCTGCAGTATCTCTGACCCGTGTCCCATGGGAGCGATTTTGAAATGGGCTGAAGTGTTCCTTCTATTCGTAGTATCCATCCTCCCTTGCTCCTCTTGTTAAAAGGGAGGGAAGGGGGGCGAAGACCGAAGAGGTGAGATGGGTGACCCAATGGAAATGTTCGAATTGCAGTTATACGTTTGGTGCCGACGCCGTGCCTGAGAGATGCCCGTCCTGCAAGCAGACCTGCACCTTTAGTGATGTAACATGCACCATTCCTGACTGCGGGGGACCTGGGAATATCGATCCAAGACTGGTTGGCAAGAAGGACGAGCCCATTCGTCGTTGAAGTAAAGGGAAAAGGCTAACACGACTCAAAGTCTAATGGCTGGAAAGGAGGATGAGAGAGTGATGAGTCCAATGGTGAAATATGCCTGTGAACATTGCGGTGCTGAAGCGGACATGATCCTTGAAGGGTTTGAAAGTGTCGAGGATGTGATCAAGAAGAAGAAAGGGATGATCTGTAAAAACTGTGGGAAAGAGATCGAGACATTGACGATGGCAAAGAAGGCCTTTGCCTGTGATCATTGTGGCGCTGAGGCAGATATGACCCTTGAGGGGTTTGAGAAAGTGGAGGATGTCGTCAAGAGACATAAAAAGCTCACATGTCATCACTGTGGGAAGGATATTTCCTGGACCGTTCGGGAAGATCTCAGGGCGATTGAGATAGCGATGAAGGCAGAAAAGGAAGCTTCTCAGTATTATTCGAAGGCTGCCAAGATGACGAAGAACCCTAAAGGAAAAGATATGTTTCAACAGCTGTCTGAGTTTGAGATGAGCCATTATAAGAGATTGAAGGAGCTTTCCCAATCCGTCCAGGAAAAAGGGGAATGGATCCTCTATTCGGGGACATCTTTAAAGGAGAAATCTATTCCTCTTAAGATAGATAAGCCGAAAGGGAAGGAACAGCTGACAGACATGGATGCCTTAAAAATAGCGGTCAAAGAGGAGAAAAAGGCTCAAGCTTCATATCGATCGATGGCAGAATTGACCAAGGATCCCCGGGGAAGAGATATGTATAAGCGCTTAGCAAATGAGGAGGCCCTTCATGAGAAGGTGTTGAATGACCAATATTATAGCCTCCATAACACAGGCGTGTGGAGTTGGGGAGACTAAGGATCACAGTGAGCAGAAGGCAGAAAGCAGAAAGCAAATTCTATACATGGCGACATAAGTCTTATGTAGTTTGTCATTCCGGGCTTGACCCGGAATCCAGTGTTTTTCTGGATTCCCGCTTTCGCGGGAATGACGGACGTTGTTGCGATTAATGACGCTACGTATAGATTGCAGATTGTAGATTGTAGATAGAAATTGGTCATTGGGTTAAGGTCACGAAGCCAGTTTCGTGTATAGTCAAAGGGTTAAGGTTAAAAGATTTAAAGACCAAAAACATAACCCTTTAACGAGACGGGCATCTTCACCTTGACCTTTATAACCATTGACTTTTTTCGAAGAGATGGAAGAGAAAGAAAGGAAATTCGAAGGCAAATCGAAGATTATTGTCAACATTGATAACATCCACTGCGGCGATTGTGCCTTGAATATCGAACGCTCAGTGGAGCATGTCCCCGGAGTTCTCTCTGCCGAGGTGAGCTACGTCCTCTCGTCAGCCACCATTTACTATGACCCTCATCGGGTAGAAGAAGAACGGATCAAGAAGGCAATCACCAAGCCTGGCTATGCGGTCCGGGAGACCTTCGCCGAAAGAACCCGAACCTTTTGGAAAGAGAGAAGAACCTTTGGCTTTCTGGGCCTCTGTGGGATTACCCTGGCATTCTCCTGGATTCTGGGTTGGTTGGGTCTGGGTCCCTCTTACTTCCTGACTGCCTTTGCCATCGCTTCCCTAATAGTTGGAGGTTATCCTATTGTGAAGAGTGCCATCCAGACACTCCTCATCCCTGATCTCAACGTGGATACCCTCGTTTCCATTGCTGCCATTTCAGCCGCTGCCGTGGGTGCCTATCGGGAAGCAGCAGCCGTCCTCTTCATCATGCTCCTGGGCGAATCGTTGGAAGGAATCACGGTGGGAAAATCTCGGAAGGCCATTGCCTCCCTCATACAACTTTCTCCGAAGATGGCCTGGGTCAGGCGGGGAGATGAGGAAGTCGAGGTTCCTATTGAGGAGGTGAAGTCCAGGGAGGTGGTGATCGTCAAACCCGGAGAGAGAATCCCCGTGGACGGCAAGATTATTTCTGGCTGTGCTTCAATCAATCAGTCCACTCTAACTGGAGAGTCGATTCCGGTCGAAAGAGAGGCTGGGGATAAGGTCTACTGCGGAACCTTCAACGAATCCGGCTCTTGCGAAATCGAAGCCACACAGGTGGCTGAGGATACAAAACTGGCCCAGATCAAACGCCTGATCTTGGAAGCCCAGGCAGAGAAGTCTCCTACCCAGAGGGTCGTGGACCGCTTCTCGCGATATTTCATCCCGGCTATTCTCCTGATTGCATTCTTCACCTATCTCATCACAGGCGAGATCATTCGAGGGATCACCATCCTCATCGTCGCCTGCCCATGCGCACTTGTACTGGGAACGCCTACAGCTGTGGTGGCTGCAATTGGAAATGCGGCCCGGCAAGGGATCCTGATTAAAGGAGGAGCTCACCTGGAACAGATGGGTAGGTTGAAGACCCTCCTGATCGATAAGACTGGGACGCTCACTGAAGGAAAGCCGGTGGTCGTTGGGATGAGATCCTTTGACGGGCTGGACGACAAAGAGATCCTCTATTGGGCGGCCATTGCTGAGAAACGGTCTGAGCATCCCCTGGCCAGAGCTGTCACAAAGAGAGCAGAGGAAATCGGCCTCAATATTCCCCATCCTGATTCTTTTGAAAATTTCAGGGGGAGAGGTGTAAAGGCCCAGTGGAACGCTAAGACGATTGTTGTGGGAAGTTCTGAGATGCTGAGAGGAGAAGGAATTGAAATCCCGGAGTCTGTGGAAGCGCTGTTGGCGTCAAAAGAATTTGAGGGCATGACCTTTCTCCTCGTTGGTTTGGATCACCGCCTCCAGGGTTTTATTTCCATTGCCGATACGCTGAGGAAAGGAGCCAAGACTGCCATCAACAAGATCCGGCAGGAGGGGGTCTCAGAGATCTGGATGCTTACCGGCGACAGTGCCCAGGTTGCCGATCGGATTGGGCGAGAGTTGGGGGTAAGGTACGAGGCAAAACTTCTTCCCGAAGAGAAGGTGGCGAGGGTCAAGGAGTGGAAGAGAAAAGGCAAGGTCGTGGCCATGGTCGGCGACGGCGTGAATGATGCGCCGGCCTTGGCGGCTGCTGACATCGGCATTGCCATGGGAGCAGTGGGGACGGATGTGGCCATCGAGACGGCCGACATTGCCCTGATGACCGATGAACTCGAGAAGATCCCGACCGTGATTCGACTCTCCCGAAAGGCCCTTCGGGTCATCAAAGAGAATCTTGTCTTCGCCATCGTCTTTAACACGGTCCTCGTTTTTCTGTCAACTCAGGGATGGATGACCATGATCCTGGGGGCAGCCTTGCACCAAGCCAGCTCACTCCTCGTCATCCTCAGTTCCATGCGCCTGTTGAGGAAGTAACGTTTCTCAACGCTCACCTAGGGTTTCTTTTTGATCCTGTGTCGGATGATTGTATAGTAGTTTTTGGGATGACCTTTGAAGAACATTCCTGGCCCTTTAAGATATTCTTCTTCATGTTCACCGACTATCCATTCATAGCCATTCTCTTCAATGAATTGGTGCAATCTTTGGATGGTGGTTGGCTCATCACTGTAAGGACCAACATGTAGAATTTGAGCAATCTCTCCGTATTCCCAGACTTTGAGAGTTGTCTTGAATTCTGCCTTGCCACTCTGTTCGGGTAGTTCATTCACAGAGTCAGGTACGGGCAAACCGTATATTCCTATCCATTCATTCTTGGGTGTATTAACAGGATTCGGCCAGCGTGCGCGAGGGGCAGGCACCCTTAATCCTTTTACTTTTCGCTTAAGTTTGTGAAAAGTTCCGTAAAGTTGATTGAATGCTTTTTTACCAACTACGTTCGGATCCCCTTTTGTTTCTATCGTTATCATCTTCTCATTATCCATCATACCTATTCTCGGTTCTTTCAAGTATTGATACGCCTTGAGATTAGGTTTTCCAGTTAAGTAAACGATAGAGATTACGGCTAATGCGACGATGATGACACCAATGATCAGAAATATCCTGAACATTCAATCAACCCTCCTTTAGTGGATCGTATTTTGCAACGCCTTGAATGCCTCTTGTTCCTTTTTGGAACACTCCAAGATTCCATCTTGTAAGCCTTTTAGCAATTCCATGACTTCCTTATCTCTCCTTGACAATTCCTTTGAGGCCCAGTTCATGATATCGTTCAGCTCCGTCCCTATTTTCTTTGTCCTTGCAAGCGCACCTTCAACAATTCCTCTCTCGAAAGTCGTTGTTCTGATCGGGTACTGAATTTTCAGCATCTTATTCTTGGGTGGGTATGGAAGGAACTTAGAATTGCGAGTTCTTTCCAATTCTTCAATCGTTACGGTTACCGGTTTCTTCCCCCTATCTGCAACGTAAACCGTATCATCCATTTCATCGATTCCAAATACAGCAATGGTATGAGCACCAAAGTGAGCATTCTCAGATAAGGCTAAATAAGGGAAGTAGGCCATGTCGGCGAATATGTAAGCAGGTTTTCCCATTCGCAACACCTTCTAACAAACTTCCTTTCCAAACCTTTGGAAGCGCCTTGAAGATCCGATTGACACTGTTACCAAACGGAAACTGATAGGGATATTGGAGGGCAATCGTGGATTGAATTTGAAATTGCTTTCTATCTTATCAAATCGAGAGGGCATTGGGGGATATTTGGGCACAGAAGGAATAGTAGGAAGGGGTGTAACAGAAATGATCAAAAGGAGGTTGGGTAAAGAAAAGAGACTAAGGAACGGGATCGAGCACCTTAGGGGCAAAATGTAACTACCTCAGCAGACTGCTGAAGAATGCGCATCTGTCCCGCGCTTCGCGGGATTTTTCTGATCCTTCGTCCTTGCGGCGCATCTTACTTGACAACGATCAATAATTTCCTCTATAGTTATGAAACTCAGTTTTGCATAGTGGGATATGAAGAAAAATAAGTTGGTTCATTCACTGCTAAAGGGATTGAATGTTTTGGAAGCATTCACTCCGTCACAATCTAGTCTCAGCTTCCAAGAATTGTGTACAAAAACGGGGTTTCCGAAGACAACCGTTTTCCGTTTTCTTCGCACGCTGACCTCCCATGACTATCTTTCGTTAGATTCAAAATCCAAGAAGTATTTCCTAGGACCGAAAGTCATGTCACTCGGGTTTGCAGTTTTATCAAGCATGGATTTGAGGAATGTGGCCTTTCCGTATCTTGAGGAGCTGGCAAGGATATCTGACCAAAATGTGAATCTGGCGATTCTCGACAATACAAAGGTCGTCGTCATCGAGCGGATCAAGAAATGGCAAATGCTGGACATCAATATTCCGGTGGGGGGGAGGCTGAACTGTTATCAGACTTCATCTGGTTATGCGATCTTGGCTTTCTCGAATGAAGAGAAATTGCGGTCTATATTGAGTACGCTTTTGGAAGATGAGGAGGTTGTCAAACATATTGGGCCGAAAGGGGCGAAGTTAATTAAAAAACTTAAAGAAGCCCGGCTGAAAGGCTATGCATTGTGTAACGGAGAATTCATTAAAGGGGTGAGGTCGATAGCCGCACCCATCTTCAATACACGGGGTGATGTTGAAGGAGCCGTGTACGTGCCGGTTTTAACCCACGCGATCAGTCGGGAAGAATTGGTCGAACGCTATGCCCCATTGTTGATTGAGACGGCGAGGAAGATTTCAACGGCTCGCGGCCTGCCAACTTGGGAATTTGGCTATTCACGGCCGACCCCATAACTCGGATTCCAGATAAGCCACTGGTTGGACCCGTGAGACTGGACGGAGCTTGACCGTTACGGCGAAGAATCCCTTGGCGGTTGCTGGGTGAGAGATACAAACCATTCAAGGAGATCCAATGACAGGCAACCATTCCTGCCCGAACTGAAAAAGGCACGGAAGTCTTCTGCTCTTCCTAGGTCTCTCAGTTCATTCCTTCCGATCCTGTTCATTTTTTTTAGAATCTAATGGATAGGAACCCAACATTTTCACGAACAAAACACGCTCCCTCAATGCAGCCAAGGCTTCAGCGATATGTGGATCGGTGGCATGTCCTTCGAAATCAATGAAGAAAACATATTCCCAAGGCTTTCCTTTCGTGGGGCGGGATTCGATCTTGGTTAGATTGACCCCTTTTTCGTAGAAAATCTGAAGGGCCCGAAATAACGCCCCCGGGGCATGAGAGATTGAGAAGAGGATTGAGGTTTTGTCACTCCCTGTTCTCTCCGCACCTTGCCGTGCAAGGACTAAGAAACGCGTATAGTTGTTAAGATTATCCTCAATCTGAGATGCGACCGCTTTCAACCCATAGAGATGGGCGGCGAGAAAACTGGCAATGGCTGCTGCCTTTGGATTCTCCGCTGCAAGTTGCGCAGCCTTTGCCGTGCTCCCTGCTTCCTCAAGTTGGACATGAGGAAAGTTGTTCTTTAACCACTCCCGGCATTGTCCCAGGGCCTGAGAATGGGAATAGATCTTCTGAACCTCCTCGGCCTTCCCGCTCTGGGAGAGAAGGTCATGGGATATCCTGGTCATTATTTCTCCGGAGATCTTTGACTCCGATTTAACAAACATGTCTAAGGTCTGACTCACCTGGCCTTCTGTAGAATTCTCTATAGGCACTACACCATAGTCTGCCTTCCCTCTCTCGACGGCTTTAAAGACATCCTGGACGGTGTGTTCCGGTAGCATTTGAATGGAACTCCCGAAGTGCTGAACGCATGCCAGGTGTGAAAAAGTTGCGGGAGGGCCGAGAAAGGCCACAGTCAGCTCCGCTTCCAAAGCACGGCATGCTGAGATGATCTCTCTAAAAACAGACGGGATTGCCCATGGGGGGAAGGGGCCCGAGCTCTGTGCTCCAAGACGCTGAAGAATCTCCTCCTCCCGTCGCGGGCTGTAATAATCCATCTTCATTTCCGATTTGACTTTACCAATTCTCTGAACGACGATAGCCCGACGATTCAAAAGCTTGAGGATCTCATCATCCAGGGCCTCAATCTTTTGGCGAAGCGATTGAATCTTCTCTTTTTCTTTCATCACTCCACTCAATTTGCTCTTTGTTTCCTAACCTAAATCTCAACCTTAACCATGTGTTGTCAATCTGTTAAAGCCTTTTGCCTCAGAAGATGATCAACAAGGACTAAGGCCACCATGGCCTCACACACCGGGTTGATTCTTGGAATGGCTGAGACATCGTGCCGGCCTTTGATTCGAAGTGAGACTGGTCGCGTCGCTTGATTGATCGTCTTTTGTTCCAGAGAAATTGAAGGAATGGGCTTCACGGCGACTCTGAGCAATATCTCTGCCCCGTTCGATATCCCACCCAGAATTCCGCCGGCGTCGTTTTTCTCGAACCCCTTTGGTCCAATGGGGTCATTGCATTGAGATCCTAGCATGCGGGCAACTCCAAACCCTGCTCCAACCTCCACTCCCCTCACTGCGCCGATGTTCATGAGGGCCTTGGCTAGATCCGCTTCCAGTTTGTCGAAGACGGGCTCTCCCAATCCAGGAGGACAGCCTCGGACAAGAATCTCGACAATTCCTCCCAATGAATCTCCTTGAAGCTTAACTTCTTCAATCTTCTTCTCCATAGTAATGACAGCATCTTTATCCGGACAACGCAAACCATTTCTCTCGATCTCTTTATAATCTATCTTCTTGGCTCGGACTCCTCCGAGCTCTGCCGTGTAAGCAATAACCTCGATCTTCTCTTTTCGCAGGATCTTCCTGGCCACAGCTCCGGCGGCCACTCTTCCGACGGTCTCTCGGGCCGAGGCCCTGCCACCACCTCGATAATCCCTGATTCCATACTTAGCCATGTATGTGAAATCGGCCTGACCGGGTCGGAAGACCTCCTTCCATTCTTCGTATGGACTGGAATCAACATCTTCATTCCGGATCAAAAGGGAAATGGGTGTTCCTGTCGTCTTCCCTTCAAAAACGCCTGAAAGAATCTCTATGCGGTCTCTTTCCTTTCGAGGACTCGATCCTTTCGCCTGACCCGGCCTTCTTCGGTTGAGCTCCTTCTGAAGGTCTTCATTAGAAAGGTCTATCCTGGGAGGGCAACCATCAATCACCACTCCTAAAGCCTCTCCGTGAGATTCTCCCCATGTGGTAATCTTGAACAGCGTCCCGAACGAGTTTCCTCCCATGTTGACCTCACATTATTACAAAAGCTTAAGGCTAAGGTTGAGGTTGAGGTGGTGAAAAAAAAATCTATCCAAAGATAATTGAAATTCCTTTACTCATCTTCCTAAGCCAGGTCTTGGCATGGAAGTGTAAGAGCCGATGCTTGTCTTGAAAAACACCCTCAGATTGACTTCTGACCGGCCACTTCAACCTACTCATCTTCATGCTAAGTTTGCTTAAAGAGATAACGATTACTGGCGAAATGTGCACAAAAAAGACAGGGCCATTCTTGATCCAGCTTCTGTTGTTACCGTGAATGACCTCTCCGTAGGTCAGAGTGAAGTCTGAATTCCAATAACTCCCCCCGAACTCCCTTAATTGGGATCTTATGGAAAGGAATAGCAGGCAACATACCGAATCCCAAAGTCGCTTTGCCAGTGGAGCTCCATGATCCCCTACTACTTGTCCGGAGTTGGGGGCTCTCTTACCATCCATTCATGGCCCAAGGCAGTGCGCCATTCGAGAATGTCCTGCCCGAATATTTCGTAGACTTTCTGAACAGCCTGGTACAGCCTGGCGTTTTCTAAGGCAATGGCACCAAGATTTCCAATCGCCCCCGCGAAGTATATATCATCCATTGTAAAGTCGTAAGGTTCAGAAGTGTACACCCTTATGACACCTATGATTTCGTCTCTGAGCAACATCGGAACGGCGAGCATCGAGGCAATCCCTTCCTTCTTGGCTTCCTCCCGATACTGGATCCGCTCGTCTTTGGTTGCATCAAAGATAGCGACTGGCTTACCCTCCAGTGCCTCGGAAATGCTTTTGTCCGCCGATAGTGGGCCCTTTCTTACGTACCAGTCGCTTAGCCCGTAAGACACGGTATGAAGCAGTACCTTCCTGTCTGGCGAAAGCAATATCAGTGAACAACCTTTTGCTCCTGTGACCTTCGCCACGCCCTCAACCATGGAATAGAGGACGGCCTCAGGAGCACGGGATGAGTTCAATGTCGCAGCTAACTCGTATAAACTCTTATAGTAAATTTGATCAGTAGTTTCCATAGCTATACCTCCTCGGTTTTGCTAAATCATCAAACAAGACTGTCGCCCGTCCTTTGGCAGTTTGACCATCTATCCCCAATGACCCGTCGATGGACATTTGAGACTACAACCGGTTCTCCAGCAACCACCCCTGTGAATCACTCATATAAGAAGACAACCATAAAAAGTATTTTCTGTCAATACCAAGAATGAAATGGCGGAAATCATCCTTAGATTAATCTCTTAGGAATGAGTAAGAGCATGTTGATGGGATCGAATGCTGAGTCAGAGCTTTGTTATTCATTTCCCTTTGAAATATTCTTTTGAAGGGCGAAATCTAAGATTCACTAGCACTGGAAGAAATTATTCCCATATTCTGCATTTTCTGCGAAGTAAAGCTGGTTCCTGGCCGGAGAAACACCGGACGGAATTGTGAAGATTAACTTATCCTTACATTATTCACCTTATCATCGAAAATGGCCAGGATGCGCTCAACGACCGCCTCGACATCCAGTATGGAAGTATCGATTTGTATTTCCGAAGCTCTTTCATAAAATGGTTCCCTTACGGAGATCATCTCCTCTATTTCTTTCAGGGTCCCTTTACCAGTCAGAGTTGGTCTTCGAGTATGGGTTCCAGGGTCCTGATGTATTCTTTTAAGAAGGGTCTGCTGATCTGCCCTAAGCCAGATAATAAAACCATTCCTTCTGAAAGCCATCACATTGTCTGTGTCAAGCACTGCCCCTCCTCCGGATGCAATGATCAAATGATCTTCCTTTGAGATTTCTTCAATGATGGCCTTTTCCAGCTTCCTGAAATGATCCCATCCCTGGGATTTCACAATCTGGCTGATCGGGGCTCCTTGACGTTCTTCAATAAGATCGTCCGTATCCACAAACTTCATCTTAAGGCGGGCAACCAGCCTGTGCCCAACTGTGGTCTTCCCTGCGCCGCGATATCCGATCAAGACGATGTTCATAAAAAAATCCAGGAGTCAAGGAGTCGAGGGTTCAAGAGAAAACTAGCAACGAATATCTGACAGCCGATCTCCCCATTATTTATTAATATAACTCCTTCAGTTTCTCCCAAAAATCGGGAAAGGATTTATTCACGCATTCTTCTCCTTTGATCTTTATCCCGGGAACAGCCAGCCCTGCAATGGCAAAGCTCATGGCCAAACGGTGGTCATCATAGGTTTCAATTTCCGCTCCATGTGCTTCTCCTCCCTCCACCTTCACCCAGTCTTTACCTTCTTCTACCCGAATGCCCATCTTGCTGAGTTCCAAGGCCAAAGCCTTCATCCGATCTGACTCTTTGAGGCGGAGATGACCAATATTATGGATGACAGTTTCTCCTCTTGCAAATGCGGCCGTTACAGCCAGAGATGGGACAAGGTCAGGCATCGCATTCATATCAACCTCTATTCCATGAAGCTCTTTCCCCTGGACTTCCGCCCAGTTCTCTCCCCGCATGACTTCACATCCCATCTTCTCCAAAATGGTGAGAAAACCTGCATCCCCTTGGATAGAGTTTGGATAGAAGTTTTCAACCCTCACTCTTCCCTTTGTGATGGCTGCAGCCGCAAAGAAATACGAGACATTTGACGCATCTCCTTCAATACGATACGTTTGGTGGAGATAACGCTGTCCCGCCCGAACGAAAAAGGATTGATAACCGTCACTCTCCACTCTCACCCCAAAGGCAGACATGACATCCAGTGTCATATCCACATAGGGCTTGGAAGCTAAATGACCGGCGATCTCCACATGTACATCTTCCCGGGCATAAGGGGCTATCATCAAGAGGGC
>JBEKDJ010000091.1:0-15985 GCA_050014415.1 Thermodesulfobacteriota bacterium | reverse complement strand
GTAAACGGCAACAGTGAGATTCTCTTAAAGGAAGCTCTGATGGGAGCGGAGGAGATTGGAGTGGAATCAGAAATTATCCGTGCCATGGAGCTAAGGGTAAAACCATGCACGGGTTGTGAAGCCTGTTCCATGGCGATGGCCCGAGGAAAAGAATCAAGATGTGCGATCAAAGACGATGATGTCGAATGGATCCTGGAGAAAGTCCTGGTGGAAAATTGCGGGTTGATCGTCAGTACGCCGCTCTACCATTTGAGAGCAAACTCCTACTTCGAAATCATCAATGAAAGAATGCTTCCGACGATGTTTAGGAACCCGCAGATTCTGAAGAAGACGAGAGTGGGGGGTATCATCTGCGTGGGGGGCGGGGAGCCTGAATGGACCCCCTTAGGTCTTACTTCCGCAAATATTTTTGTTCAACATACCCGGAAGCTGGTCGATCAAATACAGGTAAATTATGTCGGGCGACCGGGCGCCGTTTTGGCGAGACCGAAGAGTGGCCAGAGCAATGATGGTACCGATTGAAGAAGTGAAATATATGGGTGAAGACAAAGATGTAGCCTGTCCGGTCTGCCACTGCAACATTCTGCAGGTCTTTGAGAAATTGCCGGATGTCTACTGCCCGGTATGCTGGGTCCATGGTGTCCTATCTGCCAAGGGAGGCAAAATGAAGGTGAAGTGGAATGAAGAGGATGCAAAACATCCCCGTTTTTCCGAAAAGGGGGTTTTCACGCACCTGGAGTTGATCAAAAACCTACAGAAAAAATTTTTTACAGAAGATCAGGAAAAAGTCAAAGAGCTGATGCCAAAATATGCAGCTTACGGCAACATTGTGAAACCGTGATGCCCGATGGCGAAAAGGGAGTATTGGGGAGAGGAGGTTAATTGGCAATAGGCCTGGGCGTAGATATTATCACCATCAGCAGGATGAGAGATGTACTGGAAACGGGCGGCAAGGTGTTTATGGATAAGGTATTCACGCCGTGGGAGCAGGAGCGAGCTGAAACCCACCCTGACCGCGTGGCCTATCTGGCAATGACCTTTGCGGCCAAAGAAGCCATCTTTAAGACATTTGGAATAGGCTGGGAGACGGGTGTCCAGTTCAAGGAAATAGAGGTCCGGGACGGGGAGCATGGAGAACCGATCCCTGTTCTCATGGGTAGATTTGCTGAGCTTGCATCCGAACGTGATGCATCCCGTGTGCTTTTGAGTCTCTCATATGACGGCGACTATGCTGTAGCGATAGCAACCCTATCAAAATGAGCATGCTTAAATATGGATAGCTTGTAACAATTAAGTGGTTTGAAAACATCTTTATAAAATATCCCTCCCAACTTCCCTTTGTCAAAGGGGGATTGAGGGGGATTTAAGGTTCTGGTTGCTTTCGGCAGGTACATTTTTCAAAGAGCCAAATTGTGACGATAGGTTTTATTCGGTGCTTGCCCGAAAAGGGAGAGACGGATATGAGTACGGATGTCATGGAGCAATTGCAGCTTAAGGCCAGGGCTAATCCTCAAAGGGTTGTATTTCCTGAATCCAACGAAGAGAAGATTCTTCGTGCAGCGCGTCAGGTGCGGGATATGGGCATCGCCTATCCCATACTCGTTGGGGAACCAAAGGCCTTATCCATTTTAGCGGGAAGCATCGGAGTGTCGCTTGATGGGATTACGGCGGTCGACCCCACCGATGCGGGAAAGGTCGAGCAATTCGCCAGCGGGTATGCCAAGATCAATCCCGACTTTCCGGCATCCGCTGTCAAGCGCATGTTGAAAGACCCGCTTTATTTCGCAGTTATGATGGTGAAATTAGACAAGGCGGACTGCATGGTGGCAGGACTGAGCCATACGACGGGAGAGGTGATCATGGCCAGTGAAATGATCATCGGATTGCAGGAGGGCATCTCGACGGTCTCAAGTACGGGCATTCTGTCGATCCCGGGATATGAGGGTCCGGAAGGTAGCCTGTTGGGGATTGCCGACTGTGCTGTCTGTCCAGCTCCCGATTCTAATGAGCTGGCCGACATCGCCATTTCGACGGCTGACACCTTGCACAGACTGCTGGGCTGGGAGCCGCGCGTTGCCTTGTTGTCTTTCTCAACAAAGGGCAGCGCTACCCACGAGCGTATTGACACGGTATTAAAGGCCTTGGAGATGGTGCGCGAGCGCAGGCCGGAACTGCTCATTGACGGCGAGCTTCAATTGGATTCCGCGATTGTACCGGAGGTGGCAGCCAGGAAGGTAAAGGGAGGAAGCCCCGTGGCCGGCAAGGCCAACATCCTGATCTTCCCGGATCTCAACGCCGGCAACATCGGGGTGAAGCTTGTCCAGCAGTTTGCCAGGGCGGTAGCTTATGGGCCCCTTCTGCAGGGCTTTGCCAAGCCAGTAAGCGACCTGTCCCGGGGTGCGCCCGTGGAGGAGATCGTGGGTGCGACCACGATGGTGGCCGTACGCGCACAGAATAAATAGGCGCTTTGCCGTAAATCTTCCCCCTCAAGGGGCATGAGCGCTAACATAAGATGCGAAGGGGCCCTCATTCGTCATTCCGGCGAAAGCCGGAATCCAGGGAGACGGGGGTGAATAAACAACCTGCGGTGTACATTCTATCAAGCAAAAGAAATGGTACCCTCTATATTGGTGTTACTTCAGACCTCGTCAAGAGGGTATGGGAGCACAAGAACAACATGGTAGAAGGATTTACCAAACGCTATGGTATTCATCAGCTGGTTTGGTATGAAGTGCATGAGAGCATGGAATCCGCCATTGAGCGGGAGAAGCAATTGAAAGAATGGAAGCGAAAATGGAAACTGGAATTGATTGAGAGTACTAATCCGAATTGGAAGGATTTGTATCCTACGATTATTTGACTGGATTCCGGCTGGAGTTTACCCCGTACTTAATACGGGGCCGGAATGACGCCCCGACTTAGTTAGTGCTTATGCCCACAGGGGGAGAGGGGAAATAAGCATTGACAATACGCCTTTGAAGAAGCGGAGGTAACTCCTGTGGATAAGAAATACAGACTTCTTGCGATAAATCCGGGCTCCACCTCAACCAAGATAGCACTCTTTGAAAACGATACGGAGATCTTTTCCGTCAACGTCTCTCATGACGCAGCCAAGCTCAAGGAGTTTCGGGAAATAAGCGACCAGTTTCCTTATCGCAAGGAGACCATACTGAGTGAACTGGCTAGAAAGAACATCTCCTTGAAAGGAATAGACGCCTTTGTCGGACGCGGCGGCGGGCTGGTCGGTCTGGAAGGTGGAACCTATACCATCAATGAAACCTTGCTCCATCACGCCAGAATAGGCTTTACCGTGAAACACCCGGCCACGCTCGGCAGTCAGCTGGCCCATGACTTTGCAACGACCTACGGCGGAAAAGCCTTCGTCGTCAATCCTCCTGACGTCGACGAGTTTGACCTGATCGCACGGATCACCGGATTTTCTGATGTTTTCCGCGAGAGCAGGGGCCACCCTCTTAACCAGAAGGAGATCGCCATACGCTATGCCGCAGAGATCGGCAGGCATTACGAGGATCTCAACCTGGTCATCTCTCATATGGGAGGCGGCGTATCCGTGACGGCTCATCGAAAAGGTCGTATGGTTGATTCCACCGACGTTATAAATGGCGACGGCCCCATGGCTCCCACCAGGGCAGGCACTATCCCGGCCAACGCCATAGTGAGGCTGTGTTTTTCGGGCAAATATACCGAGAGACAGATGTATGACCGCCTAACCAAGATCGGCGGTTTGGTCGATCATCTCGGCACCGCCGAAACCCGCAAGGTACTCGAGCGCATCGAAAATGGCGATCAATACGCAAAGCTCATCTACGACGCCATGATCTACCAGATCGGAAAGAACATCGGCGCTTATGCAACGGTTTTAAAGGGCGAAGTGGATGCCATTCTACTGACCGGGGGCATCGCTCATGATGCCTATCTGATTGAGAAGATCACCGATATGGTCAAGTACATAGCTCCGGTCAAGGTCTATGCCGGTGAGTTCGAGATGGAAGCCCTGGCCGCAGGCGCTCTCAGGGTACTGACCGGTCAGGAGCAGTCCAAAACCTATACCGGAGTCCCGGTATGGAATGGTTTTGAAAGATAGGCAGGGTTTCAAGGTTTATGGGTATCCTCAAAAGACCCAAATACAGAAGAGAAAAGGAGTCAAACAGCGATGGAATTAAAGGACCAAATATTGGAGAAAATCATCCAACGGGCTGCGGTGCTCTTCAAAAAAAACCCCGGCGAATTAAGTCCAGACACAAAATGGGTAGAGGATCTCAAGGCCAAATCGGTCAATTACGTTCAGGTCATAGCCATATTAGAGGATGCATTTGACGTCCAGATCAATTTCATGGAGTTCAGGAGGAAAAAGACCTTGGGCGAGGCCGCAGAATTTGTCGCCCAGCTTTGCGTGGGCTGATGGGGAAAACATTCAGAAATTTAATTGAGATAAGAAAGCACCCATCTTGAAAGACAAAAAAGGAGGAGGACCGTGGCTGAGACGAAAAGAGAAAAGGTAATGTTCGGCAATGAGGAGATCGATGCGATCTACAGGAAAGCAAGAAAACCGGTTCCGCCCCAAAAGAAAGAATCGAAGGGCAAAGCAGAGGAGAACTGGGACGGACTGGAAGAAAAATCCCTGGACGGAACGGGCTTTGGAGTCTGCCCTGATCTCAACCGCCGCACCTATCTTGCGGAAGACGGCATCATCTGCGAGCAGGACGTCCCCGTGACCCTTCGGGACGGCGTCGTGATCTATTCCGACATCTATCGTCCCGTGGGACAGACAAATATTCCTGCCATCGTCTCATGGAGTTATTTCGGCAAACGTCCGGGCGATGGCTTTGACGAATGGCAGATCATCGGGGTTCCACCGGGAACTGTTTCTCGAATGGCCAAGTTCGAATCTCCCGATCCCGCTTACTGGTGCCGTCATGGCTACGCGATTGCCAATGTGGACCCCCGCGGCATAGGCCATTCAGAGGGAGATGTATGCATGTTCGGCACGCAGGACGGACGTGACGGCTATGACTTCATCGAATGGCTCGCAACCCAGTACTGGTGCAACGGCAAGGTCGGCCTGGGCGGAAACTCGGGTGTGGCCATGACCCAGTGGCGAATCGCTGCAGAGCAGCCCCCTCACCTTGCCTGTATCGCCCCATGGGAAGGCACGGGAGACCTCTATCGCGAGTCCCTCTATGAGGGGGGCATCCCGGCGCTCGGTTTCAACAACTTTATTGTTAGTTCCTTGGTAGGCAACGGGTATGTCGACGATACCGCTGTCATGGCCCTCGAGCATCCTTTTATCGACGCCTATTGGGCGGACAAGATTCCGAAGTGGGAAAAGATCAAGATTCCGACCTATACCACGGTCTGTTGGAACCACTTCCACCTGCGCGGTTCCATGGAAGGTTTTAGGAGGATCCGCTCCACGAAAAAGTGGCTCCGGGCGCACAGGGAGTTTGAGTGGCCCGATACCTATTCCACCGTTGGTCTCGAAGATCTGAAGTGTTTTTATGATCGCTATCTCAAAGACATTCGTAACGGCTGGGAGCTTACCCCGAGGGTCCGCCTCGAGATCATGGATGCCTATGATTTTAATTATCAGGTCAACCGTCCAGAAAAGGAGTTCCCCCTTGCCCGGACCCAGTACAAGAACCTCTACCTCGATGCCGCCAAAGGCACCCTCTCCTTTGATCCCGTTGCCACGGAATCAAAGGTTAGCTACGAGGCCGAGACCGGATCGGCGACCTTCGCCATCAAATTCACGGAAGGCACAGAGATCACCGGCTACATGAAGCTCCGTCTCTGGGTTGAGGCCGAGGGCAACGATGATATGGACCTCTTTGTCGCCATCCGCAAACTCGATGGGGCTGGAAACTGGATTCCGGTGAACGTTTTGGGTGAGCCGCACCCGGGCGCATGGGGAAAGATGCGGGTATCCCGCCGCGCCCTCGATGAGAAGCTCTCTACCCATTTTCAACCTATCCAGTCCCATCGCAAGGATGAAAAGCTGAAACCCGGTGAAATCGTACCTGTGGATATTGAGATATGGCCGCACAGCAGGATCTGGCACAAAGGCCAGCAGCTGCAAGTGCTCATATCAGGGCATTACATTCGCGAAGGCTGGTTTGAGCCCTTCTCCTGGGAGCTTAACAACAAGGGTAAACATGTGATCCACTCAGGGGGTAAATATGACTCGTACCTCCAGGTACCTGTCATTCCTCCGAGATATCAGGCCGGTGATTATATTTATCGCTAAGCGCCGACAATCATATTAAGGCAAGAAGGAGGATATCAAAAAGTACGGGTAGAGACAAACCGGTAGAGGTAGGTATTCTACACAGAAATGCAGGGAAAACGGGCAAGTATGATTTCCATTTGAATGAATCAAAACGAAAGGACGATTTAGAATGAGCAGCAAGGGATTTCCGAATCTTTTTTCAACTTTGAAGGTAGGTACCCATACCTACAAGAACAGAATCATTGCAGCGCCGATTTACTGCGGAACATTCGGAACGATTCCATTTCTGTCGGATGTGTTCTATCAAGCCTTTAAAGGAAGATCGAAAGGCGGCTGCGCCCAGGTCACCGTCGGAGAAACGCCGGTAGACTTTGAATACGCAAATCGCGAACCCTTTGATCCTATCGATTATACGGACTTCGATAGTCCTTCGTTCAAGTCGCTGAAGAAAGCGGCGGACATGATCAGGAACAACGGCTCTGTTGCATTGATTGAACTGTCTCACTGTGGTGAATCCAAGCTCTTCATCCCCGGTTTGAAAAACCCCATCGGACCTATGGGATACGTTAGGGGGGACGGCGTCGAAGTCGTTGCAATGGATGAAGCGATGATGCGATCCGTTTCCGATAATTTCGTCACCTGCGCAAGATTCATGAAAAGGGCCGGCTTCGATGGCGTAATGATTCATGCGGGGCATGGATGGCTGCTGAATCAGTTCTTGTCTTCAAGGACCAATTCAAGAACGGACGAATACGGCGGTTCGCTGGAAAACAGAGTGAAATTCCCGATTCAGGTGATCAAGAGCGTCAGGGAAGCAATGGGCAAGGACTTTATTATCGAAGTCCGCGTCAGCGGGGACGAGCGCACCAGGAATGGTATGGGAGTGGAGGAAGTCGCTCGCTTCTGTAAACTAATTGAAGGTCTCGTGGACATCATCCATGTTTCTGTGGGCCTTTACCGTGATCCGATCTTGAGTGGGCAGTTCTCTTCGGTATTCGACCCCCACGGATTGAATGCGGGATTGTCTGAAGTCATCAAGAAAGCGGTGTCTATTCCGGTAACCGTTGTTGGCGGCATTAACTCCCCGGAATTGGCGGAACAGCTCATTGCAGAAGGGAAATGCGATTTCGTAGCCTTGGGTAGACAGCTGACAGCCGATCCGGACTTCGCGAATAAGGCTGAATCGGGAAAGGAAGATGATATTTCTCCATGCATAAGATGCTACAAGTGCTTCCCTGGACCATTGGAAGGCGTTATCCACGACCTGAGTACACTATTCGGCTGTGCCGTAAATCCCGAGGCATTCTATTTTGATCAAAACGTGCTTGCCGGTAAGCCGCAGGGCTCACGAAACGTGTTGGTTGTTGGTGGAGGTGTTGCGGGCATGGAGGCCGCCATCGTTGCGGCCGATCGCGGGCACAGAGTAACGCTGGTTGAAAAATCGGACACCCTGGGCGGATTGGTTAAGTTTGCGGATGCGGACGCTTACAAAGGCGATTTGAGTACATTCAAGGATGTATTGGCGCGTCGCGTAAAGAAACGCAACATAAAAGTCATGCTGGACAGAGCGTTTACGCCCGCCGATGTTCGCGTATTTGGCGCGGATGTGGTTATTCTCGCGGTGGGTTCAAGCCCGATTGTGCCGCCCATTCCCGGAATTGAGAACGCTATGAAGGCCTCAGACGTATACGACGATATGAGCAGAGTGGGGCAAAAGGTTGTCATGGTAGGCGGCGGCCTCGTAGGATGCGAGGTCGGGCTCCATCTCGCAAAAAACGAAAGAGATGTAACGGTGATTGAAATGCTGGATGAGGTTGCACGAGATTCGTACAGGATGCATCGCATCGGCCTCATCAACGAAATGGACAAGATGCTGACCTATAGAACCGGTCTGAAATGCACGGCGATTGCGCCTAGGAGCGTGACGGCGGTCAATAAAGAGAACGAGGAAGAGTTTCTGCCTGCGGATACGGTCACTTATGCGGTGGGCATGAGCGCAAAGAAAGAAGAAGCGGAAGAACTGCGTGCTGCCGCCAGAGATGTGCCCGTATATGAAATCGGTGATTGCGTCTGTGCCGCTAAGGTATTCGACGCCGTTCGTCAAGGATTTGTTGCAGCCATGTCGATTCTCTGATGGCCCGGACCCCGCCTGCTGATGCCGTCATGGCTATGCGATCGCCAACGTGGACCTGCGCAGCACCGGTCATTCGGAGGGCGACATCAAGAAACCATATCTCGATGTCGCCCAAAAGACGTCGTCCATACGGGCGGCAAATATGACTCATATCTTCAGATACCCGTCATCCCGCCGAAGTATGCGGCCGGGGATTATGTTAACAGGCAAGGGCGAGACAGGCTGGAATGGAGGTGCAGAAGTAAGCATAGCCGCGAGAATGGAGCGGCA
This sequence comes from Thermodesulfobacteriota bacterium, assembly GCA_050014415.1. Taxonomy (GTDB): domain Bacteria; phylum Desulfobacterota; class BSN033; order BSN033; family UBA1163; genus JBEKDJ01. Next base: position 7,334 of record JBEKDJ010000091.1, on the reverse strand, counting down.
TACGCAAAAGAGGGATGAACGAGTTAGATTCAATACAAAAGGAGGTACAAACATGAAGGTTCTTGGACTGACCTGCGGCAGGAAGATGAGCAACACGGAGATACTCGTCAAAGAAGCGCTTATGGGCGCGGAAGAGATGGGTGCAGAGGTGGAGATCGTGCGTCTGATGGACCTCAATATCAGGCCGTGCACGGGGTGCAACTCCTGCGTGATCGATCTTTTCGAAAAAGCCGGCTCAGGGGAGTGCGTAATCAAGAATGACGATTTCAAGTTCATAGATGACAAAATCCTTGACTGCGACGGGCTGATCCTGGGTTCCCCCGTTTATGAGAAGGCCCCACAGGGTTTGCTGAAGATCCTGAATGACAGGATGGGGCCGTCCCATGATCTGGCATTCAGAATAATTGCGAAGAAGATCAGGGAGGAGAAAGGCATTACCAAAGGCAAAGGGCCGGACGAGAGGTCGTTCAAACCGAGAGTGGCATCGCTTTTTGCCGTCGGAGGCAGCGACTGGACGACTCTGGCGCTTCCCATGCTGCAGATATTCGCTCTTCCGATGAACATGACGGTTGTTGATCAGCATGTGTTCAACTGGACCGCTTTACCCGCCATAGTAGTATTGAAGCCGGAAATGCTGGAGAGAGCGAGAAGGTCCGGGCGTCACGTAGCCGAGACCTTAAAGAAACCGATTGAAGAGGCAAAGTACATAGGTGATCCCGGCAGATGTCCCGTATGCCATTCAAATGTACTGGAGCTCGGCAAGACAACTGAGCTGGTGACTTGTGCTGTCTGCGGTGTGAAGGGGACCTTGAAAACTAAAGGCGACGATTATGAGCTGGAGGTTACCGACGAGGCGAAAGCACTTTCGCACGTTCTGCTTTCAGGCAAATTCCACCATGGCGATGATCTGAGGGATGTTGCACTGAAGCCTGACCCGCGGATGGCCGAGATCCCTGCGTTGATCAAGAAATACAAATCGTACTTGACATACTCCAGGCCTGCTCGAGCGGCGACTGCAAAGTAACGGAGCGGCGAAACTGAGCAAGCGCCGGTCTTGAATCGCTGCGGGTACATTCGCGGCTTGCCTTGTTGGTTGTTATTCCTGCGGAAGCGGGAGTACAGTGCCCTTCCACCCTTGAGGCCCACTGCAAGGAAGAGGAGCTGAAACCCGGCAATATCGTCCCTGTGGATATTGAGATCCAGCCCCACAGCAGGATATGGCACAAAGGCCAGCAACTGCAGGTGCTCTTGTCAGGTCATTACATTCGTGAAGGCTGGTTCGAGCCCTTCTCATGGGAGCTTAACAACAAGGGTAAGCATGTGATCCACTCAGGGGGTAAATATGACTCGTACCTCCAGATACCTGTCATCCCTCCGATCTATTGAACAATATACGAAAGGAGAAAAGTGAATGAATACATTAGAAGCTGATATAATCGTGATCGCAGGTGGTGCAGCTGGATTGTCAGCGGCGATTGCTGCTGCGGAGAGCGGCGCCAGAGTGATTCTTTTCGAAAAAGGGTCCACCACAGGCGGCACGGGTAATATGGGAATGGGGCCTCTTGGCATAGAGAGTAGGCTTCAGCGCATGAAACAGATGGGACCGACCAAGGATGAAGCCTTTAAGATCTTTATGGATTACACCCACTGGCGTGTTGACGCCCAGCTCGTTAGAGCCTACATCGATAAGGCAGCTACCACCATCGACTGGCTGGAGAAACTTGGAGTTGAATTTGTTGAGCCTGCCACCTATTTCCCTGGGGGTAATTTCACCTGGCATCTCGTAAAACCGGCAGTCGGTCAGCCTGGCCCTATGGCTGCGGGAGCCATGATGAAGACCCTGACGGACAGGGCGAAAGAAATGGGGGCCAAGATACTTCTTCAAACACCAGTCAAAAAAATTCTTAAGGATAGGGACCGAATTATGGGCGTCATGGCAGAAGACAGATCCGGAGAGCCCGTTCAGGCAAATGCCAAGGCAGTGATTATCGCTACCGGTGGATTCGGCAACAACTTAGAAATGATTAAGAAATATACCGGGTATGATTGGGGAAAAGATCTCGCCTCTTTCAGAATCCCCGGTGTCGATGGGGATGGCATTAGAATGGCATGGGAAGTAGGTGCAGCTCCGACTGAAATGAGTATGGAGCTGATATACATGATGCCAGGCGAATTTGATCCTGCCCTCGGCGAGACATTTCGCCAGTCCCACCTAATGGTCAACCTTCTAGGGGAACGTTTTATCAATGAAGAAATCATGCCAAACACCACTTTTACAGGAAATGCCATTGCCAGGCAGAAAAATAGGACGGCCTTCCTCATCTTCGATGAAGCCATTAAAAAACGTATGGAGACAGTAGGGTTCGATCAGGTGAGCGTGGTCTTCCCTTTCACAAAAGCCGATAATTTCGACGCCCTTCTTCAAGGCCACCTGGATAAAGGGTTTAAAGAGGTGTTTATCGCGGATTCCCTGGAAGAGTTGGCTGCCAAGACAGGGATTGACCCGGATGGACTGAAGACGACTATAGAGCAATATAACGGCTTCTGCGAGAAAGGGCATGATGCCATCTTTAACAAGAGATACGACCTTCTCAGACCGATCAAAACACCTAAGTTCTATGCGGGAAGATTTCTGCCAGGAGCCTATGGCAGTCTCGGAGGAATCAAGATCAACAATAGAACAGAGGTGCTGAACAAGGACTGGAAGAAGATCCCAGCACTCTATGCTGCTGGGACGGACGCCTGTAATATATACGGAGACAGTTATGTTTTTGTCCTCCCGGGTAATACCATGGGATTCGCCATCAACACAGGCAGGATTGCAGGGGAGAATGCAGCCGAGTACGCAAGGTCCAACAAGTGAGAGGACCATTCCGGCAGGCCGGGACAGGCCATATCCGGTCCCCAGCCTGAAGGATTCGTTTCGAGCAACTCGCTCGGTTTACCTGTCCTATCTGATTGTGCTGGTAGTTCCATAGAGGCCCCAATCATAAATTCTCTCTCCTCAAGCAGCCAGGTCGGTGCCATAAGGCAGGGTGGTCGATGAGGAATGACCGCCTCTAAGCTGAGGTACGAGGTGAATCGAGACCGGAAGACGTACAGGCCTTACTGGAGTTTATTAAAGAAGATGTGGTAGGATTTACCTATCTTTAGATGCGAATCCGGAAAATCCGCACATTCAGTCCTTTAAGGAGCATTCAGTAATTGGAAAGGGAGGCTATAAAAGATGTCTACTCGACGATTAGAAGGAAAGGTCGTACTGATCACTGGGTCTACGAGAGGCCTTGGAAGAGAGTTCGCGATCGGATTTGCGAAAGAGAGGGCGGATGTCGTTATCAACGGAAGAAATTTGGAGAAAGCAAAGGCAGTGGCTAAAGAGATGGAGGATCTCTCAGTGCGATCCATGGCCATAAGTGCGGATGTCTCAATAGGTCAAGAGGTAAGCAGGATGGTAGAAGAGGCTGCCCAGTCTTTTAAAAAGATCGATATATTGGTGAATAATGCTGGGATCAATCCTTTCATCCTGGAAGCGGAAAAAATCAAGGAAGAAGGTTGGGATCAAGTGCTTGATGTGAATTTAAAAGGTGTGTTTCTTTGCTGCCAAGCTGCTGGAAAAAAGATGATACAGCAAGGAGGAGGCAAGATCATCAATATTTCTTCTGCTGCTGGGGTCCTTGGCGAGCAAGGCTTCTTACCCTATTGTGTGAGTAAGGCCGGGGTGATGGTACTCACTCGAATTCTTGCCTATGAATGGAGCCGATACAACATCTGGGTCAACGCCATTGCTCCGGGGTTTGTTGCGGGGGGTATGAACACACCTATCCTCAACAAAGAGATTCTCGTCTCTGGTTTGACACAACAGGTTCCTATGAAAAGGCTGGCGAGTCCTGAAGAGATTGTGAAGGTTGCGTTATTCTTGGCTTCCGAGGAATCTACCTATATCAATGGGGCGACCATTGTTGCGGATGGGGGAATGACAGGTTTTCACCCGGTGGGGTTCATTGATCTGATTGCCGAGATGATGAAGAAAAAGCCTTCCGCCCCCTAACCGGAACGTGCCCCATTGCGCCTATACAAGAAATGCAAAGCATCCGAGCACTGTACCAAGCAAAATCACATTGCCAGTGAGTTTCGGCCTGCGAGCGGAACCTCTCGGGCGGGGATGTCTGAGAAAACCTTATACCGGAAACCTCAGCTTGTCCCTTGACCACATGAATGTCCTGAACGGGCGGAAGGACTATGCTTGTGTTAGAGGAAGTTCCCCTTGCCAACCATAAATTCAGATCGTCCGCGTGATAAGATTTTCGGAGACATTCGTGCTCGATCACCGGATTTCACCCACGCTTCAGTGAAGCATTGCCCTCTCATTCAATTTAGGCTTGACAAGTTCTAGTGGTTTTGAAAATATAAGGCATCTTCATTAAGAGAGGAACAAGTTTTTAGGCATAGAGAGGAGGTGATCAGGAGGGAATCAAAAACAGAGGTCTGGAATGAAATGCGCAAAACCATTTAGGAGGTGAAACAAAATGAAACAAAGAGGGATCATCAAAGCTCTTAAATTCACAACTTATCTTTTTGTTATCTCACTCCTTTTTCTCCCTTCAGTTGCTAAAGCCCAACGTCCAATTAAAGTAGGGGTGATTGATACCTACGCTGGACCCCCTGCAGTTTTTGCCAATGATGCCTTAAATGGCTTCAAGCTTGCTTTAGGTGAAATTAACAAGAAAGGTGTTCTGGGATCGAAGATTGAATTTACCATTCGTGATGACAAGTGGAGGGTAGACCTTGGTTTAAGCATGGCTAAGGAACTGGTGATGAGAGAAAATGTAGACCTCATTGTTGGCACAATTAGTAGCTCTGTAACCTTGGCGATATCGGATTATGTGAAAGGGGAGAAAGTGCCCTTCATCGTTTGGATTTCGAAGAGTGAGAAAATAACGGGTGAAAAAGGACATCGGTATGTCTTCTCCACAGGTGAGAATTCGGCTATGGCTGGTAAGGTTGGTGGAGTGGCCTTGTCGAAAAAGCAGTATATCAAATATTGGATTGCCGGGGATGATTATGAATATGGCCATGCCATTGCGGATGCAACCTGGCGTAATCTAAAGGCACTCAAACCAACCGTTGAGAAAATCGGAGAGACGTGGTGGAAGACGGGTGAACCTGACCTCGTCCCATATTACACATCCATTATGGCCGCCAAACCGGATGCCTTTGTTGTTTGTGGGGGTGGAGCAACGATGACCAATTCCTTGAAGGCATGTAAGATCACAGGGATTCATGAAAAGATTGCAGTTTTTATGCACACCGCCACAGACCACGCTGTTCTTAAGCCCCTCGGCCTCGAAGCCCCTGAAGGTGTGATGGGTACCATGGACTATCATTTTTATTATCCCGATACCCCTGCTAATCAGGCATTTGTCAAGGCCTTTCAGGATGCCTATGGAGCTCCTCCCGGGTTTCCCGCTTTCCATGCCTATATCACTGCTCATTTCATAGCCGAGGCTTTTAAAAAGGCAGGTTCTATAGACAAAGAAAAGCTTATTAATGCATTGGAAGGCATGGTGATAAATAGCCCCGGAGGTAAAATAGAGATGAGGGCCTGTGACCATCAAGCTGTTTTGCCTATGTACCTTGGTGTAACCAAAAAAGTGCCTCAATATGACTTCCTCATTTCGGGTGGTATCGTCACCTTGACGGGCAAAGATGTTATGCCTAGTTGTGAAGAAATCATGAAGGCGCGGGCAAAGTAATCATCTCAAATCAGAATGGAAGCCATCTTCACGGGCTCTTACTCCGGTGGATAAAGGAAATCGCTGCCAATGGATTTTTTAGCATTGAGTAGTCAATTTTTAGTGGGCCTCAGCCGGGCGATGATCTTGTTCATCGTTTGCGCTGGATTAAGTTTTGTTCTGGGGGTGCTACGGGTTCCAAATATTGCGCATGGCTCGCTCTACATGATCGGAGCTTTTGCAACCTTCACCCTTACAAAATTTATTGCTGGATCTACTGGTTTTTGGATTGCTTTAATCGTCGCTCCTTTATTGGTAGCTCTAGTAAGCTTGATCGCAGAGCGAGCACTGTTTTGTCACCTCTATCAAAGAGAGCACCTGATGCTGCTTTTGTTTACCTTTGCCATATCGCTCATCCTGGGTGATCTGGTCAAGATCGTTTGGGGCGCAGAATATAGATCGGTTTCAGCACCCACTCTACTCAAGGGCACCGTCTCGTTATTGGGTGCATCCTTGCCCCGCTACAATCTGTTTCTTATCATCATAGGTCCCCTTGTAGCTATTGCCCTTTGGCTCTTTACGAATAAAACGAAGGTAGGAAAGATCTCCCGTGCGGCGGCAGTAGATAGAGAGATGGTGGGGATTCTGGGTATTAATGTCAGTTGGGTGTTTGCCGTAGCATTCGTGATTGGCTGTTACCTTGCTGGGGTAGGTGGAGCCTTGGTCGCTCCAACAGCGAGTATCACCTTAGGAATGGATCATTCTCTTATCATTGAAGCTTTCCTTATTGTGACCATTGGGGGGCTGGGTAATATGTGGGGGGCCCTCATTGGCTCTCTCATATTTGGTGTGACACAATCCCTTGGTATATTGATCTGGCCTCAATTCGCTATTGTTTTCCCATATATGGCGGTGGTGATCGTGCTGCTCCTGCGGCCTCAAGGGTTGCTTAAATCCGTGTGGTAAACCCCGCACCTAAGATAGGCGGGATAAAGGAGAGCAGAAATTGCTCAAAGAGGTTACTCATTCAAAATGGTTTGTCCCCATAATCGCTCTTCTTATAGCTCTGTTCTTTTTACCGTTCTTCGCTCCAAGATTCTATGTTTACATTCTTGCGTTGATTTGTGTGACCTCTCTACTGGCCATGAGCCTTAATCTCGTTGTCGGCCACGGCGGCATGTTCCAATTTCATCACGGGGTTTTTTATGGAGTGGGGGCCTATACCCTTGCCTTGATGCTGAAAAAAACTTCGCTGCCCATGTGGATGGGTTTCATTGCCGGACCCATTGTGGCGGCTATCATCGGTCTTGTTATTGGCTGGTTTTGTATTCGGCTGACTCGACTCTACTTTGGAATGCTTCAGATTTCTTTAGGGTCTTTGATTTGGGTCATTGTTTTTCGATGGTATAGTTTTACTGGTGGGGACGATGGCATCCCTGGCATCCCCATGCCATCTTTTCTTTCCAATTTAAAGAGTACTTACTACTTTATCCTTTTGAGCCTTGTCATCTCCTTAATCATCATGTACCTGATCTTGAAATCGCCCTTCGGGAATACGCTTCGAGCGATTCGGGATAACCCACAACGATGTGAAGCAATTGG
>JBEKDJ010000090.1:0-15504 GCA_050014415.1 Thermodesulfobacteriota bacterium | reverse complement strand
ACTCCGATGGTTATGGTTTCTGCTATCTTAGGGGCGTTTTTCAGCTGCCAAAAAGTTACTGTCTGAAGAACATACCTTCATCTTTCTCGGCTCGGTAGCCCCAGCGGGTTCTGGCAAGATATGTTCAACTTCTGGATGCCCCAAAATTGGGACCGTTGACTTCTTCCTGAAGTCATCAAATCGAGAATCCACATCGTTTTACCAGATTTCAAGTGATAATCCTCAAAAAGACAATTTTCACAAATCTATTTTTAGATTGACAGATTCAGCATTTCTTAATAGATATATTCTAAACTAACTCACCCGATAGAGCCAAACCCTCCGTGTGGAGAGAGAAGGAAGACGGCGGGTTATTGAACAAAGATGGACGGGCTTCCGAAGGATGGACCAAAGGTAGATTCGGTTTTTTGTTCGTCACTCTCTTCCCGTATGTCGATGTTGGTTCGTTTTTGATTGTGGCAAATGCAAAGATAAAGAAGACGAAAATACTTTTTGATCTGGGAGGCTTACTATGGTGACAAAGAATGAACCTTCTCAGCCAATTTACAATACAAAAATTGAAGGCATCGATATGATGGTTCCTGCACGGGATGGGACCCGTTTGGCTGTTGATGTTTACCGACCCGATGCAGAAGGACGATTCCCAGCTTTGTTATCTTTTGCCGGTCACAATAAGTTCTTGCAAAGTACCGAGGTTATGGAGGCGTGTAATAACCAGCCTGCTTGGGCCCCTCTTTGGTGTGGACCCGCCGAGGGTGGTGATACCCAGTTTTTCACCTCCAGAGGTTATGTTCATGTAATCGGGAACCCTCGAGGCTTCGGTCACTCTGATCCGGGGGATCTATGGGTACAGGGTAGAACAGATGCCTATGACTTAATTGAGTGGATTGCAAATCAACCCTGGTGCGATGGTAATGTTGGGATGGTAGGCATATCCTGGTTTGGAATGAACCAAGTGATCGCTGCCATGACTCAGCCACCCCATTTAAAGGCCATATTCCCTTACGACCCTCATTCTTATCTATTTTATTTCAGAGATTTCTATCCCGGTGGAGTTATTCATAGTATGGTGTTTCATTTAATGAAATTCAGTGTAGAAAATCCACATGAAGTTAAGCTTACTCCAGAGGAGGAGACCCTATGGGAACAGGTTTACCACGACCCGGATTATAGAATGTATCCCCATATTTTTAACCTCTTGGAAAGAAAGGGTAAACTGGGTTTGGAATTTTTTAAAACCTTGATATACCCCTATGAGTCAGAGGATTATGAAGAGAGAAAGAAAGAAATGCAGAAAATCAAAATCCCCTTTTATACGGGGGCTGGTTGGTATGTTTATACATACAAGTGCCACCTATTCGGCTCTTTAAGACTTTGGCAAACTTGTAAAGACGTTCCTTTAAAGAAGCTCCTCATCAATGGACCTGCTCATTTGCCGAGACCTTGGACCGCTTTTCACGATGAGGTATTACGATGGTATGATTATTGGCTGAAGGGAATTGATACGGGAATCAAGGATGAACCCAGGGTAAAGATTTGGGTCATGGGAGCGAACCGTTGGCGCTATTCGGATGATTGGCCATTGAAAGAAACTCAATGGACGAAACTTTATCTGGATAGTTGGGAAAGGTTGAGATGGGAGCCTTTCACCCCGTCGAGCCGCGATGGGATTGATGCGCCGGATTGTTTTGCTCAGATGCCTCTTACGCAGACAAGAACAGTTCAGAAGCTGAGGTACATGACCGATCCACTCCCACATGACACTGAAATCACAGGTCCTCTCTCTCCATTTTTGGGCGGAAATTGACCAAAGGGATACGAACTGGATCATTATCATCAAGGATGTCGGTCCGGATGTATCGGTTCAGACTGCGAGGGAGGGGGAGATGGAGCGTCCTCAGGTGATGGAGAGAGAGCTGACAAGAGGGTGGCTCAAGGCCTCTCACCGGGCAGTGGATGAGAAAAAGTCCTTGCCTGGGCAGCCATTTCACCCATTTACGCGGATTGTTCAAAGGCCTGTCGTGCCGGGTGAGATCAACAGGTACGATGTAGAAATTGCTCCAACCTCGAATCTATTCAAAAGAGATCACCGCATATGTATCGAAGTAACCGCCATAGATGTCCCGACGGGAGTAGCAGGGGATAGTGCCGTGGAGTACATCCCTTATCACATCTGCTCCAGTAAGACTGTGGTGCATAAGATTTATCGATGCCAGAAATATCCATCCCACTTACTTTTACCCATTATTCCAGAAAACCTTACATGATTTCTGTCCGGCAGGGGGGGTATTCCCTGCTGTTCGTAGAAATGAAAAGAACAAGAGTCCGTAGATCAACGGCCACCCAGAGGTGATGACTTCTTGCTGAAATGTTTAACCATGAGTCCTGTGCTTTGATACTACATTTCTTACGGAAAGGCTGAAGTTGATATCTTCCCTTGAAAAAAGTCTTTTGATTAGGATATAAAAACTTGATAAATATTAAATACATTTTGGAACAGACGACGAGCGTGTTACCCCATTCCAGTTGAGCCTGCTGAGACAAAGCGACCAATCCCGTGAACGTGAAATCTCAACCGAAAGAACCGGCATTCCTAAGTTGTTAAAAAACCGAGGATACACCTTCGACCGCCTAAAAGAATCGGGGATTGAAGTTGTGAAGATAAGCGAGGTTTTTGAAGGAATCGCCTCACTAAAAGGTGCCTAATGACAAAATAAAAACATTGTGGAATTTACTTAATTTTTCGGTTTGTTCTAAAGTTACGTGATTAAGATTTATTATTGAGTGTAAATTCACTTGAAAAATAAAACGGATTCCCCCTAACCTATAGGGTTAACACAACCTAAGAAAGGAGGAGTCCGTTGGGCGAGATCACACTGGATCTACACTTGGTCTTTAAGATACCAGAGTCGAAACTGACAATCAATAGCTTGATCCAAGGATTGAAAGAAAGTTCGTACGAGATTCATGGGACTATTCTTTCGACTCTGATGCAAGCTTTGGAAGTAAAGGTTCTGGAACACTGGATTCAAAAAGATCCGAACCGATATCGACGCAATGGATGCCGATGAAGATTAAAGTTCTGATGGCGATGGCCCTCGATACGGCGCACGGAACCGTTGAAGGGGTGAAATCGTTGACTCAACAGGCGATGGAGGCTGGTGCTACAAAAGAAGAGATCATGGAGACTTTAAGGGTGGCGCAACTCGTTAGTGGGGCAGCATGCTCCTATACTGCTGCCCGTGCATTTAAAGATCTCTTCTAGCTTTTTGCATTTTAGGTTTGATCCATCGTCGCCTTTAGTCCGCAACGCCCAGGGGTCATTTGTTTCAAGGGTACAGAGGTGCAGAGCCTGCCGGCTCACATGATCTGCAAAATGGACATAGGCTAATGCTAAAAGGGGGGGTATCCTTTCCCATCACTAAACCTAAACGGAAACCTCCCCATGGGGGCGCGAGGGAGGTGTTGGACAGTTGAAAGAGTATATTCCGTGATTCTTATTCGCCAAAGCTATTATCACCGCATATAACTTATAGCCTTAAAACAAAAGGAACTGGCGGCCCCTGATGTGCTTGAAATAGAACTGGGATGTTATAAAATAGCACAATTCAAAATGGTACTTTGATTGTTTAGATGATAATAATCCTTATGTTACTGGTCAAAACAGGGCGGATTTGGACGACCAACCCCCTGATTACAAACAACGCTTCGGAGCTCCCTACCTCCTCAAGTGCTACTACAGGCGATGAATCTGTTTTTTGTAAGCTTAGTATGTTGATTATATTCGCAAGATTACAATTACCTGTATCACCCCCCCATTCAAACCCTTTATCTGGTAAATCTTGTAATCCTTCTTGCTGCTTCCATGTAATACCGTCTTGGCGCTCTATATATTTCTTGAGATTAGAAAGTAATGTGCTGGCCACAACTCACCGAGATCGTCTGGCCCGTAACAGCACTCGATTCATCGGAGGCAAGAAAAACTGCAACAGCTGCTATCTCTGATTCTTTGGCCATTCTCTTGAGTGAAGAATTACTAACAAGACTTCCCATGATCTCCTCGAGAGCTTTATTTGTCACCTCAGCCTTAGCTTTGATCGCAGTCATAAGATGTTCACCCTTAACAGGGCCCGGGCTGACTGCGTTGACCCGAATATTGAACTCTCCTACTTCAACAGATAATGTCTCAGTGAGGCCTATCACACCCATCTTTGAGGAACAGTAAGCACCTCTCAGGGGAAAGCCGGACCTGCCGTCGCCTGATCTCCCAGCCTCAGAAGCGATGTTTATAATATTGCCGATCCTCCGAGGAATCATGTACTTCAAAACTTCCTTGGCACAGAGCATAGCTCCCGTCAGATCGATAGCTATTGTTTCATTCCATTTACTGAGAGGCATATCAACCACCCTAGCGGTTATTCCCGAAATGCCGCTATTATTGACGAGGATGTCCACCTTTCCGAACTCATTGATTGTTTCTGATACCATCCATGCGACTTGCTCTTCGACAGAGACATCTGCCTGGATCGGTTTTGCTTTTCCCCCTTTACTCCTTATTTGTTCGCATATCTCTTCCAGAGCTGAAAGCGTCCTTCCTGCCACTACAACAATAGCGCCTTCCCCCGAGAAGGCAAGGGAGATGGCTTTGCCAATACCTTTACCTCCTCCGGTAATAATAGCCACTCTGTCTTTTAACCTATTAAACCCTTGTTTCATAATCCTCTTTTTCCTCCGTTGAGCGAATTTGTGTAATCATGAATTAAGCTCCGCTGGCTCATATAGTTAACATACCTCTTTAGGAAAGCCACCCTTTCCTGGAGGTCGCTGTTGGCCCAGATAATTTCAATAACGCCGAGATTGTGGTTTTAGCCGGGCCGGTCAGGATATTTGCCAGCCGCCACAAGAACCTCAGGATGACCGAGTGCCGTCAGTTGCCCATGGTCGTGAAGCAAAGCATCGCCCACCCGCCAAGTCCCGCTACGGATACTCCTATACAATGCAGGCAGTAAGGATAACTTTCTGTGGGGAGGGGGCAGTGAACCCTAATGAAAATGGATGTTGCAGGGGTGGGAATGTTCGGTCACTCTTCTGTAGATAAGGTTGAGACACTGATACTGGTCAACTCCTTTCTCGGTTGTCTCCTCTTTCACCTCTCCTCAAATAAGTTTACGAAACCGTCACCTCTTCTTGAGCAACTTCGTTTCGCTCTTCCCCAGGGAAATGCTTACATGCATTTCATAAGGCATCATATATTCGGTTTGACCTATTGCTTATCATATTTTTCACTGCGGGTTCTGAGTTGTGCTCTTAGTGCTTGTGTCGCTTTATGATCCACATCAAAGGTTTTTGGATCTATTACGACTCCATAAATATCTCTTGCTGCTTCAACAGAGACATATTCATTTAAGACATCCCACCTGACCTTTTCGACCTCCCTATCCAAAGGGGCACCAATACCTCCCCCCCCGCCTGATTCTTGGACAAATATATCTCCCGGCTCAAGGTACTTTAGATCAAAAGTGCGGTATTCTAACCGTTCCCCTTTTCTCAGAATCCCAAGTTTGGTCTTGGTTCCTCCCTTGCCCCCCATGAAGCCGACAGACCCAAATTTCTCGCCATCAGCATTGCCTGTCATTGTAAGGCAATCGAGAGGTTGCCAAACCTGAGGATCATAAACATTAAATGCTTCAACATGAGTGCCTAGCCCTCCCCGCCACTGTCCTGCACCAGCAGAGTCCGTCTTAAATTCGTAACGTAACCATCTGTAAGGAATGTACCATTCCTCAACCTCTACCGGAGCCCTCACTAACGCTCCGCCCAGAGGGCTAGAGCCGCTTCCGTCAACGCCATCAAACCCATATGCTGCACCACTCGACGGACATGCATGAAATGTATGGGCGGTATATTCTGAGATGGACCCAGTTCTTGGGTCAATCAAATCACGTCGCTTCCCTGCATAAAGGGGGTTAACATGCCTACCCCAAGTAGCTGGCGTATCTTTGGGCGCCACTTGGCTCATAGCAATTTGGACGCACTCAGTGATTTCGAGACCCAATACAACAGATTGGCAAGCACTCGTAGCTGGATAAACGGGGCTCAAGACAGTTCCTTCTTTGGTAATGATTTCCATACAGTTAAAAAAACCCTGGTTCCGAATCATTCCACCTGGTGTGCACCATAATAGGCCGCTAACGACAGATGACCATACCTGACCCAGAGGAACATTGATGAAATCTGCTTGTGGGTCACTATCTGAAAAGTCGAATATTAATTGTCCCTTATCTGGTTTGACCGTAAGAGCCAATCTTACCCATACTGGTCTGTCAGTCGTGCCATCCCAATCTGATGCACGTTCTGCATAGTATGTGCCACCCGGCCAAGTTGAAACCACTTTTCTCATCGCCTCTTCGGCTTTCCGTATCAGCTCGTCACATACCGCCATCACTGTGTCTTTACCATATCTCCTGAGCAACTCGATGATTCTCCCTTCAATTTGCCTCATTGAACCGTACAACAACATATTATCGGCTCGTACCATTGCAGAGCCCCTCAAATTTCGAAGGACAACGGAGTACACCTTTTCATCAATCTTCCCCCCTTCTATGAGCTTAATGGGGGGAATAATCAAGCCTTCACTGTGGCAGTCATAACTTCGGGGGAAGTAACAGCCGGGATAGGCCCCTCCACCATCATATTGATGCGTACGGGCAAAATGATAAAACACAAGCTCGTCTTCGTAGAATATTGGCCGGAGAAATGACCAATCCGCCAAATGCCCAAATCGCACGACGAAGGGATCGTTTCCAATAATAAAGTCATCCGGACGAATGTTGTCACGTCCTATCCAGTCCAACATTTCCTTTAAAGAATAATAGCTTCCTCCAGTGTGGACTGGCATAAAATTCCCAATGCTCAGTGTTCGCTCATCCTTGTCAAACAAGACAGTACCTACATCACGGACATGTGATGTTGGAACAGAGAAACATTGGCGAAACAACCTTGTTCCCAGCTCTAGATTCATAGCATTTAACCTTGCCTCAACAACAGCCAGAGTCAAGGGATCTATCTTAATGCCTTTACGTGCACCCATTTGTTTACCTCCTTTTGTTGTCTCCGTCTATTCTGTCACCCTCGGCTTCACAGCAGGGTTGCCAAATAGTTGCCATAAGGATCAACCGCCACCTCAGACCCCGGGGGGATTACAAAAGTTGTCTTTCTCTCCTCTATTATTGCAGGCCCCTTAATAATATTTCCATGTTTTATCTTGTCTCCATCGTAGCATTTGACATCTCTAAATCCTCCAAGTTGTTTAAAGAAGACCTGCCTTTTACGTCTTAGAGCTTCAGACGGATCTTTTTTAGATAAAGGCTGCTTAGTTAGGACAAAAGCAGGTCTTTTCCCTATCCCTCTTACTTTAAGTATGGCTATTATGGCCGGCAACCTCGGATCTCCCCAACCATAAAGAGCTTCGTGTCTCTCATGAAAATTCTTAATCAAGTCCTTGAACGTCTTGCCTGTGAAGTCTTTTCCTCTTGCTATCTCTGGAAGTGCCACGTTAATATCACGTAGCTGTCCAAAATAACGCATCTCGGAGCCCCGCACGAGAGCCATATTCTTTTCCTTGACGCCTTGACGTCCCAGGATATCTGTGGCTTCTTTTTCCAAAGTACGGAATATGTTTGCTACTTCCTTTACATCGGCTTCATCGTCTCTTTTATAATAGAATCGATTTAAAACATGTCCATAATCGGCTACCGCACCACCAAAGGCTGAAAATACTGCAGCATGCTTAGGAATATACACCTTCTTCATACCCAGCTTAGTTGCCAAAGCAATCGCATGAACAGGACCAGCTCCTCCCGCCACAACAAGTACGAAATCGCGAGGGTCGTATCCTTTTTCAACAGTTGTCAGAAAGATTCTCTCAGCCATAAGAGTTTCGGCAAGGGATGAGATTGAATAAGCTGCCTCAATTGTATCCATACCTAGTGAAACGGCTATCTTCTCGTCAACAGCCTTTTTCGCCAAACCTCGATCTAGTGCAATTATCCCACCCAAAAAGTAGTCAGTTGGAATATATCCCAGAAGCACATTAGCATCGGTCAGGGTTGGTTCCTTTCCACCCTTGCTGTAACATGCTGGACCAGGATCAGCCCCAGCACTCGACGGTCCAACACGAAGAACACCCAATTTGTCAATCCAAGCAATAGCGCCTCCACCTGCGCCTATGCTTTGTATATCCATTGTTTCGATCGCGTTTTTTTGGTCCCCAATGATCGACTCAGTGGTTGTCGCTATCGTTCGGTTTTTAAGTACGCCGATGTCGACACTTGTCCCCCCTATATCACATGTAACCACATCGTCAAAACCACTTACTTCGGCCAAGAATCTACCCATGAGGGCTCCTGTGGCCAAGCCGGATCCTATTAAATGTCCAGGATTCTCTAAACACAATTCAGCCCTGGCAACATTACCCAAACCTGTACTGAAGAGTAAAGTCCCAGCAAAACCGGCCTCTTTCAATTGTTTGTCCATGTTACTGACAAAACGGGTCAGCATAGGCTTCACATAGGCTGCAAAAGTTGCTGTACTGAGTCGATCATATTCTATCCATCGCCGCGCGATATGTGAAGACAGTACCACATTAGGGTATTCTGTCTTTATGATTTCTGCTGCCCTCTCCTCATGTTCCGGGTTAATGTAAGAATGTAAAAAACAAACAACCGGAATCTCAACATTATGGTCCTTTGCCTTTCTTACAGCTTCCTTCACGTCGTCTTCATTCAATGGCGTGACTACCTTTCCATCATACTGAATGCGTTCTTCAACTCCAAAACGCAGATACCTGGGGATTAAAACCTTCGGCGGAAGTACTTTTAGGTTATAAATATCAGTTTTCGGTATTGTACGACCCAGCTCAAATATATCCCTGAAGCCCTTAGTATGAATAACACAACACTTCGCCCCCTTTTCTTCGAGTATACAGTTCGTCGGCAAGGTAGTGCCGATAAGTATTGTATTTGTATTCGCTAATAACTTTTCTTTTGTAGTCTTCCGTTCTTCAGCTATGTTTGCGATGCAACTCAAGATACCCCGCGGTGGGTTGGCAGAGTCAGTCTCGGATTTAGCCACATTAATACTGCCTCTTTCATCTACCAGTACTCCATCTGTGAAAGTACCCCCTGTATCTATGAGAATCTCGAACATTTAACTCTCCTTTCCTTTTGACTTCTCTCGGTTATTATTCTACCAACATCTCTAATTTTTGACTCATCTGAAACCTTCGTTTCGATACCGATGATTTCCAACTCATGGACTATAATTCAGGTCATCACCCGCTTTAGACTTGATAAAGCCGGAGAGCCTTTGTTGTCGAACAAAAATTACGTTCGTTTATACGAATACAAGATAGCCAAAATCTTGGCTTTTCCCCTTCCAATGCCTCTGTCACCATGGGGAATTACAGAATCGAAATAGACACAGTCTACTGCATTGAGGATATATTTTTTATGGCCATAAACAAATTCATAGGTTCCCTTAAGAACATAATTGAATTGCTTACCCTCATTGGAAAAAGTGGCTTGTTCACGAATAACGGGTAAAATAACATCGGGTTCGATATTTTTCCCGATCCTTTTATAAGCCAGTGTCTCATCATGATACCCATAATCAGACAATCGAAGAAAAATCTGTCGGTAAAAGTGAAACAAGTAGAAGGAGTGGTCAAAGGAGTTATGTAATCTATCAAGCTTGTTCTTCCTAAAAGAATCTTGATTTTTTGGCGAGAAACCTAAGCGGAAAGATATGATTTAGATTCTTATTTCGATTCTCCTCTTCTGGTTACTCCGATGTACTCAGCTTGTATTTTCTTATTTTCTGCCAGTTCACTTTTTGTACTCTGATGTACAATTTCCCCATGATGCATTACATAAGCGTAGTCACTTACCCCCAAGGCCAAAGATACATTTTGCTCGACTAAGAGAATAGACAGGCCTTGCTCCTTGAGCCTAATAATGATGTCACCTATTTCCCGGATGATTAATGGGGCGAGTCCTTCAGAAGGCTCATCCATTAGAATGAGTTCTGGATTAGCTAGTAACGCCCGTCCAATTGTGAGCATCTGCTGTTCCCCGCCACTCAGCTGATTGCCTTTGTGATTAGACCTCGATTTCAGTACAGGAAAATATGAATAGATGGTCTCCAGAGTAAAACCCTTGCGTTGGATTCCTAACACCAGATTTTCTTTCACGCTTAATGATGGAAAAATCCGTCTTCCTTGGGGAGCTAGAGCCAAACCCATACGTGAAATTTTGTACGGCGCTAGCCGTGTTATCTCTTCTCCTTTGAAGCGTATGATGCCACGCCGTGGGGGTGTAAAACCGATTATTGAGCGAACAGTTGTTGTTTTGCCCATGCCATTACGCCCTAGCAAGGCTGCTACGGAACTCCTTTCGACTTTCATTGTAACACCGTGGAGTATGTGGCTTTCTCCATAATAGGTGTGAACATCAATCAGTTCGAGCAACTTTAGCCTCTGTTCCCAAATATATTTCTTGAACCTTTGGGTCATTTTGTATTTCTTCGGGTGTCCCTTGGGCTAAGATATGTCCATAATATAGAACCAAAACGCGATCAGATAGCTCATATACGAGATCTAAGTCATGCGCCGCAAATAATACCGTCGTATCTTCCATTAAACCACGGATCAATTCCGCCACCTCGATACTCTCACCACTTGTCAGCCCAGCACTTGGCTCATCTAGCAACAGAACCTTTGGCCTACAAGCAAGGGATAGAACGATTTCGAGCTGTCGCTTCTCCCCATGGGAGAGAATTTCAACTTGAAGTTCTCTCTTTTGCCATAATTTCACTTTTTTTAACAGCTCCTCAGCTTGAGCGACGCAACTTCTACTGCTGTCCAACGGCTTCGTCATCTGGAAGCGGGATCTTTCAACTCCTTTAAGGGCGATCAAGACATTGTTTAGCACACTTAAACCAGAGAAAAGCGCACTCTTTTGAAAAGACCGACCTATACCGAGCGAGACACGACGATGAGGAGGTAGTCGGCTGATGTCCCTACCCGACAAGTAAACCCGGCCAGACTTAGGATACAATAGCCCACTGAGTAAGTTGAGTAGAGTGCTTTTGCCCGCTCCGTTTGGACCAATTAAGGCTACTTTCTCGCCGGGATTGGCAGCAAAAGATACACTCTCTAACACAAGCAAGCCACCGTAGCTAAAGTCTATATCGCTAACTTCAAGAATGCTCATTGCGAATAACCTTTTTTTTGCTTCGAAGAAATTCTCTGATCGAAACAAGAATTCCACCGCGTGCAAACAAAACAGCGGATACAAAACAAATCCCTATCAAAAGAGGCCATCGTAGAGGAATCCAAGAGCTTATAAAGTATTGTAAGATGAATATAATCCCGCTTCCTAGTAGTGCTCCCCACAGAGTCCCAGAACCACCGATAATAAGCATGAGCCACGGCAAACCGTTTCCTTCTATGCTGATGCTACTGGGTGTCATGAGACCGTTGTAATGCACATACAATAACCCGGATATTCCAGCAAACAACCCGCTGATCATGAAAACTATATATTTATGCAGCCAAACATTGTAGCCCAGGCATTTCATGCGTACTTCATCTTCTCTAATTCCCTGCAAGCTGTAGCCAAAGGACGATTTGGTAAAGATGTAGAGCGAGATGAAACAGGCAAAACAAACAAGCAATACGAAGTAAAAGAAACTTGTGGGAGAATCGCAAAAAGGCGGATAAGGTATGCCTCCTATCCCACTTTCACCTCCGAAGAACTCTCTCAAATGTATGGTAGTGTGGAACGCTGCTTGTCCCAGAGCCAGTGTCACCAGCAAGAAGTATAAGCCAGAAACTCGAAGGCTAATAAAACCAAATACACAAGCGACAACAAATGCTATTAAGATGCTTGCAGGAGCCGTAATCCAAAAACTTGCGATGTCAAAACGAGTTAGTAAGATAGCTGTAGTGTAAGATGCTGCCCCGGAAAGAACTGCGTGACCAAAAGACAAGAGTCCAGTATATCCGACAAGAATATCCAGACTCATAGCAAACAGTCCAAATATCAAGATTTTTGTTGTCAACCCCACTATAGCCTGATCTCCGAAAACTGGAATTGCCATTGCTGCCAATAGTAAGCACATGAATATAATAACTGATGTTGGTACTTTTCTAATTTTTTCTCTTGATTCTAGCATCATGATTACGTCACAGCAAAACAGTCATTTATCACCAGTCAAACTGTGTCAGCTACACAAACATCAGAAGAAAATTCTCTCTCGAAAATCGTTTTCACCATTTTCGGCCAAGTAACCCAACAGGCTTGAATAATAGAACGACTACCATTAGGAGATAAATAGAAATAGCTGTAACCCCGGGGTAAAAGGTAGCCATAATTACAGATAGTATCCCAATTATCAAAGCGCCCAGTAAAGTCCCCTGAACATAGCCTACTCCACCTACAATGGCTACTAATATTGCTAAAAAGGACATGTTAGGGCCGACCCAAGGATTTATTCCCCCTAGTATAGGTGAGCCAATAAGGGCAGCCATACCCGCCATCAGCACACCTAAAGAAAACACGCCGCTCAGTATTGGTCTAAGGTTTATTCCCATTCCCGAGACCATTTCTGCATCGTCCATTCCAGCTCGAACAATGGCCCCAAGCCGCGTCTTTTCTTGCAGCCACCACATAACAAAGAATGATGCCAGCCCAAGACCGATAAGTGCTAGGCGATAACTGGGAATAGAATAGCTCCCAACCGCCAGGTTGCCGCTTAATGCTGCAGGTTCGGGCGCAACTTTTGTGTATGGTCCCCATACCCATAGAGATAGGTTCGCCAAGATACTTACCCATCCTAAGGTCATTAACACCTGTTGGAGGCTCTGCTTGTACAGTCTTTTCAGAAATCCTTCCCAGATTATCAAACTAACTATTCCGGCCCCTATCGCAGCTGATAAAAAACCAAGAAACCAGCTACCAGTGTATTCCATTACCATTATACCGATGTACCCGCCTACCATATACAATACACCGTGGGCGACATTTACTACCCCCATCGTTCCGAGGGCCATCGACATGCCAACACTAGCAAAAAACAAAAGAAAGCCATAGGATAACCCGTACACGATTATTATTACTAATTTATCCATGATTCGTTGACCCTTGCCATCCTAGTATCTGTATCTATTTGACATAATAACGAAAGTAATATGCTAATCTCCCAAATTATGAGTAGGTGGAATGGCTCAAAGTAGTGATGCCCAAATGTTTCAACTTACCCTCGCTGTTTATGAAGGCCTCCGATTATCTCATGGAGTGAATGGGCACGACCGAATTTCCAAAACAGCATAGCCACAAATTAACTTAAACAAATGCTGACACTCCGAACGAGGAAATAGTTGCAGCAATTGGTTAAATATGCCACAAAATCGAATGATAAGTAGCCCTTCCTTCAAGTGTGGGATTGATTTGGTAAACTCAATCTATCACAAATCAAAGGAAGGGCTTATTTTTTAAAAGTTATCTCGAATGCGCGTGATAGTTGACCCCTCTCCTTTATATGATACCATCCTCAGCAAGGTTGTTCTACGCGGATATGGAGCCGTCCCAATGCAAGGTAGACTTTAAGCTGTTTAAAAGCCTGGATTAATAGTTATTACTCTTTACCTATACTTGTGTACTTTCTACGATGTTAATACATAATCCGTAAGCTTCAAGTCCCCAGGTGGGGCTGCATCGCATGACAATTTGTTACTTGATAACAGTTAGTACAACTTCTTTTCCACGCAATTCGCCCTTGATCTTATATCTTTCAACGACTTCCATTGTAAATCCGCCGTCCTTGGACTTCGGCTTCATTATGCGTGGATTGGAAACTCCTAAACGGTCCTTACTAAAGCTGCGCTTTCCGTATATTGTATTCATGTCTGTTTGATAAAGAGCTTTGATCAAAGCGTCACTCGAGGTATCTCCCTTCGTCCTCTCTAACGCGCTTATAGCTATTTTAGCCGAATCATAACCCATCAGTGCCATATGAATAGGCAATACTCCGAATTTCTCCTTGTATTTAGACACAAACTGCTGACTTTCCGAACCCGGCTCATCATAAGCCCAAGACTCACAACATGTAACGCCCAACTTGGCAGGTATTTCCCCCAGCGGATTTCGGTTTTCAGGAAAATCCAGTTCAGAGTATACATCTATAAGAGGCATCTTGCCAACTTTTGCATACTGCTGGTAGAAAGGAACGGTGGTATTACCAAACACTAACACTGCGGCGACATCGGCCTTTTGTAAGCCTAAAATATAGGCGGAGAAATCCGTGGCGGTTGGTGGAACCCATCGTTTTTCAATGATTTTGCCTCCATTTTCCACAAATCCTTCCGTAAAGCCGTTAATATGACCGTAGGTGCCGGCAAAGTCCAAGGCAAAGGTCACAGCTGTTTTATAGTGGAGCTTCTGAGCGGCGTACATACCAGCCGCATACGCGTTCATTCGATGGGTGCCAGAGCATAGAAACATAGATTTACTCATTGCTGCTAACTCGTCTGGCTGAACGACATATTGTATGTTGGGCGACTTCATTCGGTCAAGATACGGTGCTACCGCCACCGCACAACCGCCGTTGAGCGGGCCGATAGTTAAAGCTACATGGTCACGCTCGACCAGCTTTCTCGCCTTGTCCAGTGTTTGATCGGGACTACTTGCATCATCTTCGAAAATTAACTCTATTCGCCTGCCACCAACGGACCCAACTTCATCCACAGCAAGTTTGATGCCTTCGTTGGCTCCTTTCACAACATTCGCCAGAAAGCTAGTGAGGTCTCCGAGTACACCGATCTTAATAGGCTCTTTAGCTTGAGCGTTCGCCTGAGAGGATACCATTAAGGAAATCAATGATGTTGCTAAAACTAACGCCATTACGTATCCTAAAACCTTTTTCCCCTTCATAATAAATCCTCCTTTCCACAGAGAGTTTGCATCAAAAATTTTATGGTCTATTTTTGCATTATAACACTACTCATGGCATTCTTTATGGGCCCCGGGCTCTTGCCCAAATAGCTTTCCGAGGTAAGCGAAATAATTTTGGGTAGTATAAATTTTTCATGCAATAGGCCACTCTATGTAGCCTGGATAATGGATATAGGGAGAAGAAAAGGCGCTTAAGTAGACAGTTGATTGACTTCCAGGAAGTCATTTTTTCTCTACGAATAGCGTTCTCCCTCAACTCCGAAGTTGCCCTTTGGCCACTGTTCTTTGGACCACTTTGCCAGGATAGAAATTATACTTAAACTTATCCCTTTGTCAAGAAAAATATTATGTAATATGTAAAATATTATGTAATATGCCTATGCATTTGACTCCTAATAAGATCTGCGATATATTCTTGGGCGGGTGGATAAATGCCCAAGAAATACAAAGAGCGTAGTTTGATAGAGTTCCAAAAGGAATTTCCAGATAACGA
>JBEKDJ010000089.1:0-20398 GCA_050014415.1 Thermodesulfobacteriota bacterium | reverse complement strand
CCAGAATCTTGCAGCTTCTTCATCGGTCTTAAATTTTGGTATATTTTTAATAATTATTTGCCTCTTGTCTTAAAATAGGTCTTCTCCCACTCGTTCATATCTCTCGCTGTAATCACCCTGACCTCCCCTTGCCGTATAAATCTGACTACAACAAAAAGAAATCTCCCAGAATAGGTTTTTCCGAAAACATAATGTAGATTTTCTCTTCCCAATCTGATAAACGGAATTCTTTCCTCATTGAAACATACTTCTTCCACTTCCTCCGGCCTGACCGCATGTCTTGCCACATGCTCTATGCTTTCATCCGTCCACTTAATAGAGCTTATCGTCCTCATTTAGATTCCCATAAGCATCCGTGCCATTCCCGGCGATCATCTTAATGATAAACAAACGTATTGCATTTGTCAATAACATGCTATGTTCAGGGGCCTGTCCTGGAAAGGGGGGGACATCCGTAAAATTATAAATTTCTACTTTTATAATGATCTATTTCGCTGCCGGCGCTGACGAATCTCAATTCCCCTATCTTCATCCTGCTCGGGCAAAGTCGATGAATCCTCGTTCTACATCAGTTCCTCTTAGTTCAACGCGAACTCGATCTCCGACATCAAGACCTTCAAATCCTCGTATCAGCTTTCCTTCCACCGGCGGGTGGAAGAAACGAACCCATGACAAGGGGGTCATAAAATTAATAATTTCTACTTATATAATCATCTATTTCCCTGCCGGGACGTGGACATAGGAAGCTGTGGGACATTGGTTCAAATGCAGTTTAACCAGCTCTTTCTAAGAACCGGAATGAACCCAGTCTTTGTTTTCCCACAGCTTCATCCACTTCTTCTTATTGATTGGTTTGAAAAGGAAAAATGGAATATTTAGGAAGTCGCAAAGCATAACTTCAAAGAACTTGATACATTTTCATCGATCGACGTTGACGGACTGAAAAAGGTTAGCTTCTCGTTGTTTTGCAACACTTTGGCCCTTTGAGAATCCTTCCTAACCTTCTCTGCCTATCACAGGCAGGAACCCTTCCCCTCCTAGCTTCTTGTCAGTTGCCGATATTTGATCCGATGGGGCTGATCCGCCGCGACTCCAAGGCGGCTCTTCCGGTCAGCCTCATACTCGGAATAGTTTCCTTCGAACCAGACAATACTGCTTTCACCTTCAAACGCCAGAATATGGGTGGCGATCCGATCGAGGAACCACCGGTCATGGCTCACCACAACCACCGAGCCCGCGAATCTTTCGAGGGCCTGCTCCAGCGCTCTCAGGGTATTCACGTCCAGGTCGTTCGTGGGCTCGTCCAGAAGAAGGACGTTAGCTCCTTCCTTGAGCATCCGTGCAAGGTGGACGCGATTCCGCTCTCCCCCCGACAGGACCCCGACCTTCTTCTGCTGATCGGTGCCCGAGAAATTGAAGCGGGCCACGTAGGCGCGTGAATTGACTTGCTTGCTGCCAAGCTGAATGGTGTCTTGCTTCTCAGAAATCACCTCCCAAATGGTCTTCTCCGGATCGAGGACATCCCGGCTCTGGTCCACGTAAGCCATTTTGACTGTCTCGCCCATTCGTATTGTCCCGGAATCTGGCTTCTCCTGTCCTGTAATCAATCGCAAGAGCGTGGTCTTACCTGCTCCGTTGGGGCCAATGATCCCGACGATCCCGCCCGGTGGAAGGAAAAAGGAGAGATTCTCCATGAGAATTCGGTCCCCATACGACTTCGTAATGCCGCGGCTTTCGATCACGACGCCCCCAAGCCGTGGTCCCGAAGGAATATAGATCTCAAGCTCCTTGGCCACCTTTTCACTCTCGTCTGAGAGGAGCGTTTCATAGGAGGTGATTCGGGCTTTCGATTTTGCATGTCTTCCTTTTGGCGACATCCGGATCCACTCCAACTCCCGCTGCAGCGTCTTCCGACGCTCGCTCTCCACCTTTTCCTCCAGCCTGAGGCGATTCTCTTTCTGCTCAAGCCATGAAGAGTAGTTCCCTTTCCACGGAATGCCTTCCCCCCGGTCAAGTTCCAGAATCCATCCGGCCACATTGTCAAGAAAGTAGCGATCATGAGTGACAGCGATGACTGTTCCTGCGTACCGCTTCAGATGCTGTTCAAGCCACGCCACGGTCTCCGCATCGAGATGGTTGGTCGGCTCATCCAGAAGCAGAATGTCGGGCTCTCGAAGCAGAAGCCGGCACAGGGCCACACGTCTTCTCTCCCCGCCTGATAGGACCTTCACCGGTGTGTCGCCTCGAGGACAACGGAGGGCATCCATGGCCATTTCGAGGCGTGAGTCGAGATCCCACGCATCGAGGGCATCGAGTTTTCCCTGGACTTCACCCTGCCGCTCGATAAGACGATTCATCTCCTCCTCCGACAGAGGCTCGGAGAACCTCTCGCTGATCCGGTTGAATTCTTTTAGAAGCTCGACCGTCTCATGAACTCCTTCTTCCACCACCTCCTGCACGGTCTTGGCCTCGTCGAGCTTAGGTTCCTGTTCAAGAATGCCGATGGTAAAACCAGGCGTGAGGATCGTCTGGCCGTTGAATTCCTTATCGACACCGGCTATGATGCGCAGCAAAGAGCTCTTCCCGGAGCCATTGAGACCGATGACGCCGATCTTGGCTCCATGAAAATAAGAGAGGGAAATATCTTTTAAGATCGCTCTTTTATCGTGGTACTTACTGACGCCGATCATGGTGTAAATGATTTTCTGTGACTCGTTTGCCATTGCGCTCTGGATCTGCCTCCTTCTTGTCCGGGGCCCCTGATAAAAGATCTCACTCATTAGACTTGAAACTATTTATGCCTTACTTTGCTTAGCGAGTCAAAAAAACGCAAAGAGGGGGACCTTGTCGAAGAATGCTATTTTGCAAGCAGTGTGAGCCTGGTGCGGGGTATCCTGGAGATGACAGGAGGGTTGGGAGCGAGTGAGGCTCTTCTATAGCACCACGGCAATTTTAGCCTTGATCCATTTATAGGGGATGAACATCGAAACATACTTCTGGTATTTGCGATACTCCTCACCAAACTCCAGAAGGAGTTTCCGTTCTTCCAGAAACGTTCCGATAATAAAATAGGCGCTGATGACGATATTGATCAGGAGTGTAGGTAGGCTTATGTCTCTCGCCCAAATCACCATGATACCGGCAGCGTACCAGGGGTGACGGATCAGACCGAGGATACCTGACGCATCGAAAATGTTATATTCGGAAAGGGTTTGGGTCCCTCGTCCTATCTTGATCTGGCGAATTCCAAGAAACTGTGACAGGCTGTAGTGGCTCCCGCCAGCGACGAACAGAGCGATACTCGCCACCAACAGCAGGTACTTCACGATCACCAGGGGGCCTTCCCATTGGAAGACCGGCGCCTGGCGAATGGATACGGAATAGTACTCAACGGGGACAAGAGTTGCCAGAGACACGATATTATAAAAGAGGCGATAAAATCGAAACCAATCACCCAACTTTTTTCTCATGTAGTCTATCACCGTGGTAGCTACCAGGGTACTGTGAAGAGTGCACCACAGGATCCATAAAAGAACGGCAAAAAGAGACTTGACAGGTAATTCCATTTTCTTCTCCCTTCAAGGAGCCGACTCAGATTTGCCGGCCTCTTCCAAATCCAGGTCACGCACCCCCTTTTATTACTTGTATATAAGACGTGAAAGGCCGCTGAAAGGTTACACTCCGTTGCTAATCCCAGTCATCTTCTTCGTTCTCTCTCCGGCAGCTATGGTTCGCGTGCCCTGTACTCGTTATGTCACTTCATGCCTCTGATTGGCTCAAAAAAGAAAAATGGATTACAATTGATTAAGGAAAGGAGAAGGAAGGCAGCTAATATGTTAACATACAGACGAACTCAAAGATGGAAATTTGACATAGATAGGGGGTAGGCGCAAAGCCGATCCCCCAAAGACAGCGAGAAACCTGGCGGACCTTCTGAAGAG
Organism: Thermodesulfobacteriota bacterium; assembly: GCA_050014415.1. GTDB lineage: Bacteria > Desulfobacterota > BSN033 > BSN033 > UBA1163 > JBEKDJ01. The sequence continues at coordinate 16,457 of JBEKDJ010000089.1, read as the reverse complement.
AAGCTCAGAGCAAGGGAGGATGTAAAAGTCTCCCATTGAAGAGCGGGCTTCTAAACAAAAAGCAAAGGAAAGAGCTAACCGAAAGGTAAGCTCTTTGTTTTTTCTCGGATCGTCTTCTCATCAATTCATTATACGCCAGACCCTGCAAGATCAATTCTCCCAACCGATAAGACTCTCGAATCCTGTTCGGGGCTGTCAACCTCCCCTTGACAAACCCCGTGGCGAAGCCCCCGATTGCCCAGTTTGACATTGCCTTTCGTCCGGCGAGATGGTATTCGAACTCATACTACCCCCTCCCTGACTAAACTACCCTCGCCTTCAAGGCGAGGGGTTTGAAATAACAGGTCGACTCGAAGTCGACCTTACCCATTATCGTTATTTTGTCCGTCATTCCTGTGCAAGCAGGAATCCAGTTTTCTTCTTCAGCGTCCTGGATTCCCGTTTTCACGGGAATGACAATTCTGATGCTATATTGTTCAGATGCCTATGGTCGGCCTCATTCCAATGCCATGAGGGATATGTCACCAAGGGTTGGCCGACCATTTCGCAAAGTCTCAACTTCGCCTGAAGGCGAGGGGTTTCCACCATCCCCGATGGGGACACTAAAATCTGCCTATCCGTGATTTCGGCGAGCGATGGAAGCCTTTGGCAATGGACATGGACCCGAGCTACAGAGACGACCCCCGGTTGCCTTGTCCGCTGACAAAGGTAAATCCTTCCTGTTGATCGATAATTGGAACGAAATCAATCTAGAGATGAACGTCACCGGGTAGGCGTCCGCCTTCTATTTTGCATTCTTGTTGTCTTCAAAGATGCCAAAAGTATTATTCTCTGTGTCGAGGCATATGGCAAAGTATCCCATTTCAGGAATGGCCGTCTTAGGGGAGACTATCTTGCCTCCAAGCTTTTTGATCTCAGCAGCATACTTATCCACAGAAGGGACATCAATATAGTTTACAATTGTCTGCCCTGAATTTTGCCTCTTCATCATGCCGCCGCCTACCGGTTTTTCCCCGCTGGTTGTAATCATCCAGTAATCCATGCCGGGTATTTCTTTGATTTCCCAACCGAAAAGCTTTGAGTAGAATGATTTTGCCCTCTCAACGTTATCTGCAGGAACTTCAAAATGCATAATGGTTGGCATAGTAACCTCCTTTCTTGCCTGGTAGAGGAACGGTATCCCCTTCATTCCACCTAGCAACCGCACCCTCCGAATTTGCACAGCTCATCTTCCAGGTCGCAATATCCCTCTTGAATGGAAGCACGCACTTTGTTATAAAAGTCTGGCGAGAACTCTTTCATGCCGTGAACGGACCGGCCGTGTTCCAGAACCTTCTCAAAGAGCTCTGTCTCCGTTTCTGCGCAAGCCGTAAAAGTGCACTCCGACCCAATATCTTTACAGCTAACCATTTTGTCCATGTTGGCACCTCCTCCCTTAATACAAGGATAATTATCTTTTTTCGGGATTCAAGGGTAAAATGAGTTATTGTTATCTGAGGTCTTGAAACGATGTATTTCAGCCGCTTGTCTGCTTGGAAAGGCAAGACTGAACGACTGGGTCTTTATCGTTTCTTAAGGCGTAGACGGGCTTGTTTCTGGAAAGAGGAATGATTATCTCTTGATATGAGATAGATTGGATATCTTTTAAAGAGGGAGGTGTTAGAAATGAACAAAAGTCTCAGTTGTAAGGACATAGGTGCAGATTGTGACTTTGTCATCTGTGGGAAAACAGAGGATGAGGTTTTTAGGAAGGCGAAAGAACATGCCAAAAAAGACCATAATATGGAAGAGATTCCAAAGGATCTATATGACAAGGCCCGTTCAGCGATTCGCGAGGTGGAACGTTGTTAACATGTTAGGAAGCCACCTGAGATCGTCTCGGGTGGCTTCTTTTTGCGTCAGCAGGGAAGGCACTGGAATGAGGCAAGACAATCTCTTGAGGCTAGAACAGGACCCCTAAGACCTGGTCAACTTCTTTTAAACCCTTTATCAATCCTGATGCGGTCTTCGGCTTGAGAGTTTCCGGTTTGATATGCTCGAATAACTCGTTCAGTTCATCAAAAGCTTTCTCGACATTAAGATCGTCATCCATTTTTCTTGTGAAGGCTTCTCTGACTTTCTTTAAAGCCTTCTGATCCACCTCTGATGTTTGGTCTGCCTTTCGGCCGATCGCCTTCTTTTTTCTCTTAAGATATCTCAGTCTTTCCGCTGCCAATCGCATCTTCTCCTTCGTGTATTCCAGCTCTTTCCGGTAATGGCCATAGATGAGAAAGAATCTGATCTCATCAGCCGTGTATCCATCCTGTAGGAGATCCTCAACATAATAGATATTTCCTCTGCTCTTTGCCATCTTCTGACCTTGCACAATGAGATGATGACAATGGAGCCAAAATCTCGTCATGGGGTGAGGCCGTACAGATTCAATGATAGCCCGTGTGTAGTCATGATGACGGAAAAGGTTGTCAATCCCGCCGCAATAGATGGAAAGCGTCCCATGATAATGCTTAAGAATCACGCTTGAATCCTGAATGTTCCAGGAAGGTCTCCCTCTGCCAATCGGCGTATCCCAGTAGAGGTCTCCCCTCTTGTATCCATGCCATAGAATAAAATCTCCCCGATTCCATCTCATGCCAGGATAAGTATCCTTATGAAATCTCCTTTTTTCCCTGGGCCATCTGGTCATATCCAATCCGTAAAGCTCCCCAAATCGCGAATACTTCAGCGGATCAAAATAGACGTTCCCCTGATACCAGTAAGCTATCTTACGGCTGAGGAGCTGTTTGATGATTTCAACTGTTTCTTCGACCGCTTCGGATGCCCGGGGGAGATAATCCGGAACCCTCATCTTCAAAAGCTTCATTTCACGAAGGAAATTCCTGATATTCTCTTCAGTCAGATCTTTCACGTTCATCTTTCTTCTTTTGGCTTCTGCAAATGCCTTATCTTCAATGTCTGTAAAATTCATGCCACGCTTCACAGAAAAGCCGGAGTATCCCAGATAACGGATGAGAATGTCCTCAAATAAAAAAGTCCTGAAGTTCCCAATATGAGATCTCTGATATACAGAAGGACCGCAAGTAAATACATGAGCGCTCTTCTCATCGACTGACCTGAAATTTTCCAGCTTCTTCCCAAGCGTGTTAAAAATCCGCAACATTAACAACTCCCTAGGGTCTTTCGGGTGATCTGGGGCTTTCTAGCGGCCTGCTCAAAGATGCCCATCTATCACGCGCTTCGAGGGATTTCCTTCGTCCCTCATCCCCTGCGCGCTGAAGCGCTCTGGAGCGCAAGCGTTGTTAGGGCGTACGTGCATGTGCCCCTCACACCTCAGGATTTGAGGACCCCCCCCAAGCGAGATTCCGTAAAACTCAACTTGCATGTGGGTGTTTTTGAACAGTCTTGGTAAAATCACTTTTTTATCAAAGTCTTGGATACTAGGTGTCAGATCCCCGCCGGAGAATATGACCCTGCATAAAAACAACCATGCAAGATAAGATAGTCATTCCCTTCAGGAAATACCAGACAGACAGCATTTATTTATTATACGTAACACTTTAGTGCTTTGAAGACCGCCCTAACCATAGGTTTTTTAAGGCTGTCATTCCTGCGAAAGCAGGAATCCAGGTGTTTTTATTAGGTTCTGGATTCCCGTTTGCACGGGAATGACACAATAAATGAGGCTATAAAAGATCCTTCTCAAAAGCCCTGAAGTTTTACTATTATGCCATTTTTAATGACCTGACGTTACAATCTCGCATGATTAATCGGTACAAGGTTTGAAGATCGAACAAGAGTTCGACAAGGGCCATCAAGAAGGAAAGTCTGGAAGACTCAGGGATGTTGTCCGGGGCCTTGAAGGGGAGACCTGTATTCTCACGAGCAATAGAGATGGCAGATGCAACCCAAGAGCAGGGGGCGAGAAGATCTGCCTTACCCATCCGAGGCAATCCATGCCCAATATGACATATCGTATTGCTTACAAGGTTCAGCTGTTGAAATACCTCCGCACTACTTGCATAAATCGAGCTTCATTACCATATTTACACTGAAGGGCTGATCCGACACAAGTAGCCCTGTAATTATTCCTCATAGAAAGGCGGTCTATATGGGAAAAGCATACTGTCCAAATTGTAAGAAGATACTTGCGGAGGTGTTAAGCAGCTTTGAATGTTTAGCCACTTGGGATAGGGCTGAAGGGTACTATGCGCCGGGGGATGATTGCAAACTGGTGAGAAGATGTCCTGACTGCGGAGTTTTGACAAGGACGAGGGAGACAAAAATACAGAAACCAATAAAAAAGCAAAAGGGAGAGGAAGACGTCAGGCCTCTTCATTTCAATAAGAGGCGAAAGAGACCCCATCTCGCCATTTAGCGGAGAAATACAATTCTGTTATCCAATTTTAAAGAACTTACTTTGTTTTTTTCTTAGCTCCGTTTCTTCTGTCCGTTACTTCAACAAATTGTTGAAGGGATTCGAAATACTTCTGAAAGCCAACAGACAGAATATCATTATGGTTCGCTGAAGGAATGATGACCAATTGCTTATTATCCGATCCAAGGTACCGATATAGATCTTTAGCCTCTCTGGGGGGAATAAGGGTATCTTTCTCGCCGTGAATAATGAGAGTCGGAACGGTTATTCTCATAATCATCTCAATACATTCATGGTCGATTTTTTCCAAGTCGACGCCGTAAGTAGGTATTCCTAAATGCCTAATAACCCTTATGAAGCTCGGACATCCGCTCTCTATGATGAGCCCATGAATGACTTTCTGATGCTGATGTGCCAGCTCCAAGGCGGGAATGCTCCCTAGAGACCTTCCCATAACCCACAGATCGTTTCTGAGATCTCTTCCGGCCAATTCCCTTCTTACTGCGTCGAAAATGATATGAGAGTCGTAAACGAGGCCCCCCAAAGTTGGAATGCCGTTGCTTGCTCCATAGCCCCTGTAATCGGCAACGACTAAGTTTAGCTTTATCTGATGATACTGAGGAGCAATTCCATCGTAGTCACTGGCTACCTCGCCATTACCATGGAAGAATAGAATCCATGGCCAATGTTGGTCACCGACATAAAAACGACATGAAATCGAGACATCAGGATCAACAGGGACAGAAAAGTCGAAAGCATTATCCAAGCACAAAGGGTGATCCTTCCGGGGATAGAAAATAAACTGGAGTACCGAAGGCTGGTCCAGAACAGAATAATCGATCATGGGTTTTCTCCCAATGAGCCGACAGAAAGGGTTCGAGGACTCAGGAGGACGAGGGTTCAGGTGAAGAGGAACTTAAGCATTTGAATCCTCGACTCCCTCTTCCCTAAGTTATCCGGCCAAATTCGGATAGACTGTATTTTGCAGGTATTCCAAAAATGAGTGATCTTGAAGCACAATTTCATGAATTAGAAGAGGCGGCCAGCCTTCCCTCCTAACCCAGAGGACATCTGGTCTTATTCGTTCCTGGCGGTAACTCCGACCTTTGAAAAAAGAGCTCTTCTCTAATCAGTTGTCAGAATTGCTCGTTGCTAGAATGATTTGATAGTTTTGCTTGAGCGTGATCTTGAACTCCTCCTCCCCGCCCCTTCGAATTTTGGAAGCTTCTCAACCCATTGTGATGCCTCCTCCTCTTTCTTTCCCGGGCTTCTTTCAAAGAGGTCATTCCACTTCCGGTCCATTTCTTCCTTCATTTTCTGCAATTCATCCAAGAAGGTAATTCCCCATTCCATCGATCGTTCCTCCTATCTTTGCTGATTGGGTTTCTCGATGATGATTCGCCACCATCCTCCCCTGAGCGGGTAGCCTCTCTCTATCAGCATTCTTTCTCATAACTAAGTGGAGGTAAATAGGGCGGATACCCTATTTCATGACTGAAAATGTAGTATTTTAAGGTTTTTGACGATGATGAGCTGCCAGGCCCATCAGATATCGAGGATGACAAAGACCTCCCAACCCTGGTCAGTCTTTTCGAGACGAAAACGATGCAGGGTAACAGCTTTCACATCAACCCGAGTACGGTGGCAGACTGGATCGAGTTTCTCACCCACTGCCGTCGCCTCTAGAATCTGATGTTGATTTTCTCCCTTGATCTCAACCTGATTGACCCTCAATAGCAGTCTCTCGGCATCTTTGTAGTAGATCAGTTCTTGGAGAAAATTAAGAAGGAGCATGTCGAGAGCATCATCTTCAAGTTTGAACTCACGTCTTTCTCGGGGCCGAATGGAATCAAGCTCCTCAACCATCACATTCATTGTGGCCTCGGCCGCAGCGATAAACGTCTCTTCCAAATCCTTTCCCCAGGCCCTAAAGGCAATATCTGCTGTAGCAACATCTTCCAGGAATTCGTATGGCATCTCATGCCTCCAGTTCACATTTCTTAAGCTCTTCGAGGATCCTTGGCTTCTCTAATTCGATCCTCTTGCCGATGAAGACCAGGGCCGTCTTCTCTTCACGAAAAGGTTCCAATTCCCAGCGGCCGGCCACATAGTTGAAAAGATAGGATCCCTCCGGAAAGCAGACAAATCCCTTGGCTCGATAGACATTCCTGAGATGGTCGGCGAACTGTTCAAAAAGGTCTCGATCGAAAAGAGCCTGGCTGACATGGCTGAAGGACTTGAACTCCGGCTGATGAACATGCTGAGGCGGCTGAATCACCCGGTCCCGTGCAATTCCAAAGAGCAAGTCTGAATCGGCCTGGCAACGCTCAGTTAAGAGGATAGGGGCAGCTTCATTAAGCTGCCTGATTTTCTCCTGCACCTTATCCAGATCCTCAGGCGAGACGAGATCAATCTTGTTAAGCAGGACCGCATCCGCATCTTGAATCTGCATCCTGGTCGTATGACCCAGTTGAGGGAATCTCATCATGGCATCTGCATCTGCGACAGTGACGACTCCGTCAAGCCTAATCCTGGGTAGGCTTTCCTGGATGTCGAAGATTAAGGCATCGGGCTCAGCGACTCCGGTAGTCTCTACCACGATCATCTCCGGATCAACCGTGTCGATGACTTCATTCACTGCCGCTTCAAACTCTCCCTGGAGCGAGCAGCAAACGCATCCACCATCCAACTCGGCAATGCGCACATTCCTCCCCTCGATGATTTTCCGGTCGATTCCGATTTCGCCAAACTCATTCATAAGGATAGCGATCTTTTTTCGCACCGTGTCCAGGATGTGACGAAGCAGAGTCGTCTTCCCGCTTCCAAGAGGACCTGTGATGAGGGTGATAGGTGTTCGGGTTTTCACAGCATATCCTGATTCTTCGGATTGCGGATTGTAGATTGCATGGTGCGACATTGAATTCTAAAATCCACCACGATACAGGCGGTCTTACCACCCGCATTCCGAAATCCGAATTCCGCAATCATATTTATCCCTTTACATTGCCGACAGGTATAAAGCGCACTACCCGCTTGCTGATCCCCGCCTGCTCAGTAGCCTCGATGACTTCATCGATGTTCTTGTAAGCACCTCCTGCCTCCTCAGCCAAGCCTGACCACGAGGCGGTCCGGACGTAAATCCCACGGCCCTCCATCTCTTGTTGTAGCGTTCTTCCATGCCACAACTTCCGCGCCTTGGTTCGACTCATGGTCCGACCACTGCCATGGGCTGTGCTGAAGAAGGTCTGGTCACCACCGGGTGTGCCGACCAGCAAGTAGGACCCGGTCTCCATGCTGCCGCCTAGGATGACAGGCTGCCCAACCTTTTTGTAGCGGTCCGGAATACCTTCCATCTGGGGACCGAAGGCACGAGTGGCTCCCTTCCGATGGACAAGGAGGTCTTTCATTCGGCCATCGACGAGGTGACGTTCCAATTTGGCTGTATTATGAGCAACGTCGTAGACCACATGCATCCCCAAATCCTGCGGAGAACGACCGAATACATCGGAGAAGACCTCGCGGATTCGATGCAGGATGACCTGTCGATTGGCAAAGGCCATATTGATGCCGCCCTTCATGGCTGCGAAGTAATTCTTCCCTTCAGGAGAATCAAAGGGTGCAGACGCCAGTTCTCGATCCAGTATCTTGATGCCATATTTACTCTCCATCACCCTCAGAAACACCTGCAGGTAATCTGTAGCCACTTGATGGCCGAATCCCCGGCTTCCGCAGTGGAACATCACCACGACCTGATCTGGAATCGTGATCCCAAAGAGGCGGGCGATCTCTGCATCGATGATATTCCTCTCTTGGGCAACCTGGATCTCCAGATAGTGGTTGCCGGAGCCCAATGTCCCGATCTGATTAAAACCGCGGTCAATCGCCTTTTCACTGATCTTCGAGGAGTCGGCCCCTTTGATGCAGCCTGATTCTTCGGTCAGCTCCAGATCTTCCTCCCACCCATAACCATGTTCAACACACCAGCGGGCCCCCTGCTCTACAACCCTTCGAAACTCGTTTCGTGATATCTTCAAGAAACCGGTACTCCCCACGCCAGCTGGAATTCTTTCGTAGAGCCTATCCACCAGTATCTTGAGGTGAGGCTTCACCTCGTCGAAAGTGAGGTTGGTCGTGACAAGGCGCATGCCGCAATTAATGTCGAAGCCGATGCCTCCTGGAGAGATCACTCCCTCATCTGCATCCATCGCAGCCACGCCTCCAATGGGAAACCCATAGCCAAAATGGCCATCGGGCATGCAAAGGGCATACTTCGTAATACCTGGAAGCGTGGCAACGTTCGTGATCTGTTCGTAAACCGTTTCGTCCATCTCTTGCATCAGCTTCTGGGTCGCAAAGATGCGAGCAGGAACGCGCATCCCTTGCTTGTAGGAAGGGGGTAACTCCCAAATCGTATCTGAAACCCTTTCAATCGCCTTTGGAATTGCCATCCTCTTCTCACCTCCCTGAAGAAATTCTCTCACATCATTGGGGAAAATACAACCTCTCCCTATAACTTCCAAATGACCACTTGCCAAGGTTTCGAAGATAGTCCCTGCCTGACCAGGCGAAGTTCCCTAGTCGATACCATCCATAACTGTGAGGTTAATCACTCTCAGAGGCCAGATTATTTGGCTTTTTTTCTGTTTTTTTTCTTGACACACAACTCTGTTTTTAGTATGTTTGACTCACCCCAAAGCGAGCTCTAATCAAATCGAGCAGCCAAAAAGGAGGCCTGAAATGTCCGAACGGCGGCACAATGAAAAAGAAGAGGAAAAGCGGGAAAAGGAGGATGAGAAAAAATCTGAGAAGGTCTGGGATGAGAAATGGCAGCGTAATCCGGTGCGGGCAATCACCCTAGCTGCAATTCTTATATGGGCCGGTATTGTAGCCCTTATTCAAGCTGCGAAACTGATCACCGCCTCCTGGTGGCAAGGCTGGGCAGTTTTTTTGATCGGTACGGGAGTGATTCTTCTGATTAAGGCAGCCTTTCGCCTCAGACCAGAGTATCGGCGTCCAATAGGTGGAACAATCGTAATCGGCATAATCCTGCTGGGAGTCGGGCTGGGACATCTCTTAGGATGGAACTATGTCTGGCCAATCATCTTGATTGCAATTGGTGTTATCATTATCGTTCAAGCATTTTCCCGAAAGCACTAATTCCAGCCAATCATTAACTATCGTGATTCAATGGGCTTAATGTAAACCATCTCAGAATATCTGATCTTATTTTCTCTCTGAGATCTTGGAGGAAGAAATAATAGTTATCAGTTCTATAGCCGTCCAAAATTAAGAGTCATGAACTCCCCCCAACCGTAAGCCAGAGGTGTCCACCAGCGATCGCGACCAATACATCGAAAATAAGGCGGACGAAAAGCTCGAATATAATCGCCAATTTTATAACGCGCCAGGACAGGCGTCGAGACAATAAGGCTCCCCATTTCGCCGGGATGCATTTCATGAAGCAACTTAATACCTGAGCCGGTTTGAACCTCAAGCAGAAACAGATCATAGTTAGGCACCCAGGCACGCCTCTCGTCTATTTGCTGGCCAAACATCCCTTCTGTCGCCCCATAGATTTCACGAATCGCCGCCGTTCCATAGTATGCTCTTAAGGATGGCTCATATTGTGTATTAATGCCCGGAACACTGCCTAAAGTCATGATACGAAGCCCAGGCCATAGATCCTTGGGATATATCTGATAGGCTCGCTTCAGGAAGCGTCCGAATTGGATAGCCGTAGGAGCGACGCCGCCGACCATGGTCACATTCTGGTCTTTGCACTTTTGGTAAGCAAGCTCAAAGCGGGCCTCCCAATCACGAATCGTTTTCCCACCACCCAAGGCATCAATCTCATCCTGCGTCGGCATGGAGTGAATGGGAGTTGATGCCGAAACGTGTTTCACATAAATACCGGAACTATAGCCATACTCAAGCTCTTTTTCGCCGACTTTGACTCTTCCTACCACGGACGGGAAATTTAAATTGAGGTTGACTCCCTCGAAAATCTTGAAGTGCCCGCTGTTAAGGGCGTAGATGATCATGGCCCGTGCGGCACTGATTCGCATCTTCAAGTCAGTAGGTGTCATCGGGATGAATTTCACTTCATCCTGTGTTGTCCCCCGAGTAATCGCCCACCCAATCGGCTCTTCGTTAAGCAACAACCGGGTATTTCCTGCCATGACCTGCCGCATCAGGATTTTATAGTCCTCATAAGTGACCACCGGAAAAGCCCGCCGATAGTCTTCCAGAGTCTCAATTTGAGCGGCACTGTGCTTCAATCCATATTCCGTAGATGTATAGACAACCAGAAGAGACTTTAAGACGCGACGCTGAGCTGTTGCCGGATCAGTGAGAGATTCCTGCAAGGGTTGGACAAAACCCTTGAGCATTTGAACGCCTGACTGCGAGTCTTTATTAAGTATGGAATACCTCATGGTATCGTTTGCTTAAATTAAAAGAAATCATATTATGTTTCAGATGCTGTGTCAAACCTGAGGCACCCCGTTAAAAAAAGCAAGGCCACTACAGCCTCAATTCCAGATTAGTCAGAACCTCTCTAAACTCACTGTGAATAGCCAACACAAAAGACGCGATGCTTATTTTCAAATGGGACAGATGCTGATTCACCAGATAATGAAGGGGTCATTCCTGCCTTTGACTGCCCTTGTCCTTTTACGGAAGCTTCTTGTCAGACTCTCCCGTTTCACTTCAGCATAATTGCGAGACAATGAGAGGCCTGTTGGCTGGTCTTGTGCCAAAGCAATTCGGTCGCACTGTTTGGCCCATATGGTTCGCCGCTTACCGACAACCATCCACCATTCACCTAAAACCGTTTTTCTTCCCGAGGATATGGACGCATAATAAGCCAGACAAAACATTCAGCAGCAAGAATGAATCCTTTGAAATTCACAAACTTTAAGTCTTATATCATTAGAAATCAATTAACAAAAGGGGGAAACATGAAAAAAATAATTTTGCTGGTTATTTTGCTGATTTTTGTTTCATGGAAAATTTATGGAGAGGAAAAAAGAATCTTTCTGCCGAAATTAGACAACAATATAATAACGGTATTAAGCTATTTTGAAACGCCGGAAGAAGCAGATAACTATTTAAAGACTCATACGAACGTATCTGATTACTTCAAAGCAGGAGAGACATCCTGAATGGGGGTGTCTCCATGCGACCTCAAGGGTCTCCGAAATTGCTGGAAGAACGTAGACGTAGTGTGGCTACGTTCCTGAAGCAGAAGCTTTCCCTTCACGAGATTGCCCGACGCATGGGTTGCCATGCGAGCAGCGTTATGCGTTGGCGCAATGCCTTGCAATCCGGTGGGCAAGAGGCACTGAAAGCCAAGCCGGCACCGGGCCGGCCACCCCGACTCACCTTGAAACAGAAGAACCGGCTCGTTCGTCTCCTGATCCAAGGGGCCATGGCCCACGGATACCGGACGGAGTTGTGGACCACCCAGCGAATTGGCGATCTGATCGAACGTCGATTGGGAGTGAGATACCATCGCAATCACGTGGGCAAACTCCTACATCAGATAGGCTGGAGCTACCAGAAGCCAGAGCGTCGGGCCATGGAGCGCGATGAGGCGGCCATCGCAGAATGGAAACGATCCGTCTGGCCCCGCGTAAAAAAAACGCCGCAAGGCTGGCAGCCCATCTCGTCTTTATCGACGAATCGGGCTTCCTCTTGATCCCTTCAGTCCGTAAGACCTGGAGTCCTGTAGGGCAAACACCTATCTTGCTTCATCGGTATCGTCATGACCGGATCTCGGCCGTCTCTGGTATCGCTGTCAGTCCGAAACGCTTCCATTGTACACTATACTGCCAACTCTACGAGGACAATATTCAAGGTGAAGAAGTGGCGGCGTTCCTCCGCCATCTGTTGCATCAGGTCCATGGCCATTTAATCGTTCTGCTTGACAATGGTAAAACTCATCGTTGCGATCCCGTGCAGGAACTTCTTGCCCGCACCTCCCGCTTGCACTTGACTCCTTTTCCACCCTACGCCCCTGAACTGAACCCCGATGAAGGTGTTTGGAATCATCTCAAGAGCACCTTAGCCAACGGCCGTCCGGATACTCAGGCCGAGCTGATGGATGTATTATCAAATGAGATCTGCTGCTTGGCTGCTTCTCAGTCGCTTCTACGGGGATGTATCCAGCAGTCCAATCTTCCCCCTTTTTTACCCTGACTATTGCATTATTTATGCGGATATCTATAATCAGTGAAATGGACGCCTTTCAGGACTTTATAGCATAATGATTGAGAATTCCAGAGCGATTATAGACGGTGTATCGCCAAGACAGAAACGCTATTCCGGCGAGGATGAGAACGATTGAAAATACCTGGTTCTTGGATAGCATTCCGTTCAGGGCATCCATATCCGCCTCTCTGTAACGATACTCTTCAATGATCAGCCGCCAGCCTGAAAAGAGCACCACCATCAGCCCGAAGATCATTCCATCGAGTTTTCTCGTATAGCGCTCGAAAAGGAACAAGATGCCAACCATAAAGAGACCGGCTACCGACTCAAAGATCTGTGTCGGCAAAACGGGAGTTCCGGGCTGAATCCCAGTCACGGAGGTCACATATACATGTGCATGAGGGGGAAAAGTCATCCCGAGCCAAGACTTGGTAGGTTTTCCGTAGCAACAGCCGTTTAGAAAGCATCCGATTCGAGCCAAGCACAGTCCAAGGGGCACGCTCGGTGCGATTACGTCAGTAACCCTCCACATGGGCAGTTTCTTATACGAACTATAGGCCAAGGAAGCCAGCAGAGCAGATGCAAATCCGCCCAAGGCCATAAATCCCCCGTCCTGAAGCCAAAAAAGGTGTTTGAAGGCGCTGCCTGCCCGGGCATACTGACCATAATGGAACACGAAATGAGAGATTCGGGCCCCGGCAATTGAGCTGACTAAGATGAGCAATGATAGATTGTAAATGTTTGCAGAATCAATACCCTGCTTCGTGGCTCGACGTACAGCAAGGTAGGTCCCTGCTGCAAAGCCCAGAGCAAGCATGACTGTGTAGGAACCTAGAGAAAAAGGCCCCCAGGATAAAAGAACCGGAAACACTCGAACTTACCTTCGCGATCCGGCAGGCACGCGGGGATCGGACCCGGAAGGGACTCGCCTGAGTCCCTTCCGGGCTTGCAGCTACTTGCATACACAGTTCGGGTAAGTACACAATAAGGCGGCTTTTCTCGCGTCAGCGATCGTTATCGAACCATCTCTGTCAATGTCTCTGGGATCGTCCGGGCCGGTTGCCTTCTGACCTAGAGCCGCCATGATCAACTGAATGTCCTTACTGCACACCTGGCCGTTGCCATCCACATCTCCGGGCAGCCGTTGGACAGTCAGATTCATGGTAGAAGTGGCATAGGAGCCTCTTTTGTCATACACGACAACTGTTATCTGGTGTTGGCCCCAGCTCAGATTTACAGGCAATAAGAGACTGTTTCCCATATTTCCCAGATATGTCTCGTTATTCCATAGTTCGAAATTCTCAAACCACAGGATCTTCGATAAATCTAGATCGTTATCTTGGTCGCCGATGAAATCGCCCGAGCCGGACGCGCCGATTGTCAAATACCCTGACGTCTTGTTCCATTGTTTATCCTTGAGGTAAACGTATGGTTGATGTTGCTGAAATGGATCACCGACTGGGCTAAAGATGACCCTCAAAAACTGGAGATTCGGGAAGCCTTGTAAAGAATTGGTTTGGAAAGAGAACAGCACTTGGGGCGTTCCATAGGTTACTACTTTAACATCTGCGAAAGTGGCAATGGCGAAACATTGGTTGGACTGCTTTGTAGTGCCTTCCTTCTCTAAGGTCATCTCTACGTAAAACCTGCCATCGGCCGGGTAGATTCGGTAAGCGTTACCTCCTACATCACTGGCAATGATAGTTCCGATGCTTTGGATAGACAACTTTTTGACATTTAATGATCCGGCCGTGAAAGGATTGAATTCTATCCGGAAATCGGAAATCCGAAGATGATGGTTTGCCCTGTCATAGACAACTCCCCCGGACGTAAAGACCGGAAGGCCGGTGCGTTCGGCAAACACTAAGTTGGCATTCATTGCAGTTGCTGTGGTGTTCTGAAGATTCCCGTCTTCGTCCTTGTATTCTACATAGGCACTGGCATTCGGATACCACACTGCCATGTCGCTCCCTAATGGTGCCCCGTAGAGATCGGTCGGCTCGTCGGGACACCACTCTGCCGTTAGGGTTGCCAAGGGCTTTGGGTCGGGCGAAGCAGCCAAGTTACGGTATTGCCAGGGAGTGGCAAGCCCGGGAGCCATAACATCCGAGATGTAAGTGTTGACTTTTTCCTGACAGGCAAGGAAAGCGTCGGCGCCATCCACCTTTTTATCCCCGTTCATGTCAACAGGCCAGACCCATGCCTGCCAATTCTCAACGAATTCATCGGTGCTACCGGGAAGCGTTCGGTAGATCTGTGCGGTGCACTTATAGGTTGTTGGGCTTGTATATGAACTATATGGCAAAAGCCATTCACATGCGATTCCCGACAGCATTAGGCCTGCAAGTGCCAGAACGAGTAGGACAGGTACAAAAGGAATTCTCTTTTTCATAGTCATCCCCCCTCTATTTCGCCGTGCGATTGGAACTAAAAAAAATGAGACACGAATGCCCTGCCATTATCCGGTCAGTTCATCCTGAGTTTATTTCGTTTCACCACCGCAATGACGTTAGCCAGCCCGACACTCACCAGGAAAATAGTGCCGGGTTCAGGGACAGGAGCAGGGCCGGGACCGGGTGATGTTACTGTGATAGAACCTGGAACAAGGCTGGGATAAAGGGGATCTCCGTTTTGATCGACCAAACCGGTGACATTGGCTAATGCAATATTGAGATCGCTCGTTCCGGTGCCCACGGTATCAAATGCTACGGTGCCAAGAGAGAACTGGGTCAATCCCCCCTGCAGAGTACCCAAATCAGCAGGAGAAAGAAAAGACACTTCGGCGATTTCTACCTCGCCAGGATTGATGAGAGAAAGTTGAGTAAGCGCTTCAAATATGGTCGGGTCACCCAGATATTGACCATAAGAGAAAGAGACAAATCCCAGAAGAGTAGGGTCGAAATCAACGAAAACATCGAATCCTCCAATGTAGGGGGAAATGCCTGTCAGACCGGACACCTCTAAATCCACTGTGGCCAGTCCGCCTGAAACCACCGTCTGCGAAGAAGGAACGAAATCTAACGATAAGGCAGCCACAGAAGAAGAAAGACCAAGAAAGCTCATTAATCCAACAATTATGTACGTCCAAAATATCTTTTTCATACATCTCCTCCTTTTAGGTTTCAAAATAGAGATCCGTTGTTCCATATCTGCATTTCGCATACCAGGTTTTCTCAATCATCATAAGTTCCCGAATTTATGTTGTTTTTCAAAAAACACAGACATTGTAAAAAAATCCTCAGAATGTAAAGCTTCCCGACAAGAGGTTTACCCCGGTGGCTTAACCAAGTTGATTTAATTAGGGAATTTTCAGATTGTTAACGTTGTAAACTTTTCTTACAATTTCCCCTATTCTTATTGATTTTGGATTGAAATCTTCTATTTGGCAGGTTGATTCAGAAAAATGGATTTCAGGAATTACTCGTTGTCTTAATTGGAAGCAGATGGCCCGTTCTAAATTTACGAATGTCCCCATTTATCGGTCAATCCTTCTTTCAACCGCTGCTTCAGATTTCTCCGGCCATGAATAAGAAAGGTGTTAGCAAATTAAGCAACTGTACAGATGAACCAGAACAAAAAAAATAATGGATATCAAATAGAGGTCCTTTATTCCGACGACAAGAGGGAGTATTATTCCAAACAGAACTGAGGATGCTACCCGACTGCAAAGCGGTGCGGCTTGTAAAACCTCTCTGAGCGGCCCAACCAAGGGGTTGTGAGATCAATTTTCACCTTCTATAAGAAGGGAATTCCCCTAATCTCCCGCTGATCCATTGAAGGCTGGCAAAAAATAGGGAATAGTTGATTATGCAGAGGCCGTCGGCCTTGAAACAGAATTCGCCGAGATCTGCTGTAGCATCATTGGAATCCATAT
>JBEKDJ010000088.1:0-15641 GCA_050014415.1 Thermodesulfobacteriota bacterium | reverse complement strand
ATTCCGATCTTGATCTTCCTTTTCTTAGCTACCTTTTTGATTCGATCGATGTGAATAACCTCCACGGGCTTTCCCAACTTTTCTGAAACCCTCCCAATCACTTTTGGAGGGTCAATATCAAATGCCGCAACAATCTTATAATTCTGCTTTAGAAAATCCTTATAGGACAAAAGGGAAGAACCCAAATTCCCAATTCCGATCACTGCTATTCTCCACTCTTTGTTTAACCCCAATACTCGTTTAATCTCATAGAGCAGGTCTTTCACATCATAACCTACACCACGAGTCCCAAGCTCACCTAAATAGTTCAGATCTTTTCTCACCGTAATGGCATTCACAATGCATTTATTGGCCAGTTGGGCAGAGGAAACTACCTTTCCCCCTTCCTCCTCCATCCGTTCTAAGCATCTAAAATATCGCGATAATCTTCTAATTGTTGCTTCAGATATTTTAGAACATTTCAATTTTGTAGCTTCTTTCACAAGGTAATTTATTATTAAATCCTTATCGGTCTGTCAAGCTTGTTTCAATTGGCTTTTGGCAAGATATTGAAAAGCTAACTCCTCCTTCCTGAAAGAGTGATTTTTGAGTTTTGCCCTTCGATACGCTCTTTCAAATAGTAATCGATAATTCTTGTTGAAGTTTCCGTTCAAAATTAGTAGACTCTTATTAAACTATAGGGTTTTAATCCAACCTCCCAACTAACCTTTGGGGGATTCCATGACCACACAAGAAGTTAAACGCAAACTCACTGCTATTCTCAATGCGGATGTGAAAGGATATAGCCGTCTTATGGGTGAGGATGAGGTTGGAACCATCCGCACCCTTACCATTTACAAAGAAGTAATGGCAAACCTCATTCAACAACACCACGGTAGAGTGGTGGATGCTCCAGGAGACAATCTCCTCGCTGAGTTTGCTAGCGTAGTGGATGCGGTTCAGTGTGCTGTTGAGGTTCAGAAGGAACTGAAAGCCCGAAATGCTGAGCTTCCAGAAAATCGAAGAATGGAATTTAGAATTGGTGTCAACCTTGGAGATGTCATTGAGGATGGAGAGCAGATCTTGGGAGACGGGGTCAATATCACAGCCCGTTTAGAGAGCCTATCCGAAGCAGGAGGAATCTGTATATCTGGAACGGCTTTTGATCAGGTCGAGAATAAACTTGGATTAGGGTACAAGTATCTTGGAGAGCAACCTGTAAAGAACATGGCAAAGCCGGTGCGAGTGTATCGGGTCCTGATGGAGCCTGGGGTTGTTGCCCGGAGGGGCTTAGAGGTTGCCTCCAAAGAAAAGATGGCATTCCCCTTGCCTGACAAACCCTCCATCGCCGTGCTGCCCTTCGTGAACATGAGCGATGATCCCAAGCAGGAGTTCTTCAGCGACGGGATGACCGAATCCATCATCACCGCCCTTTCCAAGGTACCAAGGCTGTTTGTGATCGCCCGAAATTCGACCTTCACCTATAAGGGAAAGCCAGTGAAGATCAAGCAGGTAAGCGAAGATTTGGGCGTTCGGTATGTGCTGGAGGGCAGTGTCCAAAGGTCTGCCGACCGCGTCCGGATCACCGCCCAGCTCATCGATGCTCTCTCCGGTCATCACCTATGGGCAGAGCGTTACGATCGTGAGCTGAGAGACATCTTTGCTTTACAAGATGAGATCACAATGAAGGTCATAACTGCGCTGCAGGTGGAATTGACCGCGGGTGAAATGGCTAGCATGATAGCCAAAGGTACGAAAAACATCGATGCTTTCATAAAGTATGTGCAGGCTTATGAGCTTATCAACAGGCAGACCAAGGAGGGGAATGCTCAAGCCAAGAAGATCCTTGAGGAAGCTGTTGCCCTGGACCCAGAGTATTCCAGATTATATATGGGCCTGGCCGGCATCCACATTTATGATGTGTGGTATGGCACGACTGAGTCTCCCGACCAGTCGCTGGCTCGGGCCTTCGGACTCGCCCAGAAGGCGATTTCCTTGGATGACTCTAATGCAGCCGCCTATAGCATTTTGGGTCAAGTCTACGCGATGAAAAGGCAATATGACAGGGCCATTGCCGAGTGTGAGAGGGCTGTCTCTCTCGATCCCAATTCGGCTGAAAATATTTTTTGGTTAGGCATGGTTCTTAACTGGGCGGGCAGGGCAGAGGAAGCCATTCCATATATCCAGAATGCGATACGTCTTAACCCTTTCCCCCCTGCCGTATACTTCGTCCAATTGGCTGTTTCTTATCGCGACTCGGAACAATATGAAAAAGCGATCGAAGCGTCTAAAAAAGCACTCCAGCGTGAGCCCAACAACCAATTTGCTTACATCCACATGACCATCTCATATATTCGATTAGGGCTGGAGAAGGAGGCCCGGGCCGCAGCCGCGGAGATCCTCAGGATAAATCCAAAATTCTCTCTGGAGCGTTATGCCAAAATCCTTCCCTTTCCACAGCCTTTAGTAGATCGTATCATCGAAGACCTCCGGAAGGCGGGGTTGAAGTGAGGGTAATGAACTTGCAACAAAACCCCCTCTTCATTTAATCATGCTCATTCCTACCAGTAATCGTTGACCCTCAGATCATCCTGCTATTGCAGATTAGTAGGTGAACTCGTTGATCCTCCCCATCGGCCCATTTTAAAAAATTGGTAAGGGGAAATTTCGTTTGTTCCTTCCTGAAGTTAACAATCCAGTATTTTAGTAAAATATGCACGATTTGAGTTGATAATCATCAGTGCTTCTTGTCTCCACTCACAACCTCTTCCGTCACCCTCTTATTGCTGGGTTGGCAACCGAACGTGTAAGGAGGATTCTCCCATATCTTGTGGCCGATTCTTCTTGACATACCACCTTCTTTGTTTTATATCCAACCCATCCCGAAGCAAGTTCTTATCATTTCACTTTCTTATAACTTATCACTAGGATATTCCTAAATAATTTCGGTGGTAATTCATGAAAACAAAATTCTTTATTACCCGACCCGGAAGTCCACATCCACTCGGCACCACCATTCAGAATGGCGGTGTAAATTTTGCCATCTTCTCACAGCATGCAACGTCCGTCGAGCTTCTTCTTTTCGATAAACACGACGATCCCGAACCCATTCAGGTTATCCCACTCGACATGAAAGTCAACAAGACCTTCCATTTCTGGCATGTCTTCGTCGAAAAATTGAAACCTGGTATGCATTACGCCTATAGAATCGACGGCCCGCATGATCTGTCCAGGGGGCACCGGTTCAACGAGAACAAGGTATTGATCGATCCGTATTCAAAAGGCAATACAAACAATCTCTGGGACCGGGTAAGAGCCTGCGGACCGGAGGATAATCTGGATTCATCACTGCGGAGCGTGATCCCCGACAGCAGTACATTTGACTGGGAAGGCGATCGTCCCCTCAACCGCCCGATTTCGGAAAGTGTTATTTATGAAATGCATATCGGCGGTTTTTCAAAACACAGGAGCTCCGGTGTCGAGCATCCCGGAACATTCAAAGGTGTTATCGAAAAAGTACCCTACCTGAAAGAGCTGGGTGTTACCGCCGTTGAGTTGCTCCCCGTTTTTGAATTTGATGATAAAGAAGTTCTCCGTATAGGTGCCGACGGAAAACCCCTCTACAATTACTGGGGGTACAGCACGGTAAGTTTTTTCGCGCCTCATAAGGGATATTGCCTTAATCCTGAAACCGGTGCGCACCTGAATGAATTTCGTGAAATGGTAAAAGCTTTGCATAAAGCCGGCATCGAAGTGATCCTGGACGTCGTGTTCAACCACACGAGCGAAGGAAATCATCAGGGACCGACGATAAATTTCCGGGGGATCGATAATGAAATCTATTACCATCTGGTCGAGAACGACAAACAGTATTACATGGACTACTCCGGCTGCGGGAACACGCTCAACTGCAACCATCCGATTGTGCAGAAAATGATCGTAGAATGTCTTGAATTCTGGGTCGGAGAAATGCATGTCGACGGATTCAGATTTGATGAAGGGTCCATCTTATCGAGGGGACAGGACGGCGTCCCGATGGAGTATCCTCCGGTCATATGGAGCATCGAATTATCCGAAATTCTGGCCGACTCGAAAATTATTGCCGAAGCCTGGGATGCCGCCGGCTGTTACCAGATCGGATATTTCCCCGGCTACCGCTGGGCCGAATGGAACGGTAAATTCAGGGATGATATACGGCGGTTCGTGAAAGGCGATCCGGGCGTGGTCGGTGTGGTAGCCTCCCGCATTTCGGGGAGTTCCGATATTTATCAGGCAACCGGACATCTCCCCATCAACAGCATCAACTTCGTTAATTGTCACGACGGCTTCACCCTGAACGACCTGGTCTCGTTCAATGAAAAACATAACCTTGAAAACGGCGAAGGAAACAACGACGGTATAAATGAAAACCTGAGCTGGAATTGCGGCGTCGAGGGACCGACCGACAACGCCGAAATTGAACACCTGCGCAACCGCCAGATAAAAAACTTTGCAACGATCCTCATGCTCTCCCGGGGCGTCCCGATGTTCGTCATGGGCGACGAGATACGAAGGACACAGAACGGGAATAACAACGCCTACTGCCAGGACAACGAAATAAGCTGGATGGACTGGTCATTGCTCGAAAGGAACAAAGAGACATATCATTTCTTCCGGAAGATAATTGAATTCCGGAAGACCCATCCCATACTTCATCTACCGAGATTTTTCAGCGGAGATGTCAATAGCCGGGGACTCAAGGATATTTCATGGCATGGCACTCGACTGAACTCACCCGGTTGGAACGACACCGATGCGCGTGCACTGGCTTTTACTCTCGGAGGATTTGACGGAGATCCGGATATGCATGTGATGATGAATATGTACTGGGACAACCTGGAATTCGATATACCCGTTATCCCGGGAAGAAAATGGTACGAAAAAATCGATACAAGTGAACAAAGTCCCTGCGATGTTGCAGATCAAGGGAGCGAAAAGCTGTGCTCCGGAAATACACTAAAAATATCCGGAAGAAGTATTGTGGTCTTAGTATCCAAATAACACTATCTCGCGGCTGGTATACGGTTTTGCATTGGCTTATCTATTAACCGGGAACAACATCTTCCTCGAGGTCAGACCGCGAGGCTGGGTAGGCCGAGGAGCAACTCCCTTACACGCGCATTTCTATCAGTAATCGTTGACCTTTAGAATAATATTGGATGAACATTTGTAGGGGTACTCCTCAATTTAGTCTCTCTCCAAATATCCTCATCTTCAATGAATCCATTAACTGTTCATAACCCACTTTACCCCACCATCAAATAAATGGTAAGAATATAGAAATCCGTTAGATAACCACAGACAAAACCTGGAAGAAGGTGGAGTGGGAAATCATGAAGCGATTTAAAAAATGGAGGCAAGAATTGAAAAACAAGAACAGGAAAGTATTTAGGTTAAACAAGAAGAGAATCCTCATGGATGCGCTCCTGCTGGCTTTCTCTTTTAGTGTTGGTTGTGCCCACTATCCGGTCAATCAGCCGATTAAAGAGGTTCGCCCCGATGCAGGTTACAGAGCAGCCTACATGAAAACTCCTGAAAATTCAGACAGTCTGCTTCTGTTCCTCACTTTTTCAGGTGGAGGGATGCGGGCGGCTGCACTTTCCTATGGCGTTCTCGAAGAATTGCGAAGGACTGAAATCGTTCTTGACGGACGAAAGAGGCGGCTTCTGGATGAGGTGGATGGGATATCGAGTGTCTCCGGAGGAAGTTTCACGGCAGGGTACTACGGCCTCTTTGGAGACCGCATCTTTGAGGATTTTGAAAGCAAGTTTTTGAAGAAGAACATTCAAAGAGGTCTTATTTTAAGAGCCCTGTTCAATGTTGCCAATTGGGTGCGGTTTTTGTCGCCGACCTTCGCTCGGAGTGATCTGGCTGCTGAATATTATGACAAGCATATTTTCGAAGGGGGTACCTTCGGTGATATCGCAGCCCGAAAAGGCCCCTTCATCATCATGAACGCCACGGACATGACGCATGGGATCAGAGTAGGGTTTACTCAAGAGGCCTTCGACGTGATTTGTTCAGACCTCTCTCTTTTCTCCGTGGCAAGGGCTGCTGCCGCCTCATCAGCAATTCCTATGGCGCTCACCCCCATCACATTGCGGAACTACGCTGGGACCTGCGGTTTTAAGACACCGGAGGGATTCGGGAAAGTCTTAGAAGGCAGTGAAATCGTAGAGCGGCAGTTTTATCTGCACAATGATATCGCCCCATTTTTAGATCCTGAAAAAAAGCCATATATTCATCGTGTCGATGGGGGGGTGGGGGATAATCTGGGTCTGAGGGCCCTTCTTGACCGGGTCATCGTCAGAGGGAGCGCCTGGGGAGCAATGGAAGGGACTGCGATGGAAAAGGTCCGCAAAGTGGTCTTCATCGTGGTGAACGCTGAAACAGAACCCGATACCAAGTGGGACAAGACAGAAAACATCCCGTCTTTCGGCATCATGCTTGCTTCTTACTCCTCGATCGCGATCGACCGGTACAACAAAGAAACCATAGCCCTCTTGAAAGAAAGCGTCGGTTCGTGGGCGGATGAGATAAAGACTCAGAGATGCAAAGGAGGAGCGGTTTCTACCTCACCGGGCTCCTGTGGTGATATTCAGTTTTATGTCGTTGAAGTGAAGTTTGATGCGTTGAAGGATGAAACGGAGCGAATGCACTTTAAGAGGTTACCGACCGCCCTTAAGCTGTCTCCTGAGGAGGTGGACAAAACACGGGATGCCGCCCACCGTATCCTTGCGGAATCTGGAGAATTCCAGCGGCTGCTCCTTGACTTGAAGTAGGAAATGAGGGAGATCGCTCTCTAAGAGTTTTTGTGGGTGGGGGTAGCCCATGCCTCGACGAGCTTAATCAATTCGGATACATGATTTCTAGCAGTAACCCTCAGCTCCAGATGTAGTCTTAAAGTGAGGATTTGTAGGTGAAGTCCTCATCCCCCTTTTCTGAAGATAACTTCCTGAAATCGTGTTTTTTTAAAATTCTCCTTCCATGCAACCTTTCAAGTCGTAATCGATAATTCTTGTTGAAGTTTCCGTTCAAAATTAGTAGACTCTTATCAAATCATAGGGTTTTAAACCAACCTCCCAACTAATCTTTAGGGGATTCCATGACTACACAAAAAGTTAAACGCAAACTCACTACAATCCTAAGTGCGGATGTCAAAGGTTACAGCCGCCTCATGGGTGAGGATGAGGTGGGAACCATCCGCACCCTCAATGCATACAAGGAATTGATGATGAACCTTATCCAGCAATACCGAGGACGGGTTGTAGATGCTCCAGGGGATAATCTCCTCGCCGAATTTGGAAGTGTAGTAGATACAGTTCAGTGTGCGGTAGAGATTCAAAAGGAACTAAAAACCAAAAATTCTGAATTGCCCGAAACCCGAAGAATGGAATTTAGGATTGGGATCAATCTCGGAGATGTGGTTGAGGAGGAAGGGAAGATATTTGGGGATGGGGTAAATATAGCAGCCCGTATGGAGAGTCTTGCTGATGGCGGAGGGATCTGCATCTCAGGAACAGCTTATGATCAAGTCGAGAATAAACTTGGGTTAAGCTATGAGTCCCTTGGTCAACAAACTGTTAAGAATATTGCAAAGCCAGTGAGAGTTTATCGAGTATTGATAGAGTCTGGAACTTTTGCTTCAACGGATATTATAGATCAACATATTCAATATGTTCCAAAATTTTTGACTCCTGACTGGTTGCATCAACTGTTGTGGTTTGTAGCAGGAATACTTGCCACGGGTGCTGTTTGGTATTTCCTTTCACAAAAGGATTTCCATAGAGCTCTATGGGCGGGATTTGGCGCCATCGTTGTGTGTTTGTTCTGCGTTGCCCTCTTAATTAGAAATGATCTTATCAGGCGTGAACTTCAGCACGATTCCAGCAGTTCCAATCATGACAAGGGCATCCCATACACAGGTTTTCAGCAGTTCACTTGTAATGCAATTGGAGTTAACAGCACAATAGATGTTAATAAAGACCTTCTGAAGTTTCTTGGTCCGGCGGCGAACGAATTACGGTCCAGAACAGCGCCTGCTTTAGTTATTTCCAATAACCTTGGTACCATTAGGGCACTGAATTTCACAAATGCCCAGGTTAGTTTCACACTAACTGGGGATATGGCTGGCATAACCACTATTCAAATGGTGAACGCCGGTACTACCACAGCAGTAGGCACCTTCGCCATAGGTACCGGGACAGCATCATTAACAATGGGACTTCAAGGCGTTATTGGGTTGCCTATAGATATCCTAATTACCATAGACAGTACAACAATAAAGGATGACAGGGCATTTAATCTGAATATTTCTATTGGTCCGGCTAACGATATCCTTCAGAGTGCAACGCTCATTAATGCCGATACAACTTTTGCAGTCGGACCAGTGCACCCAGGCAAAAGGGCCATAGTATGGGCAACAAACGGTGTCCAGTTCGTTGTCCCTGACGTCAGAAGTGATGCTTCACTTGGCATCTCAACCTCCATCAGGATTGTGAATGCAATAGGTGGAGCCAGAAATTACTGGCTACTCGTCAATAGTGCCGGTAAATGGGCGATGATCAAGTCTAAGCAACCCATGGCTGCTGGAAGCGTCACGATTTTTACGGCATCTGGCATTATTACAGGTGCTGCATCTATTGTAACCCTTCCAACAACAGGATTTGCTACCAGGATTGTAGTTGATGAAGTCAACAATCCTTGGAACGTAGCTGTCTATGCGACTCAGTATGCTGGTGGTTCCTACAGACATCTTCAGGTAATGAAGAACGCGGGTTGACAAATGAGAGATCCCATTGTTGAGGAAGTGCGAAAACATCGAATGGAGCATACGCGGAAATTCCGAGGTGATCTTTCTGCAATCTGCGCCGATCTGCGTTGCATTCAGATTTCTTCTGGCCACGAAGTCGTCCGTCTTGCACCCAGAAAATTGGAGCCAAGAAAGCGCTCCAACCGACGCGCTAAGGCTCGCGACTGAGCTTGGTCGTTGATTAGGCTCACTTTCAATCGGAAAACATCAACTCCAACCACAGGCAAATCCTCACTCTTTGTAGGTGAAAGCCTCAACCCTGTCACCCCCAATTGCCATGTTCGGATCCTTTTTATTTCCACTAACACCCCCTTCAATGTTTAGTGCCGGAATTTAGGGGTAACCACCCTTCCAATTCTCATGTCCAATTCTCATTGACACCCTCTTCAGAATTCAGTACACTTCGATTGAAACGGAAGCTCCTCCGTTGGCAGGTTAATTCTTTAAGGTGACTCCCAGCGTGGACGAGAGTACCATCATAGACCAACTTGAGAAATTAATAGAAAGATTTGGCGTAAAAATCCGCCATGAAACCATAAAGCAAGATGAAGATTCAGTCAAAGTAACAGGGGGTTTGTGCTTGTTAAAAGGAGAGTACGTTCTAATAATTAATTCCCAAGCTACGATCAGAGATAAAATTAACACTTTAGGAATGGCGCTAAAACAATTCGACCATGATCAGATTTATATGCGACCCGTTCTAAGGGAGTTATTGGACAGGATACCTGAGCAAAGACGGTTCAACATGAGCGGTAAGCATGGACGGAAAAGCTAATCCCAAAAGTTTCACAGCGGATTCTCCTTTGTAATAGAGTTGCAGGTGGAAAAAAGTGCGTGGAAGCACGGATTTGAACCGCCAACCCGCTGATTACAAATTATCCAAATGAGGCCAATTTATTCTATCCCGTATTGGTTAATGCTTGTCAATATTGGAAAAACCTTAGATTCAAGGGATAGCATTTTTAAGGGTGTCATCCTTTTTTTTCTCTGTCTGGTGCACAGAAAGTGCACAGTTATCAGAAGAGGTTGCAGGTAAGGGTTCAATCGCCCTTGCCCTTGCCTCACCCCTTCGCTTGCCCACCCACCACCCTTTAAGGTAGATTTCATCGAGGCAAAGGCAGATTGCCCCTCTACTAATAGCGAGGTTTAAGGGTATGGGCAGGAAACGGGAGATATTTCACTTGACTTCTAAGGCTATATTCATATAATTATAGCGATATGGCTAAACCGAGAAACCGTATTGCAGAAGTTGGGAGTAAATCCAATATGAGAAAGACGACCATTGAACTCACTGAGGCACAGTATTTTTTCCTGAAGGAGAAGGCCTTGGAGCTTCAGAAGCAGAACCAGAACGCCTCCATCGTTTCCATCATCCGAGACCTGATTGAGAAGGATCGGCAGGGGTGGGCGAAGGGAAAGAAGGAAAAGAGAGAGTAATGGCCATGCAGAGGATCGAGGAGTTGCTGCGCAGCATGGGCGGAAACGGTGCTGATCTCCTGAATCAGTATTTCCCGGAAGGCCAATAGGAGGTGCCCAGGTGAAGCCGATCAACGAAGACGAAGCCGAAATCCTGATTGAGGAACACCTCCGCGCACGTGGGTGGGACATCACCGACTTCACGGTCACCCGAAAACGCTGGCGGGATCATCTTGACGGAGAAGAATCGGATCGGGTTTTTCTGCACGACGGGAAGGTTGTGGCCATCCTTGAGGCCAAGAAGCCGGGCAAGGACCTTTGGGCGGCGCTGGAGCAGGCCAAGGGCTATGCGCGAGCCTACAAGCGCAACACTGGGGGCGATGTCCCGCTTCTCTTCGCAAGTGATGGGGAGATATTCCTCCGCCAGAACTTGAAGGCCAACACGCTACCCGAGAGAATCACCACTTTCCCGACCCCTGCCGAGTTCGGCGAGTTCTTCCGGCCGCAGGCGATGGAACTGCACGGCACCCTTCGGGATTACCAGCGCGTGGCCGTCTCACAGGTCCTCGGCGCGGCTCAAGCCGGGCGTCGGCGCATGTACCTACAGATGGCCACGGGGACGGGAAAAACCATCACAGCCGCCGCTGTTATCGCCAAGCTCTGGTCCGTCGGCCTAATCCGGCGCGCGCTCTTTCTTGTGGACCGCGACGCACTGGCCGTTCAGACAGTGAAGAAGTTCAAGAATCACCTGGGCGATAACTTCAACATCGAGCGTGCCATGGGTTCTAAAGAAGACAAACATCGCGATATCCTCGTCACTACCATCCAGCATCTCGCAGTTCGAAACAAGTATCAGAACTACGATCCAGACCACTTCAACATTGTGATCCTGGACGAGTGCCACCGGTCGTATTTTGGTGACTGGTATGGTGTGCTCGATCACTTCGCCAAGGGCGGAGCCATCCTTCTTGGTCTCACGGCCACTCCTGCCGACAAGGAAACCGTCAATACCGACCAGTTTTTTACGGATGCAGGGCAGTATCGCGGCCCGATCTACCGTTACACGATCCGTCAAGGAGAAACCAACCCCGAGGTCTCGGAATGGGAGCGCCTAGCCGCCTGTATCCATCACAAGTTTCACACAAACGTGGACCTCGAAGGCGTTCACGACATGGGCTTCGACTTCGAGCCTGACCAACTCGGTCGGGCCGTGGACGTGCCGCAACGAAACCAATTGATCGCGGAGAAATACTTCGAGGATATCCTCGGGACGCGGCAGCCGGTCAAGACCATTGTCTTCGCGGCCAGCATTGCCCACGCCAAGAACCTTCGCTACGCCCTGATCGAGGGATACAACCGCAGGAACAACCTGCCGCCCAACGACGCGGCAGCCGAGAAGTTCATCCTTACGGTCCACAACGAGATGGCTGGGGCTCGGGAACTCATCGAGGAATTCCAGAAGGTTACCGGTCCCGACGAACGAAGGGCCATCGTCGACCAGGCTCACAAGGACCCCAATATGGCTCCGAGGCCGATCATCCTGGTTGGCATTGGCATGCTCGACACTGGCATCGACGCCCCGGACGTTGAGGTCCTCCTCATGGCGCGGCCCACGAAGTCCAAGATTCTCTACGTCCAGATGAAGGGCCGTGGCACCCGCAAGTGCAAGGAGACCGGCAAGGACATCTATAAGCTCGTTGACTTCGTGGATATCGCCCACCTCGAAGCGGTTGTCACCAACGATTCGCCTGGTGTCGAGGACGAACCCGTCGAGCAGGAAGAAGAGGAAATCATTGACCGCGAGCGCGGTGGCGGCGCGGGTGGCGGTGGCAGCACGGAACAGGAGATGGTCATTGCCGATGTCCCTGTGCACCTTGTTTTTTCGGAAACCATCTCGCCCGCGATCCTCGAGGAACTACGCCGCCAGGTGGAAGCCCAGCTCAAAGGCGGTCTGGAACGCGAAGGCCTTAAGCAGCGATTCTCTCAGACCATCCTGTGCTGGCGTTACTTCAAGGGCACGTCATTGCCAGACCATGCCTTCCTTGCGACTTTGGGGTTCGATCTGCCCGCCCTTCGTGATCTCTTCGGCGAGCCCGAGGCCACCCTCGAGGATTTCATCGCCGTGGCTACCGGCGAGGCAGACTTCGACACCTTGCACCGCCGCCGGGAGTTCGAGAAGTGGGCGCTGGAAAAGAAGCTGAACAAGGAACAACGCGAAATGGTCCTGATGGTCTGCGACTTCAAGCGGGCCAATCCTGACATCATGCCCGAACAGATTCTACGCAGCCAATGGCTTGACCAGGCCGGTGGCATCATGCGTATCAAGGCGCTGTTCGGAGGATTCGATCAACTGATGAGCCTGGCGAAAGATGCCCTGAACCTTTCGGCGGGCGTTCCAGTGCAAACGGAGGTGAACGATGGCGAAGACGCCTGATTTCAATCAATTCGGAAAAGACCTTTGGGAAGTCGCCAATATCCTGCGTGACGATGCCGTTCACGCCACGGATCGCCTGGAGATTTTCAGCCTCTTTCTCTTCCTTAAACTGTGGGACGAGACCGCACTCTTGGAAGAAGAGGCCATCAAACGAAAACTCCCGGAGAACGAGCAGCTAATCCCAGACAGATACAGATTTCACAATTGGGCGGATGACCCGGACGGATATGCAAAGTCGTTGGGGTTCTCTGATTCGATTCCGTTCTGTAAGCAAATGTTCGTTGATCTGGCTGAGAGGGAAAAACACTCCAAACACCCTTCCGCCAAGGATGTTACCCGCCTATTCAAGGAAACCGTCTTCCCACTGCGATACGCTCCGACCATAAGAAATCTTACGTCAAAGCTAAAGGACCTAAACCTGCTCGAGGTTATGTCCAAGAAGATCGGACCGGGCGAACGTTTTGATGTGTTTGGGACCGCCTACGAACAGCTTCTTCAGCAATTCGGCCAGGACAAGGAATTCGCGGAGTACTTCACCCCGCGCCACATCGTGGACCGCATGGTCCAGATCATTGATCCAGATATCGGTGAAACTATTTATGATCCCGCCTGCGGCACCGGCGGTTTCATTATGCGTGCTTTTATGCGGGTCCTTGAAAAGATCGAAAGGAAGAAGATAGCAGCCGATGAAAAAGAACGGATGATTCGACGGCTCAAAGAAAAGCATCTGTTCGGCGTCGAGCATTCTCCCCTCGTCTTCAAGCTGGCGCTGATGAACATGATCCTTCACCGGGACGGTTCCGGCCAGCTACAGAACGACGACAGCCTGTCCAACAAGGCGCAGGACATCCAAAAGAACAAGTACGACATTATCCTCGCCAATCCACCGTTCGGGGCGACGAAACAAGAGCGCATGGCCCAGTTCGAATACCACATCAAGCTCTATGAGGCGCTCTTCATTCAGCACATGATGAACAGCCTCAAGCCCGGCGGGCGCGCTGCCGTTGTACTCAAAGAAGGTCTGCTCTTCGATTCCAAGAATATGCTGCGAAAGATCTGCCGTAAACTCGTGGAGCAGTTCGAAGTCCTTGGGATTCTTAGCCTGCCCAACGGCGTCTTCAACCCTTACAGCGGTGCGAAGACCAGCGTCGTTGTTTTTCGCCGCCCGTTGAGCCGCGACGATGCGCGCACATCCAGGGTCTGGTTCTACCGCGTGGAGAGCGACGGTCGTGACCTCGGAGCCACCCGCCGGCCGCTACCCGACTTCGAGACCGACGGCGACCTCGATCACATGGTTTCCCTCTGGCCTTACACCTGGCGTCACGAGAAGGACGGTGGCGTCCGGGCGATCCTGAAGGCCGACGACCTCAAGCAGTTCGAGAGCGAGCGGTCCTGGTGGGCGACCATCGAGGACATTCGCAAGACCGACTACAACCTGACCGCCGGGCGCTACTGCCCGCATCAGGCCGAGGCGGTCGAGCATGAGAAGCCCGAAGTCCTCATCAATCGGCTGCTCGACCTCGAAGATGATATCAAGACCGACCTACAGGACCTGCTTACCCTGGTCACCGTGCCCACCTCAGTCGAGGGATTGAAGGGATCGGTCCGGTTCGAAACATCGACGGCGGAGTAGACACGGATGCCCACGGCAACCGGACAGCCCAAAGTCGCCTTGGATACTTGCTGCGTGCAGTACTACATCAGTAACCCGCCGGTTCAGCCCTGGGCCGATTGCCTGGACCCGATCTTTCGGGCAGCCATCGACGGGAAGATTGCCCTCTATGCCAGCACCGTGGTCGTCTCAGAGCTCCTGGCCAACGTCCATTTCGCCAACCGGCACAACGCGGGCTATGACCCGGAGTTGGACCTCCTGGCAATCATGAACCGACATTTCCAGATTCTCGATGTAAACGGCGCGGTGGCCAAGGCGGCTGGTAGACTCCGAGGCAGCTACGTCCCCGGCGACAATATCACCTTGAAAACGCCCGACGCCTTGATCGGAGCCACCAGTCTGACGAATGGGCATACACTCTTCGTCACCAACGACGCTCAACTGGCCGACGCCTTACCGGACACCAACTGCATCTATCTCCGGGATGTGGCCTTGGAGTGGCTCGCCCAGAATTTCCCTGGCCCATGCCTCGACGGACGTGGTCCCATATCACCCTGTAAAAGTGGTAAGGGGTTGCCAACTTGCGTCTCGGCACCTTCTCTGGAGCTTGGCGGTGTTCAACCGGACCCGTCTGCTAACTGGCGACGCATCCTGAAGGACGCCCAGACCGTTGCCTCGGCCGTCAATGAGCCCTGCGCCTTCTTTGTCCTCACGGAAAAGAACGGGCGGAAGGTGGAGACTCGGGAGGTGCTTTTCTGGCATGAAGGGCTTAGGACTACCCGCCCATCATCAAGGCTATTTAAGAGGCTCAAGGACCATCTTGAAGTACTGTGGGATAAAGAAAAGGAGCGCTACGAAGCAAACTCCAAGAAGCACGTTCATGGGTTCGTCTTCGCGTCGCTTGCCCGTGAGAAGGCTCGGCAGAATCAGCCCGGCTTTGCTTCAAAAAGCGACCACCAGAGGGAAGCGGATGCCTGGAACGGCTACTTGGCACTGTGGCGGACCTACCGGACTTGCCTCGACTTGCCGCAAGTGACTTGGTTGCTTTGCGAGAATGGAGCGGCTCGACCGCTGGACGTTGCGGCGACCGTTTGGTTTCTGGACCAGGCGAAGAACGTCCTCGGATGGAAGGACGAGAGATGAAAAAGAAAATGGCCGAATACTGGCAGGAAGTGAATGTCGTTTCGGTGGCTCCTCTCTCGGAGGAGAGAGTAAGCCCATTCACAGGAAAACGGCAATACCTACCAACCGGGGGCCTGAATGAAACTCGAGTAGATCAAATGGAATCGGTTTCCTATGAGAACCGGCCAACACGCGCAGACCTTGTCGTTCGAACTGGCGACGTTATC
>JBEKDJ010000087.1:0-15999 GCA_050014415.1 Thermodesulfobacteriota bacterium | reverse complement strand
GTTCCATTCGTTTAGTACTGGATACATGCTCCTGTAGGTCTCTTTGCTCACCCTAAAGGTGTTTTGGCGTTCAATCACGGTAACATCTGGACATTCGATTGTAACAGCGAGAAGTGCGCGCCGTACCAATTCTGGAGATGTCTTCCAGTCCATGGCTAAGAGGTCTACCGGTGCCTCATATTTGTAGCTTAAGTCACATAAGAGGTCCAAAGCGAACGTACGCAGTCTATTACCCTCTGCCCATTGTATGCACTCCTTATAAGTTTGCGGCGGGACCACGGGTTGCAAGTGTAACCGAACCAAAGCCATCTCAGCCTTATCGCCATTTTGAATACCTGGGGTTCTTGCTTCCAACCATATCTCTGAATCTTCCGTACTAAACTCTTCCAATAATATTAAAACGGCCTCAAGGTCGATGCGCCATCTACCTCGCTCTGGGCAAGCTACGCAAACCAATTCGTGAGACAGTTCTGTCTGGTCACGGGGCCGCCAGAATGCACGAACCTCTGCATCCACCCAACGGCCTCCACTGGCCTCGAAGAGGATATCTGGTGAGTCCACTTGGATTAGGTCTTCCGGGCCCAAATCGATACATACCTTACTCCATTCGGGAGAAGAAGACCCTGCCAACTGAACGGACCAGAGGAACATCGTTGGTGATAGAAGTCTCATAACACATATCTGAATAGTCATTGCCTCACGAGAACCAGTGATGGTTCCTTCAACTATGACGCGCGAATCGGAATCCTGAA
The DNA here is from genome assembly GCA_050014415.1 of Thermodesulfobacteriota bacterium. GTDB lineage: Bacteria > Desulfobacterota > BSN033 > BSN033 > UBA1163 > JBEKDJ01. The sequence continues at coordinate 15,247 of JBEKDJ010000087.1, read as the reverse complement.
ACCTTCGTAGTGTATCTGCTATTTTTGCAAGGCGAATCAGCCATCTGTCATTGTGTGCAACCCTTTTAGTCTCTAAGTCGACGGTTGGCTCTTCTTTTGCACATCCAATCCACTGGGCTCGCAATTCAGCCTCTTGCCATACGATGTCACGCGCTTCCAAGAGTACACAAGGACTGTCTGCCTTAAGTAGGTCATCAGGGGAGATCTCAATTGGCCTAACCTGCCAGACTGGCGTGTCGGAGGACGGGTGACGGAGGAAAGCCCATCGGGGGCTATGGAGGCGCATAGGGACTGAAAATGGAAGCAGCCCCCTCTTTTGCCACGAGAGCACAAGGTCCCTTTGATGGTGTTCCTCGGGAAGGTCAGCAATGTACCATCTGTCCTCTGATGGCAATGGTTGTAAGCTTTCTTCTGTACAGCTATCTGAGAGGGTTGCTCCTTCAGGCACATGCACTTTCACGGTTCTTCCATCCGGATCCCATTCCCACCACAAGCCCGGTATCCAGCGGAACCGATAATCAGCCAATCGTCTGCCACAATACCACAGAATAATCGTCATCTCTCCGGGGCATATCTGTAAGGGGATTACTTGCCGAAGATCGATAATGACCTGACCCGTTTCCATCTGGGAGGCTGATGCGAGGTCGCCCAGGGACGGTTCGTGAGTGTGGCTGCCCTCAGGTCCGTGACCGGCAATGCGTATCCTCACGTTTTTAAAGGAAGCAGATTCTTCACCAGGCTTCGTTCGCAAAAAGACTTTGGGAGGTGCGTTACCAAAGAGGGTTATACTGTCGGGACTGTTCTCGGCGTTCTGGAGCAGGTTGCCACCGGTGAAAACGACTTCACCCTCGGGGTGTTCAACATTTATTAACTCCTTATAATTTCCACAAAGCACTTCGACCCCAGCAGCCGTGGTCAAGTTAACCTCTATCGCATTGTAACCCATCCACTCCTCTCCCAAATGGCAGCGCTGCATTTCCACATTAGCCAAAGCGGTGCCACAGGAATCTCGAACGATCAAGGTGCTACCTGTTTGGATCACAATCCATGTCGGTTCTGAGCGAAGGCAGCGCGAGACATCCAATTCTCTATAATTCCTCCCTGAGAAAGCCTTCCAAGACCGACCAACGGTCATGCCTACGAGAGACCAGGCGCCGGCATTTTCCTCACCAACCAACAGTTTAATTTCGTAGGGCCCTTCAGAAGGAACAGGAATCTCAGGTGCGCTGAAAACAGCTTCCTCCCCCCGCCTTTGTGTATAATTTCTTGGCCCTCGCAACCTTCGACCGCCAGCGGTGACTTCCCATGAGCAGATTTCTCCCGCACATTCGGCGGGCAGTCTCTGCTCGGGAAACGAGAGCAATATTCCCAAATAGAGGTCCAATCTGAGAAAAGGACTGCGAGGTGATGGCGGCTCGGGCTGTTGTTTCAGCCAGATCCTATACTGTTGCACAATGCGCAGTGGAAGCGTGAACTCGGAAGATTGCGGTATTAAACCGGTTTCAAAACGTTTCCTTACCATCCTCACCGCCTCGGAAACAAATTCCTCAGCTACCCAATCACCATGGCGCAGGAACTGCCACACAGGCTTATCCACGCCCACAAATCTTGCATGGTGGCTAAGCCATGCGGCAATGAGCTCCTGAGGGGAAAGACCTGTCCATGCAGGGAAACGTACGGCCGGTTCCAGTAACTGTCCAAAGAATTCCGGTAAACAGTCGTTGGGGATCATCGCATGTGCCAATATGGGTCCTACGTAACGTAGCCCACTCCCATCGAAAGGATGCAGGCCAACAGCATGGAGAAACCAGAGGAGGCGTTGTCCCCAATATCGTTGGAATATTGGAGTAGATGGAATACCAATAGCATTCAGCGCGAAATCCCAATACTCGCCGTGGGCGTACTCATACACCGCAGCCGAAACTAGAAAATATGCTGCCGCTCCAGGGTATTCAGCCCATATCATAGGCGCTGCCGCTTTAAGTCCGTACACCTCCACCCACAAGCGTATCTCTTCTTTGAGCTGTTCGAACTTCTCAATACCCTTATCGACTTCGCCAATGAACCGCAATCCGTTGTTGATGCGATACAAGAGGTCATTGTGAACCATTGCGAGTAGTTCAGTTTGCTCACTTGGAGTAAGACGCAGGGGAAACGGGGAAGTGTATGCCGGTCCAAAAATTAACCCTGCCCTCTCGAATTTGCTCGTGCTATGCTTGAAGGTGGGCGACTCTAAGTGAGCTTTTGGAGTCGATATCCCTTCTATTAAGAATCCAACAGTTGGTTCGCGAGAGAACTCGGTCTGATGTCGTTCAGCAATGGCACTCGGGAAGTCCACATCCACAAACGATCTGACACTTCGAGCAGGTTCCTGGATGGTGCGAATGTCCAGCGTTTGTGAGTGGACCTCTGACAAGCACCCGAGGGATGCTAATTTAGCAATCGCAAAGCCGGGTTCATGTACAGTGGATTGAGAAACTGACAAAAACGTGCGAACCAGCAGCGATGGCAAGAATGACTCCAGCCGATGGCCATGTATACACTTGGACACAGTAGAAGGCAGCAGTTGACTCACACATACTGCCTTAGCCCCTGCACTCTGGTCCGTAAAACTTGTCGCTGTTGTCGTCGGCATGAACGGAAACGTAATGACATCAGCATCGACGTATGAGAACCCACGAACTTTGACATCTACCGCATTGAGGCACTGAAGACGAAGAAACCACATCGCGATTCGAGCGTAAAGCGATATCGACTTGCGGTGGCCACGCATTAATCACTCCTTGCTTTTCTCAAGTCCCTTGCCGCTCAATTCGTCCAAAAGCATGCAAATGCGCTCGAATGGTTCCAACACGTCCACGGACTTTAACCTCGGAATCAGCTGTTTAACATCTGCTGTGCTTTCTTGGTTCCACCGTATGACCACCTCACCAGCGCCAGTGGTAATACGTTGGCATGTGGACTCATCGTTTAAAGTAGGGGAAGACCCCAAAGGTTCTATTAATATTACAGTGATACCTGGAACATCGAAGCCATGTAGGATTGCTTCTTCCTTAATAAGAAGTAAAGAAGGTTTTATCCTAGGTTCTCCATGCTCATCGCTCAGCAGTGTACCTGTAATATGTCGTCCAATAAGTTCGGGCATGAGGGTTTTCCCGTACAGGAGTGCCTGAAGGCGGTTTATTTTGATAGGTGACTCAGTTGTATGCCAGAACTCAATCGGAGCGCCACGTTCATTCACGCACAAATAACCCCCTACGTAACCTTCTTCTCCTCGGTTTACGACAACGACATAACCGATTTTCTGGCTGCTTTCAGTGTCGCGGGTTGCCTCCATTGGCTATCCTCCTTCCTTTATCTGGCAGGTTAAAATGGCAATGATTCTTTTTCGCAAATTGTCACCGAAGGACGACATTATGCTCTTGAATTGTGTTGAAGTTCACTCCAGCGCCGATGCAGAACCATTGGTGTCGGACCTTGGTGTAGTGTCTACACTATTCACTACCCTCACCTTTCAACTGTTCTGGGGTGCGTTCTTCAAGCCAATAATAAATTGCATAGCGCAGAGGGCAAAGCGCATAGCGACAAACACGTTGAACATTTCTCTTACCACTACTTAAAGAACAAAAAACCCATTCCTTTTGAGAATAGGCTTAAGTTTGATCCCAAATTTTTTGTAGAAGACCCTACCCCCAGGCGTGTTGGATATACCCTACCAAAAATAAGAAAAAATAGCAAAAATAATAGAGAAATACTTCTTTGGTTAGCATTTCCAATGCTATGAGAACTGTTTATAATCCTCCGATTTGAAAGGTATTCTTGTTTCATAATAGGTTAGTTGGGCCCAAAATTAACCAAAAATGGCAAGAAATTGACAAATTTTACTGATCTTCTGTTATTAAAATTTAACCAGTGTCGAATGGAGCGACTTATTCACCAAATTCAACCGAAACTGGTTCCATCAAATGAAGGAAGAACAAAATTACTTCTTTTGGGGGTTCACCGAAGATAGTATTGATAGCATCTGAATAAACCCGAGCCTGTGGTTTGTAATGTTCAATTTTTGAGTTTAGATCGTCCTTTTTTACTAAATCCGTCTTAAAATCAAGAACCGCCAGGCCATCCTCTTCTTTAAAAACTACATCCATCACTCCTTCAAAAATGGTTCCATTATTCTTAAAAGTAAATGGAACTTCTTTTTGGTAATTGCCCGATTTAATAACTCTCTGAAGAATTGGAGAATTGAGTGTTTCTCTTACCATCTCCCCTGCCCTTTTTATCATGGGTCCTGTTGCCCCAAGGTCTTTCCCTTCAATCTCTGCCATCTTCTCAACCAAACCATGCTGGCTCCAGTCCACCTTCTCAAAAAGTCGGTGAACAAGTTTCCCGAAGATCGCTCCCTCTGCTCCGGTCACAGAAGAGATCACCCACTCATCATCCTTTTCAAATTCTGAAACCTTTTCCGTGGCTGTGGTGATCGGTCGGCCCATTCCCGCTCGCTTCTTCAAATCCTCCTGTGCCGCCTTCCACTTCTGCCTTTGAGATAGCACTAATCTCGAAGCTTGCCCCCCTTTCATCTCAGGACTCAACGGCGATCGGAAAGGAGGTGTCTCTTCGGGTTCAAGTTCAAGCTTGCTCGTATCGTAAAACATCATGTCTTCGTTCCACTTTCCAAATGAGACTTTATCAGGCATGGTCACATACGGTTGAACATAGCCCAGAAAACTATCTTCGGGGACCTGCTTCTCCCCTTTTTTCTCCTTCACCCAGTTAATAGGTAAAACTAAGAAGTCTCGTGCCCGCGTCATCCCTACATAAAGGAGACGCCGCTCCTCTGCCTCCCCACGCTTTTCTTCCCACTGGCTCAGCTCTTCATAATTAGCTGTCTGGAAGCCACTATCTTTAGGGCCAACCTTAATGGCGATCCGCTCTCCGTTTCGGTCGATGATAAAATTCTCGCGACCGGATGGTTTATGGGTAAGGTCCGTCATGATGACCACAGGGAATTCCAGTCCCTTGGCTCTATAAATCGTCAAAAGACGAACGAAATTATCACCCCTTTCGAGCGTGGGGGGTTCTTCCTCTTCAGCCTCTTCTTCCCTTCTTTCAGAAAGCCAATGGACAAAGCCCCTGAAACTGAGCACTCCTCTTTCATTCAAAGCACGGGCAACATCACCGATCTTCATGAGATTCGCAACCCTCTGCTCTCCCTGTGGCTTTAAGAGGAATAGAACCAATGCACTCGTTGCCTCATAGAGTCTCTTCAAAAGAGCGGCAACACTTGCCCGATTTCGTATCTCGTGGAGTTCTCGAAGGAGACGGAAAGGCTGCTCTAATACGGTCCCCTGAGCCTCCTGCAAGTAATTTAAGTTTCCACCTCCGGCATGAAACATAAACAGCTCTTCGTCAGAGGTCCCGAAGAAGGGCGAACGCAGCGCCGCCACCAGAGCAACCTTATCATTAGGGTTATCAATTGCCTGGAGAACAGCCAGGAGCTGCTGCACCTCCTGGCGCTTGTAGAAATATTTTCCACCAACTACCCGATAATCCACTTCATAGGATCTCAAAGCTTCTTCCAGGGGATTTAAGGGAGTATATGTCCGCATCAGGATGGCAATATCCTTGAACATGATAGGACGGAAGGATTGGTCAGAGTCGTCCCACACCTGCCACTTCTCTTCGTCAACCAGCTTTTGAATGAAAGAAGCGATACAGCGAGACTCCCATAAACGGCGATCCTCAGCTCTTTCCAACACGATATTTTCATTTCTTGGCGGATAGAGGAGCACTATGCCGTGTTCGGGTGGGACAGTTCCTTTCTTACGGCCAAAATGGAGTGGAACATATCCTGGTTGGTATTGACCATCCTCTGGAGGCTTTATCAGATCCTGAAAAATCCTGTTCACCACACGGACAATAGAGGGTGCGCACCGGAAGTTCTGAGAAATGTTAAGAAGCCGGCCCTCCCCCATCCGTTTCTTGGCTTCTTCGTACATTTCAATGTCAGCACGACGGAATCGGTAGATGCTCTGCTTGGGATCACCTACGAGAAAGAGACGCTTCGGTGAAACCCGGACATCCTTCCACTCTTTTGCCTTTCCCTTTTCCTCCTCCGAAAGGAAAAAGACGATCTCTGCCTGAAGGGGATCGGTGTCCTGGAATTCGTCCACCAGCAAGAATTTGTAACGATCACGGAAGTATTTCCGGACTTGGGGGTGTTCCTTAAGCATGCTTCTGGCAACCATAAGAAGATCGTTGAAGTCGAGTAGGTTTCGTTCTCGTTTAGCCTGCTCATAGGCCTTGATATAGTCGATTAACCGTTCTGCCAGTGCCGCCATAACTGAATCGGCGATGGTTGATCTGACCTCCTCATGGGTCTGTAAGAGTTGATCCATCTCTTTTCGAACATCTTCAAGATATCCTTTGCCTTCCCAGTTCTTCTGGTTTCCCGGCTTAGAAGAACCAATATAGATCTCTTTAAAGATGAAGGCCCCCTTCTCTTCTTGGGGGACTGATTGCAACTTGAGTAACTGCTCGTTCAAGTGATTAATTTTAAGGGCCGCTTTATCTTCATCCGGATTCTTGCAATGTCTCTTCAAAGGGTTCAGGGAATTGACACTTTTTTGAAACGATTTAATAAATTGCCCAATTGATTTCTCCACTTCTTCAAGGGAAGGAGGAGATGGTAGGTACTGAAGCACATCGTGGTTTCCCAACAAGAATTGGCTGATCTTGCGTATCTGTTCCGGTGTGATTCCAATGAGCACGGCACGGCGCAAGGCGGGATCGTTTGCATCCATCTGCTTTTCCAGCCACTCCTCCCAGACCTCTGCCTGGACGAGCGAAGCTGTCAGGTCATCCGCGACTTCAAAATTAGGGTCGAGTCCTGCCTCGACCGGCCGCTCCCGGAGCAAAGAACCGCAGAAAGAGTGAATCGTCGTCACCTGCATCCTCTCCAGGTCAGAAATGGCCTCGGAAATTCGCCTATTTTCATCACCACTGGGAACAGTTTGGGACACCCTTTCCAGTTCCTGCCGCAACTTCACCTTTAACTCGGCAGCGGCCTTTTCCGTAAAGGTAATCGCTACGACCTCTTCCAGGCATGCCTCACCTGCCTTGATCAGATTGATAATACGGGTGACAAGCACAGTGGTTTTGCCTGTTCCTGCTGCTGCCTCAATGATGTAACTTTCAGAAATGTCTTGAGCTGCTCTGTCCCGCTGTTCCTGGTCTATGAACTTTGCCTCAGATTTCATTCCTCGCTCTCTTCAGCCTCTTCTTCAAGCATCTCTAAGTATCTCTTCACTCTCGGATCCTTTGCCTTTCGCTCGAAAAGTATTTCAGTCCAGGTCCCACAGATTATTTTCAACTCACAATATCCGCACTGGCCGCCCGGTACAGCAATAAAAATTCCGTCCTCAATGCTTGCAGCGATGGTCTTCAGGATCTCATGGAGCTTGGCTTCTCTTGCCTTCAGCTCAGATCCTTCAAAGCAAACTCTCTTCCCATTTTTGAGAGAATAATACTCGGCAGATTCAACCTGAATGCCTTTGTGAAGCCGACCGAGCAGCTGCCTGGCGGCATAAAGATAGAGGGGGAGTTGCAAAGTGGTCCCTCCCTGGAAATCGTTTGCTTTGGCCAAAACCTTACCGGTTTTGTAGTCCCTCACCCGTGCTCTGTTGCCATCCTTTGTCAAATCAATCCGGTCAATCCTACCCTTCAAATTAACGGTCTTTCCTGCCAATTTTAGGGAAACCGGCTCTTCGGTTGAGATTTCGCTTTCCTGAAAATCGAGAGGTTTCATCCCATAGCGAACCTCAAAATAGGTCGGAATGAACTCAGTCTCATTTAGCTCTTCCTTAAAGAAGTCCACCAGGTTATCCCGAATCTTTCTCTTCTCCACCTCCCACAGCATGGAATAACCGGTAACTCCCATCTGCTCAAATTCGATAAATTCTTTATTTGCTATCTCTAACAGCCTCTCCAGGTCTTTCGGTTCTAAACGAAGTGAAGATCCCCTCTCTTTCTTTAAATCAGTAAAAAATTTCCAGAGAATAGAATGGACGAGAGTCCCCTTATCGAGGGGATTGATCGTCGCCTCCTTCTCAGGCTCTGTCAGGGCCTCGATACCCATGATCACATTTAAGAGATATTGATAGGGACACGAGGCATAGGTCTCAAGCCGTGTGGGGGAAATACTCTTTTCAAAGATCGAATGGCGCTCTTGCAGAATCTGAAGAGCCTCTTTCGAAGAGAGGAGCCCTTCAAAACCTGTGAATACCTTTTTCCCCCATCGGGAGGATTCGAGCTGGAGACCGCGGCCAAAAAAAGGTGAAAGCTCTCGCAGATAAAGTAATGCCTCTGCTTTCTTCTGCTCCAACTTTTGCCGTCCGGTTGAGATATCAAACTCTACTTCATCCAGGGCCTTCTCCGGGGATTTCACAGCGATCTCCGATAAAGGGATGAGGACAAATCCGGGAAACTTTTCAAACTTCTGAAAATCAGTACTCTCTCCAGTAAGTGCCTTCACAGAAGCGAGCAAAAATGATGATGGCAGGCGTTCCTTTCCCGTCCCGATTTCTATCCGGGGAAAGCTGAGAATTAACTTTTCTTTAGCAGCGCCAATGGCCAGCCGGTAAAGAAGACGCTCTTCTTCGAGTCGCCCTTCTGTTTTCAATGGCAAAGGTTCTGTCTCTTTTCCATCCAGAGATCGGTTCAGGATTTTTCGTTCCTGATCCAGCAGGATTGCATCCTGCCGTATAAGAGGTGGAAAAGACTTTTCCGCCATTCCCGGGATGATGACCATTCTAAAGGGAACACCACGGGCTGCCATCAAATTGACAACAGTTGGCCCGTTTCGCTGAAATCTTCCGGTCGGGATGACCTCTTCCTGTACCACCTCTTCGACCAAACGTGTAAAATCTGCCTGGGATGGGGGGATGCCAGTGACATCCAGTTCAGAAAGTCTCTCTATTGCTTGTTTGACAAGAATACTCTCTTCGTCTTGCTCCACAAGGCCATCAAAGGCACCGAGTAAAGCGGCCACCTTTCCATTCCAGGTGTTTGATGCTGCCAATTGTCTGAGAAATTTGAAAAGCTCTTTGGTGAACCGGATCAACTGATCGATGGCAACAATGTCTCCCTTATGGAAGCGTCCCCTTCCTTCACCCTCTTCTTCTTCCTCCCCCTTTTTGATCCAGCTCTCTCGAAGGCGTCCAAGTCTTTCTTCCCATTCTTTCTGACCTTCGACAATGCCTGCGTGGATGGAAATAGCATCCCATTGAGATGGAGTGAGGGGAAATTCTTTCTCCGTAGAAAATCGGTCAGAAAGTAATTTTGCAAAAGTGGCAAATTCAATTACAGACTGCCTTGAGAAATTTCGATTAATACTATTTAAAAGCATCAATAAACTTCGGCCTGCCGGCGTCTCAATTAAAGGTAGCCCTTCACGGAGATACGGATTGATCCCCAGCCCGTCGAAAGTCTCTCGAAATAGGCGCGAATACTCCTCGGGAGCCCGTAGGAGGATACCTATTTCATGAAAAGCAATCTCCTTTTCTTGAGATGCTCGTAGAATTTCCCGTATCACTTCTCTAACTTCTCTTGGCTCTCCCGGTGCGGAAACAATCTGAATGACATCTGGAGGGATCTCTACCGGCTTCCCGTCATTGAATAGATGGTGGCATAGATGACCGAGGGGTTGTATGCGTCTGTTGGTTTCCGGAATTTCGGTTGAAGTTTCTTTAAAGCCATTATCCTTGAGCCAATTCCATGTCGGTTTTACATATTCGAAGGCATGAGTAGGTTCATAAGGAAGGAAGACAATCGTTTCTTTTTCATTAAGACAGGCTTGGAGAAGTCGTTTTTGAACGATATTGAAGTCGTAGAAACCATAAATGATCATCCTGGGTGTTTGTTTTAGATATATTGAGTCTTTTACCCATTGACAGGCAGATATCATCACGTCTGATTCATCGTACCATCCAAGTTCCCCTAACCGCTTTTCATAGGCCTTCCAGAGACTGAGAAGATCCTTCAATTTTTGGAGGTGAACCTGCTTTGCTATTTTGGTATCACTGAGAATGTGATCCATTTGTTCAGGAGAGAGACAGGCATCTTTGAGGTCCTTCAAGGTGGCAAGGATAGCCCTGTGGAATCCGGGATGGTCTGTGATATCGTGGAAGTAAAATCCCTTCTCCTTCTCAGCCAAGGACTTTGAAATATGCCCGATAATGAGCTCGTCAGCGTGGGAAGAGATTTCAGTTTTCCCCTGACTGAGAAGATTGGGAGTGCTTACTTCCCTCGCAAATTCTTCCAAAGTCCTGAATTGAAGATTGAAATGAGAGACCCTTTCCTCGGCGAGAAGTCTCCGAAGGTGAAGTCCAAGGAGTTTCGATGATATAAGGATCAGGAGGGGGTTAAAGGGGTCCTGTTCTCTTACCGACCGTACTTCCTTCACGAAAAGGGATTCAAGCGCAGAGTAATCCCCGCTCACTAAAATCCGTGCGTCAGGCCGGGTTTTACTCAATGTTACCTCTTAACCCTTTCCATCATCGCATGAAATGAAAGTCTTGTTACCGATTTCTCTATTTCAGCTACTGACATTAGGCTTTTATTCTTTTATCATTTCAAAACCTCTGTTCCATGTCTGAGATAGTCCTGGTCTTTTGCTTTCCCATCTTCACTTTAGCGATGAGTCATCCCCCGAATTTGTCTGTCCTACCGTATCAAAACCATGATGAAAAGTCAAAGCTCCTTTCATGTCTTACAGTACACCTCCATGAATTCGGAGGTAATCTTTCTCAGATCTTCGTCAAGGATCTCCATCACCTTTTGGGTGATGAACTCTGGCACACCCCCATAAAAAACCTGGGCGATTCCTCCCGTGATACAGGCCAGTGTGTCGCTATCTCCCCCCAGAGAAATGGCGTTTCTTATGGCATCCTCAAAGTCCTCTGATTCCAGAAAGGCGGTGATGGCCTGGGGCACGGTTCCCTGGCAGGACTCATCAAATCCGTAGGTGGGTCTGATTTCATCCAGAGTCAAGGAAAGGTTGTAGCCAAAAGACTTCTCGATAAAACCCCTGATCTCTTTTTTTGTGTCGCCTGTTCTTGCGAGAAAGATGGCAGAGGCTGTCGCCTGAGCGCCCTTGATCCCTTCAGGATGATTGTGGGTGATCTCTGTATAATGTTTGGCCTTGGTCAAAACCTCTTCGACGCTTTCAAAGGCGAAGCCGACAGGACTGATTCGCATGGCTGCTCCATTGCCCCAACTGTTATAAGGCTTACTCTCCCGGGTGCGGGCCCACTGATGGAAAAAACCTCCGTACCCGGCATGGGGATAACGGCGGTAATAGGATTTCATAATGGTCCCATAGTCCTTGTCGTTGAGAATGGCATCGGCCAGGCCAATGGTGAGGACGCTGTCGTCTGTGAAGTGACAATCGGGGCTGAACAGATTGAATTGTTTTGTCTTGATCCTGTTCCACTCGTAAACGGACCCAATAATGTCACCGGCGATAGCACCAATCATGAGTCTTACCTCCACTGCGTATTAATCTCTTGGATTAGATAAAGAACATTCCGTCTCAAACCAATCATCAATATATTAAAATCCTGGGAGTCAAATATCCCCCTCGATGAGACACCTCTCAAACCCATTCATTTCGAGCCAGCGGTAGGCGTGGTACTTAGTCAACATGCTTGCCACAAATTCTTCGGCCAGAGAATATTCATCGAGAAAATAGACTGGGATATTCCACCTCTCCTGGGCTGCCAGGAGGCTTCCCAAGACGGCATTGGGGTGGGCCTGAGAATCCTCATACGGGGTCTTGACGTTACTTAAAGACCCCTCAACGACCAGGCAACTTTTCTTAAAGGTTGAGAGCCTCTCACACTTTTTGATGAAATCGTTCCTCTCCTGTATAATTGATTTGACCAGATCAGGAACGGTCTTCCTCTCTACGATCACTTCCTCCTCCATCCCAAGAAGCGTGTAATCCCCAACGGATAACCTCTTTCGGACTGTTCCTGAAAACCAGTTGGTAAACCTTTCAAAGGTATAGCCCATATGTTCGGCAGAATCGATGACGACGGTGGGCTTGGGGACGCGGATAGCTCCACCCCTTTGTCGCACCCTGAGAGGAGAATTAGGCGGCGGAACTGGAAATTTAACCTTTTCCATTTCCTGCAAAGGATTGAAGGTCTCAAACATCCCTTTCTTGCATCTTGGGCATTTGACCGCTCCAGAAGGAAGGACCAGGTAAACGGGGCCCTTGCACTTATGGCACACCATCTTTGTCTTTCTTGGAAGACTCGCCACCCAGATCTCATTGAGACTGCTGAGAGGTTTTTCATACTCGACGATATCATATTCCTTCCTCTTGTCACATGCAGGGCAATAGATGAGTGCTCTGAGACCGTGAATAGGCCCTGAAGATGCATCAATGAAATTTTCGTATTGGACTTTTTCCGTTTTCTGTTTGTAGTATGGCCAGGGACCGCTGGTTTCGATGAAGTAGTTGCAATAACTGCATGAATAAGAATAGATCTGCATGATCTCCCCTCACCTCAATTCTCTCCCACCCGGGGAGAGGAAGTATTTTCTACGTTAATCTATTTTCTAAAATTCTTGAGCTTCTTCCGTATCAATCCCATGAGCAATATCAATCCAAGAATAGGTGGCTCCTCGCCACCATCGGGGTCATCCATATCATCTTCAACATCCTTGAGGAATTTCTTGAGATCCTCATCTCCAGGGAATTTCTCAACCCCCTTTTTTAGAACTTCAGTAACTTCTTTACGCCAACCCATCTCAAAAAACGTCGCTGCTACATTCTGATATAATGCCGGATCGTCATCCGGAAATTTCTTAAGTCCCTCGAGGGCGATCTCCATGGCCTCCGTCTTCATTCCAAGTTCCATGTACGATGAACAGAGCCCTGAGTAAACACAGATCCCTTCGTAGATTGTCGGAGATCGCTTCCAAACCTCCATGGCCTTTTGATAATATTGAAGGGCCTCTTGAGGATATCCCATCTCCAGGGCACAGGATCCCCTTTCTGCAAGATGCCTCGGATCATCAGGGTATCTCTCAATAAGTTCATCGATAATCGGCAATGCATCACTATAGCATCCCAGTTTGATCAGGGCGAAAGCTTTGTTGTAAAGCCCTGTCGAGTTATCTTCCGGAGCGAAGCGGAGGGAGATCTCAATACACTCCAGCAAACCAAAGGTATCTCCCAGGCTATCACACAGAGCTCCCTTTGCTACCCAGAGCGCGTACGATTTCGGGAACCTCCTCAGCCCAACCTCCAAAAGCTTCCGCGCCTCATCGTAATATCCCATCTCTGTCAACGCCCTGGCCATGCCATTGCACTTCATCTCCCCATCGCCCCTCCATGAAAGCGATTCGAATAACGCAAAGCCTTGCTCATATTTTCCATGGTCAAGGAGAGCCCAACCCAGTTCGATCTTCAGGTCATTGAAGTATTCTTTCAATTCTCGCTGTCTAGTCCCGCTTTTAACCCGGCTCAATGCCTTTCTTGCCATGAGATACTGTTCCTTTAAGGTTTTCAACTCGCCGTGATCGTTATTCATTATTGGTCCATGCTTTTTCATCGTATCCTCCTGATAAAACCATCATCCTATTTTAGGGTTATAATTTCCCACTTTACATTCTAATGGAGGGCCCCCCCAAGAGTTGTCCTAGGTTTTCAAAACCGTCAGTTGCATGATGACGGTGTTCTATAAACGAAGGATGGGCGGAGAAATTCTTCTTTCATTTATGATCCTCTTCTTTCTTAACCAACCCGAACCCCCCACATTGACTGCAAACTTGGCCTCCTTCATCCTCGTTGGACGACTTACCAGTCCCTCTTCAATATGGGCAAAAGATCATCTTGTATTTCTCTGGATTAAAGTTTCTACACAATTTTTGCCTTTTTCTCCTCATGATTGACGCTCTTGAATATTAACAGTAGTGAAAAAATGGCTAAAGTTTATTAAGAATAGATATCTGCCCCATCAAAACAGCTATAATTCAATTCTCTGTGATCTTTATAGAAATTTATATCCCACGTCCTGATTTTTTCCCTTTCTTCGTGAGTTAAAGACATATAGTATTTGTAATCGCCTATCACCCACCACCTGCCACATATGCATTTCACATAAGCGGCAGGCTCAGCTTTGAATAGACCTCGAAAGCCGCAAGATGGGCACTCGAACAAGTCGGTCAATGGTATGTCCATTTCCATGACAACCTCCTTTTTTGAAGTTAATGGGATTATTTTCTTAGAAGTTTAATTATAGACGGGGACCTACCCCAGGAAGTGTCCTATGTCTAACTCTTTGGAATTTAAAGGGGAATTTTAGTAGATCTTCGAGATGTTTTGTGCCTCGGTTTTGATCAATTCTCTGAGGCTCTTAGGTCTAATAACCTCGACATCGTTGCCGTGTTTCAATATCTCCATCTTGATCTCGGAGAAGTCTGCGACAGGGAAACTCAATTCGAAGGAACCGTCCTTGAGGAATCTTGCTTTCTGATCTTTGTGCCAGATCTGTTCTTTGATCCATCTCGATTTAAGAGGAGTGAATCTGAGGGTAACTTGCTTTTTAGATTTGCCTTTGTAAATTCCAAAGGAAGATTGGAAATAGTCTTCCATATCAAAATCGGGAGGCATTTCAAATGTCTCAGATAAAACCTTTGCCTCCGTTATCCTTCCCAACGCGAAGTCTCTTATCGTATTTCTCAGGTGACAGTAACCTATAAGATGCCATGTACCCATGTAGTTAAACAGGTGGTAGGGATCAACCGTTCTTACGCTCTTTTCCTCTCTGATCGGAGAAAAGTAGGTAAAGCCAAGACGCCTCTGTTTCAAGCATCCCTCCAGGACGGCCTTAAATACTGTCTCAGGTGCTGGAGAATATTCGATCAGTTGAAAAGAGAAGGCATCATCGATCCGATCTCCCATAGACATGTGCTTATTCAAAACATTGGTAATCTTTTTAAGGATGGAAGTGATCTCATTACCGATATATCCACCGCTGATATCTTGAAGCATCTTCTTCGCAATCAGGAGAGACGAAAGTTCTTCGGATGAGAGATAAACCATTGGGAGAGAAAAAGTCTCGTCATCATAATAATATCCCTTCTGGCTCGCGTCGTATTGCAGGGGACAATAAAGCCTGTCCCTCATGAAATCGATATCTCTTTGAGCTGTCTTGGTAGAGATTTCAAACTGCTCTGC